>CANHPZ010000016.1 GCA_947462725.1 Flavobacteriales bacterium
GAGTCCTTTGATGTTGGAGATGTTGCCAAATTCAATGGCCGGTGAAAGGTCACCTGAAGCCGACTCTGATGTTGGTGCTGCCACATTCTTCCAAGTACCATCGGTAAGTGTCGTTGTGTATGCACCCAAACAGAATGGAGACCAAGTTCCATCGAGAACTTTTTCGAATGTCTCAGAGGCATCGGTAAATGGCTCAACTCCTGAACCATCCTTATAGTCATCATAAATAGCTTCCTCTTCCGGTGTGTTGTCGGTAGACTCGACTGTACCGGCACGAATCCAGTTCATTTCAGTGAATCCATCCACATCCGGAATACCGGTTAACCATGGATTGAGTGGGTCAGCGAATTCAATGGATGATTCAAGCAAATCAGTTTTGTGAACTACAACAATACCATCTTCATTGAAGTATTTATACTGTCCCCAAGTGATGCTCAAACCATAGTCGAGCAACAAATCTTCATTGATACTTGAGAACGCATTGAACGAAGAATCGATTGCACCTGTGGTGAGGTTTTCAAGTTTCCAATACATCGAATCCGTGTTGAACTCTCCGAGCGTATCAGCGAGGCTCAATTCAAACTCACCTGCCGGAACGCGAAGCGGGTCAATCACCTTCACTTGAACAGGGCTTCCGCCTGGCAAGTAAGTAGCTTCTTCAGCGTAGTAAGGAGCGCTCAAAATCTCATTTTCTGTTTCAGCAGAAAGGTTCAGAATGTTCTTGCCATTACCTACACCTTCCAAACGCACCAATGGAACTCCATCGCCGTAACCAGCGTTGATGATCGTACCGCCGTTTTCTGGATTTGCATTGTGAGGAATTGCCGCGATTTTCGGAATCTGTCCAATCGCACTCTTACGAGATGGTTTGAATACATCATCCTGACCTGTTCCAGTCGAAATACTATACGCTTCATATTCATTGAAACCATATGCAATGGCCATGAAGTAATACGTCTTATGATTGATCAACTGAGGCGAGCCCAAAGCAAACGCGTCGGCGGTGATGCGCAATGAATGGCTAATTCCATCATTGTTGCCCTGCACCATAAGTGAAGGCGTAATCAATCCTGTAGTTTGATCGCGGTTGTAATTGATAATTTCCGCCACTGAATTTTGGATATCATACTGAGCAATCAAGCGAGCCTTGTTGATGTCGCTTAGTTCTGCATTGCTTACTTGATCATCAATCAACTGATAGATCAGGTAGCCTTCAAAACGGTAACTGCGATCTTCAATAGTCAGTGGGGTGCCATTCAGCAATTCTTCAGGAATTGAAGGATCAAATTCTGTGTATTGCTCATGGTAGTTATTCGATGACGGGTTGTCGTTGCTGAGCATCAGAATAATCTCACGATCCAATTCTTGCACAGTAACATCCGGTGCATCAGGACCATTCACGAGTTCGAAGCAGTTGTCGAAGAGTGACTGTGCCTTATCATCAGCCAAGCGCAACAATTCCACGCTTTCGAAAGGATCACCTCCGATAGAGCGTGCCCAAACCACACCCAACGTGATGTTGTTGTAGTCACCGGGCTCAAGGGTAAAAGGACCGGCCGATTGGATAAAGCGACGGTCGTTTGGCGCATTGCCTGCTTCTTGTTCAGACCATGGAATAGAAGCGGCTGGAGGAACAACACCGTATGTGCTCCAGTTGTATGGATCGGTATCACCCGGGAACATGTACTGAGCGGCAACACCGGTTACAACACCAGTTCCACTAACGCCATTTCCACCGAACAACATTTCCTGACCATTCTTCCAAATACCACGCATGTAGTTGTAGTAGTGTTGCGGAGAAGCCGGTTCACCATTGATTGGGTTCGTAGAGTTGTTGTAGTAGACGAAGCGACGCATACCGAAACGTTCGTTATCGATGATGGTATCACCATAACCAATACCCAATCCTTTGTAAGGTATACCTAGCGAATCTTCAGCAGCGAGAATATCGGAAGTCAACGGGTTAGCCATGCCATCAGCGTTTTGGTATGGACCTTCAAAGAAGTCGACACCTACTGCCGGAGGATTTTGACCGTAACCCAATGAGCTCGATCCTGCTTCATCGAATGCATCTCCATTGTAGCAGTAACCCAAACCACGGTTTACATCACAACCTACATAGTCATCGTTTGCAAAACCAAGATCGGGGTCAACCCATGAACCGAAATAGGTTTCGGTGAGTGTTTGAGAGCCTTGGTTAATCAATACATAGTTCAAGAAGGTCATATTGTTTACCTCATCGTTGGTGGTGAAAGCAAACGCCTGAGCGCGCACTTCAATACCAATAGCTTGACCTTGCGATTCGGTGTGGATGTTTCCCTTATCGTTGAAAATCCAGAAATACGTTTGGTCACCGAACAAAGGCACTTGGTCTTCGCGACGACGCTGTGCGCAATCGATTTCGCGCAAGAAGTCGTACCATGGATAGTCACCATACTCTGGATCGTAGATACCATTGTTGTTGTAGTCTTTGAATGGGCCTAAGTAGAAATCCTGTCCGGCACCGGTATTTCCGTGAGCCGGGAATGTCTGGAAATACGTAGGCATAGAATAACCATCAGGGAAAATTTCAGCAATGGCTTCGGCAGAAGCGCCTGCAGATACCAAGTCATGGTAGGTTCTGTGCTTGATTGCATCTTCACGCAGGGTAACTGCAAACTTGTCATAATCGATACAAGTTTGAGCATTAACCTCAGCAGTGCCATCGTTGGTTAGGGGGCCTGTCCAAAAGTCGTTACCCTCGGTGCGGAAACGCACAGCAGCGAGTTTCAACGTTTGGTCTTGAGATTTACCACCCATCCACAAGCCACCAGCATAGATGGATGAAACTCCACCAACACCTGTCTCTGTTTTCGGCACCTCATAGGCGGCAGTACTGTTTGCGCGGTTCTGCCACATGTTACCACCAGTTTCAATGCGTGCGCGCACGTTGTTCCACTCCAAGTCGAGCAGGGCTGTTGCAGGCGCACAAGCAGCAGCGCGGGTGCCTGAAATCTGCGCACCATCATTGTGAGTGGTCATTCCGGAACCGCTGCCTACATACTTGTAGGCATGAGCGCCCATAGAGAGCATCAATGCGGCTGAGAGGGCAACTATTTTATACATACTTCTCATATCGATTGTCGTTGAATATCCTTGATTGATTGACGATTAAAAATCCAGACGTACACCCAAACGGATTTGACGTGGAGATCCCAAGCGGTTAGGATCATTGATGAACATCGCGTAGTAATTTCTGAAGCTGCTAGGATCATTTTGCTGATTGATCATTTGCTGAGCTTGAGCAGAGGCCAAGTAGCCATCATCTTCAGCAATACCCGTGAAGCGATGCACGCTACGCACATTGCGTGTATTGAGCAAGTTGGTCACCCACAGATACACGTTAAGGTTGGCAGCAGGCTTCTTCGACTTGTCTTCACCGAAGTATAAATCAAAGTTGCGATCCACCTGGAAGTCAACTGTGAACTGCCATGGCAAACGAGCGCCATTGATAGAACCTTCCGTGCTTGGTGAAATTTCACCTGTTACAGGAGTAGCATATTGCTGTGGTGTGTAAGGCGTTCCTGATCCGAGGTTAGCAATGAAGTTGAAACCTGTATTGGCCAACACTTGGAAATCCTTGATCATGGGACCATTGTAGTCGGTACCACCTGCAAAACGGTAATCCGTTGTTACGATGATGCGGTGACGTTGGTCGTAGTTGAATGGGTTGATGCTACGCAAGTTTGGAATACCTGCATTGATGAGCGCCGATTGCGACTGTGAAGTTGAACCGGTACCATCAGCAAACTGAAGCGTGTAAGAAGCGTTCAAGCGGATATTACCCGTGCGACGCAAATCGTAAGTCAAGGTCAAACCTTTTACGGTACCAAAGTCGATGTTATCGAAAGCACGGTAAGCAATTGGATAAGCGCCATTGAATTTGCGAATCTGAATCATGTTGCGCAACTCGCGGTAGAATGCTTCAATTTTCAAAGAAGAAGTTTTTGAAAGCACTTGTTGGAAACCAAGAGCGTAGTCTACTGTGCGCTCCGGCTTCAATGCAGGATTGTTGATCAACGGATTGCTTTGGAACTTCATGTTCAAGTAATCGGTTGGGTCGAAGCGTGAGTATTCAGTTGGGCGCTGTGTAAGCACATCATAGTGAGCGAAGAATGTAGCCTCATCACTAATTGGGAATGAGAAGGCAACACGAGGCATGATGTTCACCGCTGGGGTGTAATCTTTGAAAGCCTTTGATGTGAGTGGGGCATCCTTATCGACCTTCAAGTATGGCTTAGGGTTGCCACTTCCACCGATTACTGATGGATCGGTTACGAGCTGACCAATCGCGTTGTACCAATTGCTACCATCGCGGTAACCCATGATGGCCGTCGGGTTGTTGAGGTCATCAACATAAACGACATAGTCATCACCAATGTTAGTTGGATGATCACCAAGTGTTTTTACTTCAGCAGCTGTAAAAGCTTCTCCAACAACAAATGGGTCGTTGAGCACAGACTGGTTAGCATCATAACGGTCAACACGAACACCCACGTTGAAAATCAAATCATCGAAAGCGAACTTATCCATGATATAACCGGAGGTATAGATGGGCTGGAAAGAGCCAATTGGACGGTTGAAATACGTGATATCTCCAACCTTGTGGGTTGAAGCAAAGAACTCATCAATAGTTGGCTTTTTACCAGAGATTACGCTGCCGTGTGAGTCATAACCGTAATAAGAAACAACCTGATTACCGCTATTGAGCAATTCATCAGCGTTGAACATATTGATTGAAAGAAACTCAGGGCTCAAATTGTCGACATTGAGATAATCGCCACCGCGTGGATCAAGTCCCAATGCTTCACGCAGGTTGTAGTCAAACTCAGATTGGTTGGTTGAACCTACGGCAGTGTTGTAGTAAACGTAGTAATTGCCATCACGATAAATAGTAGTTGAGTCGTAACCGATTCCCTGATTATCCACTTTCTCGATGTGGGAGTTGGTGTTCAAACGAGCAAGATTCCAAAGGCTCACAGGGGAAACACTGTAACCAGCATCTCTGCGTTGTTCGAATTCAAAACCGAGTTGAATAGCATGGTCACCGATGTCCGCCGAACCAATACCAGTTACACGGAACTGGTTGTTGTTGTATACTGAATAGTTATTACTCTGTGTTCCGAGGTAATTCCACAAGTTGTAGGTTTCGGTTGGATTATCCCCATTGCGAAGACCATTGGCTGCAGTGATGTTATTGAGTGTAGCTGTTGGGCTTTGACCAATAGCTGCAATGACACCAGGATTATCAAGGAAGATTTGATTGCGGTCAGTAATCAAGTTGCCATTGGCATCATATATATAGGCATTCGCAATTTGCGAAAGACCGATTTGCTGAGCACCCGCAAAATATTGATTCGTTACTGAAGCAAGATCAGAATTGAATTCAGAAGGCGTGAAGAAAATGTTCATGTCCTGAAAACCGGTCTGCTTGAAATATGAACCCGGAATTTGCTCATATGTGTTACCGCGAACTATGTCGAAATAACCCACGTGACCATACTTGAACAAGTCTGTGCCATGAGTTTCATCTTGACTTGTGCCGCTGTTCTGTGAATAGTCAACCATCACACTGTAGAAGATATTCTTCAAGTTGGATGATGCTGCTTCTTCACCCTCTGCATTTTTGAAACGCTGACTGAATTTGGCATATGCTCTCCAGTCGAAAGAAGTGTTGAGCTGATTGTTGTCCCAGTTCATCAGAGCGTTTGTGCGCGCACCATCGGTAGCATCGTTGTAATCGTGATAACGATTGAACGCTGCTGTTCCACCGAATGTAAGGGTTACATTTTCAGAAGTATTGACATCGATTTTAGCCACCATGTTCGCTGCGCGGTTGCGCACGTTCATGCGTGTAGGTGTGTTTTCGAAGTCGCTAGGTGTAAGGAAGTCTGCATTGTAAAGAACGCCGGAAGCTTGTCCATTGGCATCAAGATTTGGGCGCAAAGGATCAATCAACAAAGCATCGCGAGTTGATTGTTTCATGCGCATCACGCCGCCATATTGCGGGTCATTATCTACAACGTCAGTGTAGTTACCCGAAACGAAAAAGCCCATCAATGGACGACCGCGTTCGCCCTTTTCATTCTTTGAAAAGAGCAGCGGACCAGACAATGAACCTTCGACGAGGTTATAACCGTAGTGATCGAGACCAACTACTTTGTCACCGACCTGGAAACCAGAAGTAATTGCTTCAACACCACCGGTGTATTTGGCAGAGGCACTGCGCAAGCTAACGTTAATCACACCACCGGTAGCATCACCGATGTTTGCCGGGATACCACCTGTAATTACAGAGATTTCTTCAACTGCTGACTTTGGAAGCGCAGAAGAGCCGCGCACTTTAATACCATCGATGTAAATCCAGGTAGAACCTTCACGGGCTCCACGGATTGAAATACCGCTACCGGTATCCGTAGCACCAGCAACGGTTTGAGCCAAACCTGTCACTGAACGACTAGGCATATTTTTCAAATCTTCACGGGTGATAGTACCTCCTGAAGAACCTCCATCTTTGTCGATGAGTGGCACCTTGTAGTCAAATACTTCAACAGTGCCGAGCTCAGCACCCTGAAGCATTTCTGCGTCAAGCGGTGTGATTTTTCCGCTCTTCACCACAACGCCTTTGATGGTCTGCGCCTGGTAACCCACAAACTGAAACGATACGTCGTAGGTACCGGGTTCAAGTGGTTTAACCGAATATTCTCCATCAATGTCTGTGGTTCCACCATTCACGGTATTCCCATTGAGGAAGACAATTACAGTCACGAAAGGAAGAGTTTCCTTTGAGTCTTTGTCTGTGACTTTTCCTTTCAACGAACCGGAGTTAGTCTGTGCAAAAGCAGCAGTAGTAAGGAAAAATAAAGCAATAAGAGCGTAAAACTTTCTCTGCATAGCAGAAGGATTAAGGTGTGTTAAACAAATCAAATTCGGGGTAACAATCCGACTATTGAAGCGTAGTACAAATGAGTCGTGGTATACCCTAAAGGTTCGCAAAGAACAACGGATTTGCTAAATCGTGCAAACTTTTTTTTTATTGAATCTCAAATCGCTGAAAATGTGCGATTTGAGGCTGTGGGCTTAGGCTTATTGCCTGCGAAACCAGCGCTTGTACCACGGAGCCTGTTTGCCCCAGGAATGACGCTCAGCTTTTTTGAGGGTCTTCTTCATACGCTTGCGCGTGGCCTTGTCTTGAGATTCCAGGTGGTGATCCTTTCGTGATTTATATTCGGATTGCTTTTGCTCCAGCGCGGCAGCCTCCTTTTGCTGAGCCGACTTGGGAGTGACTTTATTGCTCTCCTTTTGACGCTGCGCGATGGCATCGTCGGCAAAAAAAACGAGACCCAGCGTGAATACTGTGTATTGCAAAAGAACTTTCATTTCTATTTGTAGTATTCGTAAGAAAACTTTGTAATCCCGATATCGCCTGTTTCAAGGTCATGATCTAAAAATGCCTCAACGAGCATAGTACTCGTATAGAGCACCTCTATTTCGCGTGTCATTTTCTTTCCGTCAAAATATTCCACCTTTTGAACATTACCCAAATCATCGTAACGAAATGTCTGCGCCTTTTTACCAGATGACATGTTATCCGATGATTCAATCTTGGCAATCCAGCCATGCTCATTGTACGCATAGGATTTGGTCTTGGTGCGGCCGCTCATGATGAGTTCCTCCGTTTCCGTCTCGACAAAACCCTTAGGATTTTTAACGATAGTCCAATTGGAATAATGTAATCCGTAGTTGTTGTAAACACTTTTACGCAACACGCCATTATCCTGCTCGGTCCACATGATTGACTCTGCATTGATGGTAATTGTTCTGCCCGGCTCAAGCTTGGCTTTTTGCGTTGAAATATTCTCCGCAGTGCCATATTCAACGCGAATGAGCTTACCATGATCATCATAAACATAGCCCGTGCTGTAATACCCTCGTGTGCCCGTTTCCTCGCGTAGTGCTATTCCACCCAAATCATTTCGTTTAAACTGAATGGTGAGGCTGTCGACAAGATTTTTGATTGAGCTCACTTGATCCATTCGCGTCATCAATCCAACCTCGTTAAATCGATAAACAGCCATATCGGGTCTTTGCTCAATGGGTCGGCCCGGACGTTTAATACTCACTTGAGCCGTGATGTTGCGGATTTTATTTAGCCATAGAAATTGCTGATTGAAGAACATTTCTTCATTGAAGGCATTGCCATTTCGATTATCAATGAGTTGCGCCGATGCCGTTTCAACCAAAGACAACATGCTCCAAACAATGAGCATGATTACCAGTGCTAACAAGCGCACACGTTCCATAATTGGGTTTAATTCCATGCAATTTTAACTTCGTCAGGTCTAAAAACCGGCAGGTTGCAGGTTTTATTGCGACAAACATAGATGGCGGTTTGCTCCCGAAATCGACCTTGGAGTAAGGGCAATTCACTTTGCGTTGTTGAAGCCGCATAAGTCACGAAAGGCGTGTATTTTTCTTGGATTTCGTTCAGAAAGTCGATGGCTCCCGCTCCACTGCACACGACTTCTTGTGCAGGTAAGACGAGCCACATCGCGGCCTGGAGCCAATTGCTGAAACCGGGAGCATAGTCGATTTGTGCACCCACCGTCTGCAACATATGCATTGCACGCTCGCGCAAAGCGCTATCATCCAAATGCATCGATAACCTAATCATGGCCTTGCATGCGATACTGTTGGCGCAAGGAATCACATTGTCCTGCGTTTCGAATTTATCACCTATAACATCTTTGCTCCATTTCGGGCGGCTTAATAGCAAGGCCGAATCATCACTTGAAAAATGTTGGATAACTTTATCCATCAAGCGAAAGGCGTTGTTTAAATATTGATCCTTTCCAGTAAGTTCATAAAGAGCGAGCCCTGCCTCAACACAAAGCACCTGATCTTCTATCAAAACTATACTACTCTTTTGACCCTTGGTTGCAGTGTGCACCACGAGTCCTTCTGCAGTAGACATTTCACGTTCAATCGCATCAAGCAATGCCTCTGCCCTAGACAACATGTGATGCTTGCCGCCGCATTTCGCACTTTCACAAAGACCAATTACCAGTAGGGCGTTCCAAGATGCGATGCATTTATCATCAATCCCCGGCTTAATTCGGTTGTTGCGGTAATGAAGCAAGTCACGAAAAATTTCAGTCTTCAACTCCATCCACCGCGCTGAGGTCATTTGGTTTTGAGTAAGCCATTCCTCATCATCGTCTGTGCGCAGTAAAATATGATTGCCATGTTCCCAATGAGACGCATGACCTATAGCAAAATACCTTTTAGCTATGCTCGATTTTTCGCGCAGTACTTCATCCAATTCTGCATCACTCCACACATAGAATTTTCCTTCCACCCCTTCTGTATCGGCATCGAGTGCAGAGTAATACAACCCATTGGGTGCCTTCAATTCGGTGTCAAGAAAAGAGATCGTTTGATCAACAACTTCTGAAAAAAGTGGCAATTCGAATTCGCGATAAGCTTGCGCATACAACCCTATGAGTTGCGCGTTATCGTACAACATTTTTTCGAAGTGCGGAACCTTCCAAATTCCGTCCACACTATAGCGCGCAAAGCCTCCGGCGATTTGATCATAGATTCCACCAAGGGCCATTTTTTCCAAGGTGTTTTTCACCTGATTCAATGCGGAAATGTTACTGGTCACCTTTCCAAATTGCAACAAAAACTCCCAGTTATTGGGCATTGGGAACTTAGGTGCGCGAAGATTTCCACCATTCTCACCATCCCATTGCGTCTGCCACTTATCCACCAATTCACTGATGCGGGGAAGGTCTATAACCATGTCGGATGGGACATGCGACGCAGCATTGAGCTGACGCATTCCATCCGCTAGTTGAGCTGCATATTCATTCACTCTTGATCCATCCTGAGTATACACCTGCGTGAGGTTTTCAAGCACTTGGAGCCAAGACTGTTTTGGGAAATATGTGCCGCCATAAATCGGCCTGCCATCGGGAAGAGTAAAGACATTGAGTGGCCATCCGCCCTGACTGCCCATGAGATGCACAGCATCCATAAACCAACTATCAACATCAGGGCGTTCCTCGCGATCAACCTTAATGCAAACGAAATTCATGTTCATGAACTCGGCGCATTCAAAATCTTCAAAAACCTCATGCTCCATCACATGACACCAATGGCATGCGCTGTAACCAATAGAAACAAGCACCATTTTATTTTCATCGTGGGCACGCCGCCATGCTTCATCATTCCAGGCATGCCAGAGCACCGGATTATCCTTGTGTTGCAGTAAATAGGGGCTAGTTTCCGCAGCTAGGAGATTCATAATCCGAGCAGCTCTTTAATCTCACTTTCGATTTTGCCTCTGGTGATGAGGCGCTTCAGCACCACGCCATTCTGATCTACTGCTAGCAAAGCCGGAGTGCTGGGCACAGGAAATCGCTTGTTGAAATCCTTGCGCTGATCGAAAGCCAGAAACACGCTCGTCCATGGCGAGTCGTTGATTTTATCTTGAGCAGCCCACTCCTCCTGTGTCTTGTCGGTGCCTATTGCATAAACACCAAGTCCTTTGCTATGGTACTGGGCATAATACTCCTCCAACTTCGGTTCGAACTCCCTGCAATGCGAGCAGTTCGCTCGCCAAAACAAAATAATTGTGACCTTGTTTTCTGCAAATGTTTTCCTACTGGATAACATTTTACCATTGACATCCGGGAGTGTCAGAAATTCAATGGTTTTTCCTGGCTTACAATTCTCCAACGCGGCGAGGAGATTGCGCGTATTTTCTCCCATGTGATCACCCTCTGTGCAGTCATCGGCATACCAAGTTATCAAGTAACTCAATCCGGGCTCATTGCGAAAGGCAATCATTTTATCGAGCAAAAACTTGAACATAAACGTGGTCATCTCCTCGCTAACCAATGCCTTCTTCATCAGCATATCAATATAAGACTCAGGCAATTTGTTCTTTTCAAAATACTGATAAGCTAAATTGATCCGGCGCACGAAAGCAACATGATGAAGCACATCGGGATGATCCAACTTCAATGCATCAAAGGCATGCATAGCAATAAATTTAGACAGCGTATCAGCATTGGATGAAAATTGCTCGTCGCCATTGTACAAGGGTGCCGGCGCTACGTTGCACAGTAAACTTGATGTCCAAGTGTTGGGGTAATTTGTTCTGATGTCAGCGCACAATTTGGCAAAATCTTGCTCGCGCTGCTGATATTTCAATCCGAACCGATCGAGTGAATCGAGGTTCATGCTGAGCTCGTTGAATTTCATCTCCACTTCCTGATAGGCGTTTTGGTCTGGAGATTCATACAGCTTCACCACCTGACCATATAATTGTGAATATTCCAATGATAGTTCAATACCGTTGCTTGGAATTTCATTCTTGACGATTAAAAACTCACACCACCTTTTGGGGTCGCTGGAAAAACGAAAGCGATATTGGCCATTGTGAGGAAAATTAACCTTCCCGGCGTATGTCCCGTTCTGAGGATCCTTGATGATTTGAAGATTTTTCCAATTGTCTTCCATGAAATACTCTACAATCATTGTAACCGCTGGAGCCTGCAGACCATTGATCTTAACCGCAACAGGGGTTTGAGCAGAAAGCGCGTTCAGCATAGCTGAACTAATCACTAAGCAAATAGATAATAGCAATTTCATTTTTCGTAATTGAAGTGAACGCGTCAAAGTTAATCAGCAATGTTGGCGCATCATTCCATTAATACTTTTTGTGTTAAGGCTCAAACATTACCTTCGCGACTCCAATTTACCTTCACATGAAAGACACGGCCATATTCGGTTTAATCGAGCAAGAATTCAAACGTCAGCAACATGGTATTGAACTTATCGCTTCCGAGAATTTCGTAAGTCAGCAAGTAATGCAAGCGATGGGCAGTGTGCTCACCAACAAATATGCGGAGGGCTTACCTGCGAAGCGTTATTATGGTGGATGTGAAATTGTAGATCAGGTGGAGCAATTGGCCATCGACCGATTGAAGACCTTGTTTGGCGCTGCTTGGGCGAATGTGCAACCCCATTCTGGAGCCAATGCTAACAGCGCTGTTATGCTGGCTTGTTTGAAACCCGGTGATACAATACTCGGACTCGATCTTTCACAAGGTGGTCATTTAACGCATGGCTCTCCCGTGAATTATTCAGGCAAACTTTACCATGCTACTTTTTACGGTGTTGAACGAGAAAGTGGTCGCATCGATATGAATTCGGTTGAAGAGATTGCTCACCGTGAGAAACCGAAAATGATTATTTGCGGCGCTTCGGCCTACAGTCGCGATTGGGACTACAAGCGCTTCCGAGAAATTGCCGACAGCGTTGGCGCCATTCTATTGGCAGATATATCTCATCCTGCGGGTCTAATCGCAAAAGGTTTGTTGAACGACCCATTGCAACACTGTCACATAGTTACAACAACTACGCACAAGACCTTACGCGGTCCACGCGGCGGTGTGATTATGATGGGCAACGACTTCGAAAATCCATTCGGAATAAAAACGCCCAAAGGCGAATTGCGGATGATGACATCGCTTCTCGACAGTGGAGTTTTCCCCGGTATGCAAGGTGGTCCGCTCGAGCATGTTATTGCTGCAAAAGCTGTCGCATTCAGTGAAGCGCTAGACCCCTCATTCAAAGTGTATGGCGAGCAAGTCATGCGCAATGCTCAGGCGTTGAGTGGAGCTTTGGTTTCACTCGGATATCAGATTGTGAGTGGTGGAACAGACAACCATTGCTTCCTCATCGATTTGCGCAACAAAGGCATCACCGGTAAAGAAGCCGATGCAGCGCTGATACAGGCAGATATCACGGTAAATAAAAACATGGTACCCTATGATGACAAATCGCCAATGGTAACCAGCGGCATTCGCATAGGCACACCGGCTATAACCACGCGTGGCTTGAATGAGCGCGACATGGAGACCATTGCCCGTTTGATTGATGAGGCACTGATGAATCGAGCCCAAGCAACACAAATTGCAACGCTTCGCAAGGAGGTGAATGCTTTTATGCAAGAGCGTCCGTTGTTTGTAGGTTCGTCCGTTGCTGCTCACGTGTGAGGTTGAAAAGACATTTCATTTTTTGATAACCGAAGAACTTTTGCTAAGAGCATTTCGCCTTAGTTTTGGGGCGCTTCCAATGATGAAGCACACTCAGTATGATTGCTCAAATCTTATTTCTTGCACTGCTGCTAGCAGCGTCATATCTCGCCTACAAACGTTTCGCATTTGTAAAGCGTAACATCCTTCTTGGCCGCGATGTAACACCAACAGGTGAATCTTCGGAACGTTGGTCCACTATGTTTAAAGTAGCGCTAGGTCAAGGAAAAATGTTTACCCGCCCACTCGTCGCAACCATGCACCTTGTGTTATATGCTGGTTTCATCATCATCAATATCGAGCTTTTGGAAATTGTGTTAGACGGTCTCACCGGTCATCACCGGATTTTCTCGTTCCTGGGTAGTTTCTACAATTTTCTCATTGGCAGTTTCGAAGTACTCGCAGCACTTGTGTTCATAGCCTGTGTCGTTTTCTTAATGCGTCGAAATGCGCTTAAAATCAAACGCTTTTGGATGCGTGAGATGACATCCTGGCCGCGCACTGATGCCAACTTAATTTTGATTACAGAAATATTTTTGATGTCGGCTTTCTTGCTCATGAATGCCAGTGATTCCATCTTGCAAAGCCGCGCAATTGAGCATTACACAAGCGCCGGGAGCTTCCCCATTTCATCGCTATTGACGCCCGCACTGAGCAACGCAAGCGATGGTGCGCTCATCTTCATTGAACGTTTTTGCTGGTGGTTTCACATCATCGGTATTCTTGCTTTTTTGGTTTACGTTACCTACTCCAAACACCTGCATATCATCCTGGCATTTCCCAATACGTACTTTTCAAAATTGCAACCTGCAGGTGAATTCAACAATCTCGCATCCGTAACCAACGAGGTAAAAATGATGCTTGATCCATCATTACCCCCGCCCGCTGCGGATGCGCCTCCTGCGCGCTTTGGAGCAAAGGATATTTTTGATTTGAATTGGGTTAATCTTCTCAATGCATACAGCTGCACAGAGTGTGGTCGTTGCACTTCAGAATGCCCCGCCAATCAAACAGGCAAACTATTATCACCGCGCAAGATTATGATGGACACGCGCGATCGCATGGAAGAGGTTGGAAAGAAGATGGACGCATGCGGCGGACAATGGACGGATGACGGACGCTCGCTACTGCGTGATTACATCAGCGAAGAGGAATTGTGGGCTTGCACTACTTGCAACGCTTGCACCAATGCGTGCCCGATCAACATCAATCCGCTGGAGATCATTATTGATCTTCGCCAATATTTAATCATGGAAGAAAGCAAGTCACCGGAAAGTATTACGGTGATGTTTAACAACATAGAAAACAACGGCGCGCCATGGGCCATGAGTGCTTCCGACCGCGCCAACTGGACCAACAACTGATCGAGAATTCTGAAATGCAAAGTGAGGAATCAATGAGTCTTCGTCATTTCGCACAGCAAGCAATGCAATTGCTGGGTTGCAACCTCAGAGTTCCACACACATTTTTAATTCTCATCAGACATGACAACATTAGTAGAAGCACACGAAGACGGTAAGCGCATTTCACCTGTGCTGCCTGAAGGAATGAAAAATTTTCTCATCGATATTGATGGGACAATTGGTGAAGACATACCGAATGAAGAGCCTGAGCGCATGGAAGATGCAGGCGTTTATCCTGATGCATTGCAAAAGTGCAATCAGTGGTACGACGAGGGGCATATCATTTTCTTCTTCACTTCACGCACGGAAGCGCATCGTGAAGTGACAGAGCGATGGTTGAAGAAAAGTGGATTTCGTTATCACGGAATCATCTTCGGAAAACCACGCGGAGGCAATTACCATTGGATAGATAACCACATGGTAAGGGCCACTCGATTTGAAGGAAAGTTCACCGATTTGGTGGAGAAGGAAATGGTGATACAAGTGTTTAGTGATAAGTGAAATGGTGAATAACGAAAGACACATAAAACAATGAGTGAATTGAAAGTTAGAACAATGGCTGAATGCCTTGCTACAGGCGAAGTTCCTGAGGTGTTGTTTTGGGTAGGTTGTGCCGGAAGTTTCGACGACCGCGCAAAGAAAATCACCAAGGCCATTGCACGAATTCTCAACCATTGTGACGTGTCGTTTGCTATCCTTGGTCAGGAGGAATCCTGCACAGGGGATCCGGCCAAACGAGCAGGTAATGAGTTTCTTTTTCAGATGATGGCTATGCAGAACATTCAGGTTCTGAACGGCTATGAAGTAAAGAAAATCGTGACCGGTTGTCCGCATTGCTTCAACACACTAAAAAACGAATACCCTTCACTCGGTGGTCAATATGAGGTTGTGCATCACACTCAACTTATCAATGAACTTATCCAAGAAGGACGGATTACACTGCAAGGCGGGGGCGCATTTCAAGGAAAGAAAATTACCTTCCACGATCCCTGCTATTTGGGGCGTGGCAATGGCGAGTATGAGGCACCGCGAGCACTTATTCAGAAACTAGATGCCGAGCTTGTAGAAATGAAACGAAGCCGCGCCAATGGTTTGTGTTGTGGAGCTGGAGGAGCTCAGATGTTCAAAGAGGCTGAGCCCGGTAACAAAGAAGTGAATATCGAGCGCACAGAAGATGCATTGGCCACCAACGCAACAGTGGTTGCAGCGGGCTGTCCATTTTGCAACACCATGCTCACGGATGGTGTAAAGCATTTTGAGAAAGAGAATCAGGTTATTGTAAAAGACGTTGCCGAGCTCATCGCTGAAGCTGCTGACCTCTGATTCAGACTACTTTTCATTAGCAAAAATTATAGTCATCATGGTATGTTGTGAACCCTGTCATTCACAACATGCCTGTATATTTGAACCTTTATCAAAACTCATCACATGAAATTACTTGAAGGAAAAGTTGCTATTGTTACCGGTGCATCCAGAGGCATTGGAAAGAGCATAGCAGAAAAGTTTATAGAGCATGGAGCCAAGGTGGTATTCACCTACGCAAGCAGTGAAGAAAAAGCACGAGCATTGGAAGCAGAACTTGCGGCGAAAGGCGGAGTAGCTAAAGGCTACAAAAGCGATGCAGCAGATTTCAATGCAGCGCAAGAGTTGATCGATCAAGTCGTAGCAGATTTCGGAACAGTAGATATCCTAGTAAACAATGCTGGAATAACACGAGATACCTTACTCATGCGCATGAGCGAAGAACAGTGGGATGAAGTGATTCGTGTGAATTTAAAATCCGTTTTCAATCTTACAAAGGCAGTTATAAAACCCATGCTCAAGGCCAAATCGGGAAGCATCATCAACATGAGTTCAGTTGTAGGCGTTCAGGGCAATGCAGGTCAAGCAAACTATGCTGCATCAAAGGCAGGTATCATTGGCTTCACGAAGAGCGTAGCCGCAGAATTGGGATCGCGCAACATTCGCAGCAATGCCATAGCACCCGGTTTTATAGAAACAGAAATGACTGCGGCACTCGATGAAAAAACTGTGCAGGAATGGCGCAACACAATTCCGCTGAAACGCGGCGGCTCACCGGATGATGTAGCCAATGCCACTGTTTTTCTAGCGTCTGATATGAGCGGTTATATCACAGGACAAACGCTGCACGTTTGTGGCGGAATGTTGATGTAATTTTCATTCACCCATGTCGATCATTACACAAGCACCAGCGTGGCTCATTATCTTCTGCCTTCTGGCAGGCGTTATATATGCGGGTGCCTTGTATTTCCGTGATCGCTTCAATCGCAATTACGGTAGTGCATTGGCCACCATTTTGGGTGTGATGCGATTTGCTTGTGTGAGTTTACTGTCTTTGTTTCTTCTGAAACCGCTCATCAAAACAATTGAGCGCACGTTAGAGAAACCGATTGTTGTAATTGCGCAAGACAACTCTGCGTCTGTTGCTGTTGGTGCCGATTCCACCTACTACAAAAAAGAATATGCAGAACGCTTAAGGCAGCTCGCCGCGTCTTTTGGTGATGACTATGACGTGCGTTCACTTACGTTTGGCGAGGGTGTGCACGAAGGCATTGACACATTAGAATATACTGAGCAATACACTGATTTTTCTTCTCTGTTTGATGACATCACCACGCGTTTCAGCGGACGAAATCTAGGCGCCATCATTGTGGCCTCTGACGGATTATATAACAAAGGAAGTAATCCAATTTACGCCTACAAAAAGCTCAATGCACCTGTTTTCACAGTTGCCCTTGGCGACACCACCGTTCACCGCGATGTATTGATTGCCGATGTTGCTGTAAATCGATTGGCCTATTTGGGGAATCGTTTTCCGATGGAAATTACCATTGAAGGCCGCAAGGCTGGAGGAGAAACAGCCACCCTGAGTGTATCACGCAAAGGCAATGTTCTATTTAGTCAGAGCATCACATTCAGCGGTGAACGTTCATTTCACACCATACCACTTACGCTAGATGCAAGTGAGGTTGGATTGCAACGCTACACCATTTCGATTTCACGTGTGAACGACGAAATCACATTTGCCAACAACTCGCGCGATGTGTTTATAGATGTACTCGACAGCAGGCAAAAAGTATTGATACTTGCGCACGCACCTCACCCTGATTTAAATGCAATTCGCGAAGCAATTGCGAGCAACGAGAGTTACAAAGTTGATTTAAAACTTGCGAAGGATTTCAACGGCAATGTGAGTGATTATAGCTTAATCATATACCATCAATTACCGGCATTAGGCAATGGTGGAAGTAGCATCATCACTTCAGCGATGGAAAAGAAAATACCCGGGCTTTTTGTGTGGGGAAGCGCTACAGATTTTAATGCTTACAATGGACTATCCACGGGATGGAGTTTAGGTAACTATAAAAACAACGCAACAGATGTCGCCGGTAGTTTCAAAGAAGGATTCAGCATATTCACCCTCGACACCAAACTTGAGGGATTGATACGCACCATGCCGCCGCTGCAGGTGCCATTCGGAGACTACAGCTATAGCAATAGTGTGCAACCTGTAATCACACAGCAAATAGGAAGCATTGCCACGTCAAAACCTCTGATTGGATTCAACACCGTGAATGACATCAAATACGGATTAATTGTGGGCGAAGGTCTCTGGCGTTGGCGAATCACGGCATTCCAACAAACTTCAGCACATGATGCATTCAATGAACTCATGACGAAATGTGTTCAATACATGGCGTCGAAAGATGACCGCAGTTTATTTCGCGTAAGTGCGAAAAATGATTTCACTGAGAATGAAGAAATCGTATTTGATGCAGAGCTATATAACGCCAGTTATGAAGCCATTGGCGATAAAGAAATTGCCATGCGCATCATGAATGAATCCGGAGAAAACTTCAGCTATCAATTTTCTCCGCGCGGAAACGTGTATCAGCTCAAAGCGGGCAAGTTTCCGGTTGGGCATTACAAGTACGAAGCGACCGCAATAAGCGAAGGAACCGAATTGAAAGAGCGCGGTGAATTCAGTGTTAGTCCGCTACAACTTGAGATTGTAAATACGATCGCCGACCACCGCTTGATGCAGCAGTTTGCGACCGAGAACAACGGAGTTATGGTATATCCTTCCAATCTAGAAGAACTCACTGAGCGCATTCGCAACGCGAAAGAAATTGTATCCGTTTCGTATGAAAACAAGCAACTCGACGAGCTCATTAATTACCGTTGGTTAGCTGTGCTTATTATCACCTTGCTCGCCGGAGAATGGCTTTTGCGCAAGCGCGCAGGAACGTACTAAGCTCCGCGGAATTCAAACATCATGAAAACCAAAACACAATTGCGCGTAGGCGGCGTTCCGGAGCACTTCAACTTGCCTTGGCAGTGGGCTGCAGAGCGTGATATTTTTTCTGCCCATGGGATTGATTTATCGTGGACGATGTATGCCGGTGGAACCGGAGCAATGACACAAGCGCTTCAAAGCGATGCTCTTGATGTGGCCATTTTACTTACTGAAGGTTTTGTTGCAGCAGCGAACGATGGCTTGAAAGCGAAAATCGCGAAGGTTTATATCGACACACCTCTAGTGTGGGGGATTTACACTGCCGCAGACGCTCCATTTGATAAACTTAGTAAACAGCATTCATCCCCCGTTGCCATTTCGCGTTTCGGATCAGGATCGCATTTGATGTCTATGATTCATGCTCGAGAACGCGGTATAACACTCAAGGAAAATCAATTCAACGTTGTCAATAGTTTATATGGTGGTTTAGAATCACTCAAGCGCCATGATTCCAAATTGTTTTATTGGGAGAAATTCATGACCCGACCGCATGTCAAAAGCGGTGAATTGAAAATGATTGGAGAATTCAGCGCTCCGTGGAGCAGTTTCCTAATCATCGTAAGCGACGATGCGCTGAAAAAGAAACGGCAGGCCATCGAACATTTGTTGCAAATCATGAATGCCGAGTGCATCGCATTCAAGCAAGAAAACCATAGTGCCATTCAACTGCGCAAGAAGTTCGACATGAGCATACCCGAAGCTCGGCAATGGCTCAAACACACACAGTGGAACTATAACTTCGAAGTAGAGCATGCCAGCTTGAACAACGCCAAACAAGCACTAACCATCGTTGGCAAATGTGATGAACAACTTAAAATAGAGCGCTTGTGTGCTCCTTGGTTAAAATTGATTTAATATGAAAAAACTCTGGTCGAAGCGTTGGTTTAAAATAGTCATCGTTGTCATCATAATTTTAATGACGCTGGCCGTTTGCTTTAAGCCTCTGTTGCGTGGCATTGGCAAATGGCTCAATGCGAGCGATGCGTCTCAACCCACAGAGATGTGTTTCGTACTTGGAGGCAACAGTTATGAAAGAGGTCTGGCGGCGGCAAATCTTTCGGAGCATTTTCCGGAGCAAAAATTCATTACTACCGGCGGCAATTTTCCATATCAAATTCTCTGTTTGGACACCATGCTACTCGAGTGCGAACTAACCAAGCATTGGATGGAAAGCAACGGCGTTGAATCATCGAAGATTGACACGCTATCATCAGCTCACAGCACCATGGATGAGTCGAATGAAATTTTAACCTGGTGCCAAAGCAATCAAGTTCATCACATCACAGTCATCTCCAGTGCATTTCATATGCGTCGAGTACGCATGGTATTTGAAGACAAATTCAACGATGCCGGCATCGATGTCAATTTCCATGGCGCCACATCGGTAGATTATGACGATGCGAACTGGTGGCAAAACGAAGAAGGATTGATCATGACCAACAATGAATTGGTGAAGCTTTTCTATTACATGTTAAAATACTGATTTCGTCTCTGGAATAAATTTTTCCACACCCCGGTCGGGTAGTAATTTTCGTAAATTTGTAGGTAACTAAGTACTTGACCAATGGCTATGCACATGAGTGATGAAAACAGAGACAATCGCAATGCGATTGACCTTGTGCATCGCTTTGAACAGATGATATCCAGTAATGATTCTTATTACTTCGATATTGATCAGTTTGAAGAAATCATAGACTTCTATTGTGAGAACAACAAATTTCCCTTGGCACTTCGTGCCATAGAGCACGGCTACAATTTATTTCCTGAAAACATGACACTCATGTTGCGCGAATCGCAGATTCTCACAGGAATGGGACATCTTACCCGCGCTTTGAAATTGCTCAAGAAGTTGGAAAAAGTTGAAGCAAGCGAAGAAGTATTACTCACCCTTGCATCCATTTACAGTCAGCAGAGAGAACATGCCAAATCGATTCAATTATTGCGCAAAGCTCTGGCCCTTGGATCAAGTGAATACGCTGATGACATTTATTTAGAGATTGCGCTCGAGTATGAGAATATGCAGCGCTTTGATAAGGCACAAGAGATATTGCAAGAAGCCATTATCAAGCGTCCGGAAAATGAAGTTTTGCTTTATGAGTTAGCTTATGTCTTTGACATCAACGAACGCTCAGCCGAATCGATTGAATATTATCAAAAGTTTTTAGAGTCATATCCGTTTTCATTTCCGGCTTGGTACAATTTGGCCAACGCGTATCAGAAAGTTGGACAGCTCAGTGAGGCGCTCGAATGCTACGATTATTGTCTGGCGATTCAGGAGGATTTTACGCCTGCCTATTACAACAAGGCTCATACTTTGTTTAAGATGGAGCGTTACCAGGATGCTGTTCAGGTATTCGAGGAAACGTATGCCTATGAACCTCCTCAGGCGCCCGTGTATTGTCATATCGGAGAATGCTTCGAAAAATTGAATCAATACGACAAGGCACTTTTCTATTATCGCAAGAGTATACAGGTAGATGAGTTTTATGCCGATGCATTTTTAGGCATAGGCATCACAATGGATTTGATGGGCAAGACGCTTGAGGCATTAGGCTTGATTGAGCGAGCCATTGAGATTGAACCCGAGAATCCCGATTACTATTTATTTCAAATAGAGTTTTTGAAAAAACTGGATCGAGTGTCAGAAGCTGAAACGATTGCAGAAACCATCATCACCAAGTTTGTAGAGAACGAAGACTTGTGGATGGATTATTCAGATATTTTCTTCATGCGCGGTGAATACGACAAAGCGCTGAGCACTATTCAAACAGGATGGCAACATTGTCCGCAGAGCAATGATCTCGGATTTCGGCAAGTGGCTTATCTCATTCAGGCGGGCAAAACCGGCGAAGCAGAAGAACTGATGTTTCGCATGGCCATGCGCCACGCCGAAGGACTAAATGATTTGGAGGAGTATTTCCCCGAAATCAAGAATAATTTGCTTTACATCGAGCTTCGCAAGCAATTGTTGAGTTGATCTAAATCTAAACCAACACGTATAGCTAACCGCTTCCGCCGTGAAGCGCCATTAATTTTGCATATTTGCACCACTCCTATTTGAGTCAACCACGATGAATTTCAAACTTAAGCACCTCCCCGAACGCACCAAGAAAAATCGCAACCACGGCCTTACTATGGTCATGGATAAAGGATTAAGCATTAGACAAGCGGAGGATCTGATCGACAGTGCATCCGACCAGGTCGACATTGTTAAACTTGGCTTCGGCACTTCGGCATTCGCGTCGAATGTGAAAGAAAAAGTAAAGCTTTACAAGAAAGCCGATATGCGCGTGTATGTGGGTGGAACCTTGTTCGAGGCTTTTTACGTGCGCGGACAGATGGACGATTACAAAAAGTATGTTGATAGCTTAGGTCTTGACACCGTCGAAATTTCTGATGGTAGCATGAGCATTGCGCATGACGTGAAATGCGAAATCATTGCTGATTTTGCGAAAAATTATAAGGTTCTTTCCGAGGTAGGTTCGAAAGAAGAAGGCATCCTCATTTCACCGGCGCGTTGGATTAAAATGATGCAGCACGAATTAAGTGCCGGTTCATGGAAGGTAATTGCTGAAGCTCGTGAAAGCGGAACCGTGGGAATTTATCGTCCCAACGGCCAGGCCCATGTAATGCTCATCAATAAGATTATCAAAAACGTAAATCCTGAGGATATTCTTTGGGAGGCTCCGAAAAAACCGCAGCAGGTCTATTTCATCAAACAGTTTGGCGCAAATGTGAATCTGGGAAATATCGCCGAGAACGAAGTTATTCCATTGGAGTGCTTGCGTTTGGGATTGCGTGGCGACACCTTTTTCGATCCACTACCCGAGAACCTGGTCACAAAATTCAAAGCATAACCATTCGAATGACATCCATTTCTCCCAACCAACTTCAGCAATGGCGCTCCACCGGAGCTGACCACCAGCTAATTGATGTTCGAGAAATCTATGAAGTGGACATTTGCACTCTGGGTGGACAGCACATCCCAATGGGAGAAATCACGAATCACTTAGAACTTCTTCGCAAGGACATCCCACTCGTGATTCATTGCAAATCAGGCCGTCGATCAGAGGCCGTTGTTGCGCACCTAGAGCGTTTGGGTTTTAGCAACGCCAAGAGCTTGGAAGGTGGGATAATGGCATGGATTGAGCAGGTTGAGCCTGCCCTTGAAAAATATTAAGCAGTCAGTTTGGGATTGTTGGTATGCCTATCGGCATCACGCTTGGATTTCTTATCCATATTTTTTCTCAATGCATCTTCAAGGTCAATACCAGTTTGGTTGGCCAAACATATGAGTACCCAAAGCACATCAGCCAACTCATCCGCTAAATCGGCATTGGTATCGGAAGGCTTTTCACTCTGCTCGCCATAACGCCTGGCCATAATGCGCGCAACTTCACCTACCTCTTCTGTCAGAATCGCCATATTGGTGAGCTCACTGAAATATCGAACACCAACGGTTTTTATCCATTCATCAACCAACCGTTGGGCTTGACTCAATGTCAGAGCCTCTGGCAATTCTTCATGTTTCATCATAAGCGCGAAGGTAATTAATCATAGATTATTTGCCACCAAATGAGGTAATTAGAACTTCTTGAGGTGAATAAACAATACGCTGTTAGAACATTGGGTTTCCAAGCAGCTATGGTTTTAACAAATCAA
>CANHPZ010000017.1 GCA_947462725.1 Flavobacteriales bacterium
AGTGTGGTGCTCAATTGGGCAGTTAAAATCAGTAACTCCCAGCGCAGCATCAAGTGGTGTGAATTGCGCCAAGATCAAACTACCGGAACTTGGTCGATGTATCAAGAGGGCATCTATACACCCGATGCAGCTACCCGTTGGATGGGCGCCATAATCATGGACAATGATGGCTCAATTGGTTTGAGTTATATGAAGTCAGACGCAACGAGCATATACCCGGGGTTATATTTCACTGGCCGCCGTTCGTGCGACCCACTTGGAACTCTGCCAATAACAGAGGTGCTTGTTGCTGCAGGCACAGGCTCACAAACGGGCGTGAATCGTGATGGTGATTACGCACACAGTACATTAGACCCTGTCGATGGACGCACCATTTGGTCAACAAGCGAGTATATGGGCGGAAGCACCGGCGACGCAGCGGCAAAAACGCGAGTATTTTCATATCAACTCGCTTCGTGCGTGGTACGCGTAAACATTGCCATCAGCGATGGAGGGAATCCTGCATGCGCAGGCACACCCGTGACTTATTCTGCAAGCCCCTTAAACGGTGGTGATTCGCCCAGCTATCAATGGCAGCTGAATGGAGTGAATGTTGGCACGAATTCCCCTACGCTTTCCTTACTCGACATTCAACCTGGTGATGAAGTAAGTTGCTTAATGACATCCAGCGACCCGATTATGGTAGGAAGTCCCGCTATCAGTAATAGCATTACGATGGACGTATTAAGCGGATTGACAACATCAGTTGTAATCGAACCGGAAGGAGGTGCTATTTGCACTGGTGAGCAGAACACGTTGCAAGCAACCGCAACAAACGGGGGATCAAACACATCTTACCAATGGTATTTGAATGGCACCCCTGTTGGAACAAACAGCAGCGCCTACACCAACACATTTAGCGAAGGTCAAACCGTGTCATGCTCTATTCTATCATCACTTACCTGCACCACCGACCCCAACGCTAGCGCTACCTACCCGATCACGCTTACACCTATGTCATCACCATCGGCATCCATAGCAATTACTACGGGAGCCAATCCGGCGGCGGCAGGCGAGCCATTGACATTTACCGCAACGGGGCAGGACGCAGGCACCAACCCAACCTATCAATGGTATGTCAACGGTAGCATCGTGAACAACGCAACCAACGCCACCTATTCGAGCAGCTCCATTACCAATGGACAAACAGTATCTTGTGTGATAACGAGTTCATCACCATGCAGCATAACCCCCACGGCTAGCAGCAATGCCATTCAGATGACCATCGACCCCAGCATCTATTGCGGCGGTGGAGCAAACAACGATACACAGGAGTACATTTCAAACGTGGTCATTGGCAGCATCTCCAATGCTACAAGCCATTCAAGCTATAGCAATTACACAACGCTTTCAACCGACATTACAGTTGGCACATCACTCCCGATTGCGGTTACTCTGGGCAATTCATTTTCTACCGACCACGTCATGATTTGGGTGGATTGGAACCACAATGGTTCTTTTGCCGATGGTGGCGAACAGGAGTATTTCTCGAGCAATGGCATTGGTCCTTTCAACGCCAACATTTCTGCTCCGGCAGCTGCGTTGGCCGGTCCAACGCGCATGCGTGTGCGCATGTCAGATTCGAGTCAGGGTAACGTGAGTTCACCATGCGGCTTTTCAACCTTCGGTGAAGTTGAGGATTATACGCTCAACGTTATCATCCCAATCAATGTTACTGAGGAAGAAGGCAATGTTACTGAAGAAGGAGGCCAGTCGCTGCTCACCTTATATCCCAACCCAAGCAATGGTAACGCTACAGTGAAAGGACATGCAGGGACATACTATTTGGTGAATAGCGCCGGACAATTGGTGAAGCAAATCGATTTGAATAGTGCCAACAAATTCACTGTTGAACTTACAGATTTGGCAGCCGGCTATTACGTTATCTCAGGACAGACACGTCGCGGCATTGCCCGCCAGAAGCTCATTGTGGTGAGGTAAGCAGAGAAATTAAACATAAAAAAAAACGCCGTCAAGCAGAATTGTTTGACGGCGTTTTTCTTTATTGAAAAATCGAAATTATCCCATCGTTTCATCCAACCCAAAACGAAATCCGACACGCTTGCCGGTGGCCAAATTGGTACTCGTAGTGGCGCTTTGAATTTCTTCCACGGTCACCTGTTGTAGGTTTTCATAGGGTGGAGCAAGCAAATCAAAATCGAGCGTGTACAACAGGGCACTATCAACAATGTTTTGCAATCCATTCTTATCAAGTTTACTGTTGATGAAATCGTTGTACAGGAAGCCCAGTTGACGCTTACCCTGAACGAGGAAGTGGTTTTCCTTATTCACGAAAATTCGAGCGATGAGATAGCCAACATCTGATACGCGCTGGTACTTAAATGAGTCGGCCAGGAAGTTATAGACGTTGATAATGCCAACGTAGGAATTGGCCTCGTTGTCTTTGAAATACGAGCTCTTCCAGAGATTATTCGACTTATCAAACTGAAACACGTTGGTGTGCATATAAAACACCAGCACATCACCGGCAACTTTGATTTCAGATTGAAAGTCACCGCTATCGCGAAAGTAAAATTCAACCCGACCATCAGACCCGCCATAGTTGGCCGAGATATCTTGCACGGTCTCCGCAAGCACTTGTTTCAGTTCACCAAAAACACGCAAGGTGTTGTGATATACATCCTGCTTCAGCACAGCCTTTTCGCGTACAAGCTTATAGAGGGATTCGCGTGTTTCGTTCATAATCTATTATTTATTCCAAATGTACGTGCCGCCATGCCTATGAAATGTACAAGCATAGCAAATATCAATATTCCGAACATGTCATGAAGAACGCACGTAACTTCAGATTGCCAGCTCTTTTTTCACCATCTTTGTTTCGTGACTCTTCGCTTAATACTCCTTGGCTGGATGTTCGCCTTTGCCATTTCTACAGAGGCACAGATGGTCGACACGCTTATTTTTTCGAAAAGAGAAAAGAGAAGAGCCAAGGAAGAACGTGTAATTACCGATTCCACGCATACCACCAATCAACTCATCGAGGAGCGCTTCAACAACCTCTTGTTTGAAGGATATCTCGAAGCCACAATAGATACACATCGTACAGGTAACACGTTATTCTGCACGATTCGAGCGAGGAAATATTACCGCATCGAGCGCATGGTCCTTTTGGGTGATAGCAACTCCACAATGGATTCGCGTGTCGTCAATAAACCACTCAACAGCGGCATCTTGCGGCAAGAAGCATCACGTCTAATAAAGGACTATGAAAACAACGGATATCCGTTTGTGCGAGTTACAATCGATAGCTTAACAACACGCTCTGTCAAGCCAGGCATAAGCAGGGCAAGTATATACTGCCAACTTACACCAGGGCCGTGGGTGGTCATGGATAGTTTGCACATTCGCTCAGCGCAGCCACTGCCATATCATTACATTCAATCGTATCTCGATTTCAATCCCGGCTCACCTTACAACGAAGAAAAAATCGCGCGAACAGAGAGACGTCTGAAGGAGCTGCCATTCCTAACGCTGCGCCAATCACCGGAAATCAGATTTACTCCGGGCAAAGCAAGCCTTTTTGTTTTTGCAGAAAAACGCAAAGCCAACTACTTCAATGGTATTGCGGGCATAAGGCCGGACGAGGCAACAGGCAAAACCCATATCACCGGCGACGCGGAAATCAAGCTCATCAATGCCTTCAATCATGGAGAAGAGTTGTGGCTCAACTGGCGCAAACTGCAGGTTCAAACGCAGGATCTCGCCTTAAAAATGATGTTGCCCTATCTATTTCAACTCCCTTTGGGCGTTGATGGCCAATTGAAAATTTACAAACGCGACACCACGTTTTCATCCATTAAGTTGGGTACGGGTATAAACTTCATGCTCAGTGGTAACAACCGAATACGGCTATTTATTGAGAAGAACAAAAGTGATCAACTCAGTACATACGCAACAGCAACCACACTCGCGGGCATCAACAGCACCCTCTACGGAGGAAGTATACAGTATGAACAATTGGATTACCGGTGGAATCCACGCAAAGGTTTATCTTGCGGGGCCGAACTAGCTACCGGATCACGGGCCTTAAGCGCTATTCCAGCGGAAAGCGGCATCGAACGCAAGCTCCCCATTACAAGAGCAGAAGCACGTTTGGAATATTACATCCCCATTTTCAAGCGACATTGCTTATTGACCGCATTTAAAGGCGCGGCCTTGTTTGCTGAATCCCTTTACGACAATGAAATATTTCGCATTGGTGGACTGCGAACGATGCGCGGCATCAATGAAGAGAGTATTTACGCTGCAGCTTGGTCCGTTGCAACTGTGGAGTATAGGATACTTTTGGAAGAAAACTCCGCCGTTTATGTTTTCGGTGATCAGTGCTGGTACGAGAAAAGGGGAGTGTCTGCTTTTGACACCGACCATCCGCTGAGTTTCGGAGCCGGATTCAATTTCGAAACAAAGGCCGGCATATTCACCTTCAATTACGCATTAGGAAAGCAATACGACAATCCAATCCTAGTGCGCAACGGGAAGGTTAGCTTCGGGTTCCGCAATGTATTCTAGGCCTTGGTTTCGTCACATGGAGATTCGCAGAGTTGTGCGGTACACAGAGCGGAATTATTTGTCAGAAACTCACTTCATTTCGACACCAAAAACTTAAACCCTGTCAATCTTGGCGCACGTCCAAAATCAGAGCTGCTCTGCGCAATCAATCAAGAAATTCAATACCAAATCTCCGCGAACCGCAAAACAATAGTCTCTGTGTTACCAAAACAAAAAAGCCCCCGCAGAGCAGAGGCTTTTGATATTGGTTTGAAGATCTTATTCTTCGCTTTTCTTTTTGCGTGGAGCTTTTGGCTTTTCTTCACCTTCTGCTTTAGGTTCAGCCTTCTTGCGAGGAGCTTTTGCCTTTGGGGCACCTTCTTCAGCAGCACCTTCCGCGCCTTCAGCCTTCTTTGCAGAACTGCGGCGTGTGCGCTTCTTAGGAGCAGCGTCTGTAGCAGGAGCACCTGTGTTGGTGTAGATAGTGTTGAAGTCAACCAACTCAATCATGGCTGTTTCTGAATTATCTCCTGGACGATATCCTGTGCGAATGATACGCACATATCCACCTGGGCGATCAGCAACCTTTGGAGCGATTTCGCGAAACAATTCCGTTACCGCTTCTTTATTCTTCAAGTAGCTGAAAATTGTACGACGGCTGTGAGTGCTATCTGTTTTACTCTTGGTGATGAGTGGTTCGATGTACACACGCAAAGCTTTCGCTTTTGCCACTGTAGTGTTGATGCGCTTATGCTCGATGAGTGAGCAAGCCATGTTCATCAAAAGTGCAGCTCTGTGTTCAGATTTTCTGCTGAGGTGATTGATTTTTTTTCCGTGTCTCATAATCTTTTTTTGGTATGAAGCGTTGGCGATTGACTATTGAAGTTTGCCATTCGGCTCTTCATGTGTCACATTCTTTTACAACTACTTCAGGTTCTTTAAATAATTCTTTTTATTAAGTGCAGCACACTTGCCGCACCAAGTACCAATTAATCGCGGTCCAGCTTGTACTTGCTAACGTTCATACCGAACTGCAAGCCTTTACCTTCCACGAGTTCTTCCAACTCCGTAAGTGACTTCTTACCGAAGTTACGGAACTTCAAGAGATCGTTTTTGTTGAATGAAACGAGGTCTCCAAGAGTTTCGATATCGGCAGCCTTGAGGCAGTTCAATGCGCGCACTGAAAGATCCATGTCAACCAATTTGGTCTTCAGGAGCTGACGCATGTGCATTGAGCTTTCGTCAAATTCTTCTGTTTCCTTCTTAGCTTCTTGCTCGAGTGTGATACGCTCATCACTGAAGAGCATGAAGTGATGAATAAGGATTTTAGCTGCTTCTTGCAAAGCATTCTTCGGCGTAATGCTGCCGTCGCCTTGAATTTCAACCAACAACTTTTCGTAGTCGGTCTTTTGTTCTACGCGGAAATTTTCTACACTGAACTTCACGTTGCGGATGGGTGTGAAGATGCTGTCGATAGCGATAGTTCCAACAGGAGCGCTGTTCGACTTGTTCTCTTCAGCCGGACGGTAACCGCGGCCTTTTCCAATGGTGATTGTGATATTCAATTTCACCTTTGGATCCATATTGCAAACTACCAAATCCGGGTTGAGCACCTGGAATGCAGTAGTGAAGTTGCTGATATCGCCGGCTTTGAATTGCTCTTGTCCAGTGATATTGATTGTAACCTTTTCATAATCGGTAGTCTCAATTTGACGCTTCAAGCGAACTTGCTTCAGGTTGAGAATAATTTCAGTTACATCTTCAACCACGCCTTTCATTGTAGAAAACTCGTGATCAACGCCCTCAACTTTAATTGAGGTGATTGCAAAACCTTCCAGTGATGAAAGCAGAATTCGGCGCAGTGCGTTTCCGATGGTGATACCGAAGCCGGGCTCCAAAGGACGGAATTCGAACGATCCTGCGAAGTCGTTGCTGTCGAGCATAACGACCTTGTCTGGTTTTACGAAATCGATGATTGCCATTTATAGTGTGATTGTTATTTTGGTTCTTGACTATTACTTAGAATACAATTCGACGATGAGCTGTTCCTTGATGTTTTCAGGGATTTGCACACGCTCAGGGAAATTGAGGAAAACCCCTTGCTTGTCGGCATCGTTCCAATCGAGCCAATCGAATTTCTTACGGTTAGCCAATGCCATGGTGATGATAGGCAAAGACTTTGAGCGCTCACGCACACCAACGCGGTCACCTGGACGAAGTTGGTATGATGGAATATTCACAACTTGACCGTTGACTGTAACGTGGCTGTGACCTACGAGTTGACGAGCTCCCATGCGGCTAGCAGCTAGGCCGAAGCGATACACGGTGTTGTCGAGACGTGACTCACAAAGAGCGAGAAGAATCTCACCTGTTACACCCGGACGAGCTGAAGCCTTTTTGTAAAGGTTTTCGAACTGGCGCTCAAGGATACCGTAGGTATACTTTGCTTTTTGTTTTTCGTTGAGCTGCACGGAGTATTCCGACTGCTTTCCACGACGCTTGTTAGGGCCGTGTTGTCCTGGGGGATAATTGCGCTTATCCAGGTTTTTGTCGGGGCCGAAAATCGGCTCACGAAACTTACGTGCAATCTTTGATTTGGGTCCTGTATATCTGGCCATTGCTAATTGATTCTTGAGATGGGATTAGATTCTTCTTTTCTTAGGTGGACGGCAGCCGTTGTGCGGCATTGGAGTGATGTCCACGATTTCAAGTACCTCGATACCTGTATTGTGGATGGTACGAATCGCTGATTCGCGACCGGCTCCTGGGCCTTTCACAAACACTTTCACCTTGCGCAGACCAAGATCCATTGCTTCTTTGGAAGCCTGTTCAGCTGCAAGCTGCGCAGCATAAGGCGTGTTCTTCTTAGAACCCTTGAAGCCCATCTTACCGGCTGATGACCATGAGATCACCTGGCCTGTATTGTTGGTAAGGCTGATAATAATGTTATTGAATGTAGACTGAACGTGAGCTTGACCCACTGATTCTACCATCACATTCTTCTTCTTTTTCTTTTCGACTTTAGCCATTGTTCGTTATGTTTTGTAGTTCACCTGGTGGGTGAGCAACGGACGCCTTAGGCTGCGTCCTTACAAATTATTACTTGGTTACTTTCTTCTTGTTAGCAACAGTCTTACGCTTTCCTTTACGGGTACGTGAGTTGTTCTTGGTGCTTTGACCACGTACCGGCAAACCAACACGGTGACGTACACCGCGGTAGCAACCGATATCCATCAAGCGTTTGATGCTCATCTGCACTTCTGAGCGCAGTGAACCTTCTACTTTCAGTTCCTCGGTGATGAAACCACGAATCTTTGACAAATCATCATCGTCCCAATCCTGAACTTTTTTGTCGTAGCTTACACCTGCAGTCTCTAGGATTCTGCGTGAAGTGCTGCGACCAATTCCGTAGATGTAGGTGAGACCAATTTCACCTCTTTTGTTTCTTGGTAAATCAATACCTGCTATACGAGCCATTTATTTATTGTTTTGCGATACCGAATAACCGGTACCAAACGTTTAACCTTGTCTTTGTTTGAACTTTGGGTTCTTCTTGTTAATCACATAGAGCTTACCCTTTCTGCTTACAATTTTGCAGTCGGCTGAGCGCTTTTTAATGGATGCACGAACTTTCATTTCTTTAAAGTTTTCCGTATCGTCGGTGGTTTTACCTCAGACACCTTATTTATATCTAAAACTAATTCTTCCTTTTGTCAAATCGTAAGGTGACATTTCCACCTTCACTCTATCACCTGGCAGGATGCGGATGTAGTGCATACGCATCTTACCTGAGATATGTGCTGTAATTATGTGGCCGTTTTCCAACTCCACGCGAAACATCGCATTGGAAAGGGCTTCGATAATTGTTCCATCTAGTTCGATGGATGTTTGTTTTGCCATATCTCTTTTTCTTCTATATCAGACCAAATCGGCCCTTTCTGCTTGGGACTGCGCTTACGCAAGCAGTCCTTCTGCCTTTTCAATCAATTCAAAACTGGATAAAACTTCAGCTTTCTGCTTCCTCACTACAATCGTGTGTTCAAAGTGTGCGCTAGGCTTGCTGTCGGCAGTTACAATGGTCCAACCATCTTTAAGCTGCTTCACATTGCGTGTACCCATGTTGATCATCGGTTCGATGGCTATCACCAAACCCTCCGACAACTGCATACCCTGACCACGTTTACCGAAGTTAGGCACCTCAGGAGCTTCATGCAGGTTGCGGCCTACGCCGTGTCCAACCAAATCACGAACAACTCCATAACCGAACGATTCGGCATGCGTCTGAACGGCATAACCAATATCTCCGATGCGCATACCTGCTATGGCCTGTTCAATGGCCAAGTAAAGGCTCTGCTTGGTGACCTGCAACAATTGGCGAACCTCGGGACTCACTTCACCTACGGCGAAGGTATAGGCCGAATCGCCCCAGTATTCATTTTTGATAACCCCGATATCCAGTGATAGTATATCACCTTCAAGCAAAGGTCTGTCATTGGGAATACCATGCACAACAGCACTGTTCACACTGGCGCAAATCGAATTCGGATATTTGTTATATCCAAGAAATCCGGGATAAGCGCCGTGATCGCGGATGAACTCCTCTGCCACTCTATCGAGATCCATCGTTGTTACTCCGGGTCGAATACGTGTAGCGAGTTCCGCTAAAGTTTTTCCAACAAGTAAAGAACTTTGTCTGATGAGTTCTACCTCATCATCATTTTTTAATACAGGTTTCTTTGACGACATCGTGCCGAGGCCCCTGCATTAACCGGCGTAGCCGGATGAGCTGAACGCAGTACCGGTATTTCTACCACGAACGCGTCCTGATTTCATCAAGCCATCATAGTGACGTGACAGCAAGTGACTTTCAATTTGTTGTAACAAATCGAGAATTACACCTACGGTAATCAGCAATGATGTTCCACCGAAAAATATCGAAAACTGCTGCGCTTTTGTAAGACCTATCATCATAACCAAAGCGGGCAAAATTGCGATAAGGCCGACAAAGATACCACCAGGCAGAGTAATTCTCGACATTACGTCATCGATATAATCTGCTGTTGGCTTACCCGGCTTAATACCAGGTACAAAATTTCCGTTACGCTTCAAGTCATCGGCTATCTGATTTGGATTGGTCACAATAGCTGTATAGAAGAACGTAAAGAGGATAATCGAAGAGAATAACAGGATGTTGTAACCCCAACCTTGAATGTTGGTAAGGCTTGCGAGAATCTCGCTATCCTGGAATGTTTCAGTATTGCGCAAGTACAAAGGCACGAACATGATCGCTTGTGCGAAAATGATTGGCATTACACCAGCCGAATTTACACGCATAGGAATGTAGGAACGCGCCCCCTCACCTTGCGGCATGTGAGAACCACCACCTGTATTCATTTTAGCCATTGAAACCGGAATGCGACGAACAGCCTGAATAACGGCTACACACAAACCAACTACAATTAACAAAACAGCCAATTCAATCAAGAAGAAGAAAGGCGATTGTAACTTGAATTCAGAAATGAAACCCTTCGGAATGTCCGAGATGATACCGGTCATGATAATCAGAGATGTACCGTTACCGATTCCTTTATCTGTGATCTTCTCACCCAACCACATCACAAAGAGTGTTGAACAGGTAAGAATAAGAACAGCCGAGAATAACCAAGTGAAGCCTTCTGGATAAGCACCTACGGGCAAAGTACTTTTGATATAACCCGGAGCCTGAACCAAGCCGATAGCGATGGTCAGCATACGTGTATACTGATTGATTTTCTTACGACCACTCTCCCCCTCTCTCTGCATTTTAGTGATGGAAGGAACAGCCAATCCGAGCAATTGGATAATGATCGAAGCCGAGATGTAGGGCATAATACCCAGAGCAAAAATGGAAGCGCGGCTGAATGCTCCACCGGTAAATAATCCGAGGAAGCCCAACAAACCACCCTGGGCACCAGTTTCCAACTGATTAGAGTCAACACCAGGCAATACAATGAAAGAACCGATGCGATACACCAACAACAAAAGAAGTGTATAGCCAATCTTGGACCTCAACTCATCGTGGCTCCAGATGTCCTTTATTTTCTGAATAAAACCTTTCATAGCTTTCGATTAAATGGTAGTTGCAGTTCCACCGAGCTTCTCGATTGCCGCTTTAGCAGTTGCTGAGAATCCGTGAGCGGTAACATTCATCTTTGATTTCAGTTCACCACGACCGAGCACTTTCACTAGGTCTTTCTTCGCACAAACTCCATTGGCCACGAGTATGTCGTGAGTGATTTCGTTTGCACCGAGTTTTTCCGACAACATTTGAAGCAAATCGAGATTTACCCCTTTGTATTCAACGCGGTTGATGTTCTTAAAACCGAACTTAGGCAAACGACGCTGCAATGGCATTTGTCCACCTTCAAAACCGAGCTTACGCTTGGTACCTGAACGTTGGCCGGCACCCTTGTGACCGCGGCCAGATGTTTCGCCCAGACCTGAACCCTGACCACGACCTACACGCTTACGAGTCTGTGTAGATCCTTCTGCTGGCTTGAGATTATTGAGTTTCATATCTTGTGTGTGTTGTTGTCCGTATTGAGGACAGCTTTAAATTCCTTTTACTATACTTATTTGTTCTCCACTTTCAACATGTGACGAACGGCACGGATCATTCCGGCAATGTTTGGGGTAAGCTCATGCTCTACTGGAACATTCAGCTTCTTAATTCCCAACGCTTGAATCGTAGCTTTTTGACGAGCTGGGCGATCGATAGCGCTTTTCACTTGTGTAATAACAACTTTAGCCATGGTATGCTTTTTTTAGCGGCGGGAAGATCGAATCTATACCCACCCGTTATACTATCCTTTATAAACTTTTTCAACACTAATACCGCGCATTTTGGCAATATCACGAGCATTACGCAATTTCGAAAGAGCATCGAGGGTAGCCTTCACCACATTGTGTGGGTTAGAAGAGCCCTTTGACTTGGCCAATACGTCGGTAACACCGGCTGACTCAAGCACCGCGCGCATCGCACCACCGGCAATAACACCGGTACCGTGAGAAGCTGGCTTGATGAAAACACGAGCTCCACCGAACTTTCCATCCTGCTCGTGAGGGATTGTACCCTTGTGCACAGGAACTTGGATCAAGTTCTTCTTAGCATCCTCAGTCGCCTTGGTTACGGCTTCAGCAACTTCTTTCGACTTGCCTAGACCGTGTCCTACAACACCTTTCTCATTGCCTACAACCACGATGGCTGCAAACCCGAAGGTACGTCCCCCCTTGGTCACCTTGGTGACTCTGTTCACCGCTACCAGGCGGTCTTTCAAATCTGTTTCGCTAGAGCGAACTGGTTTTGTCTCTGCCATCATTTTAGAATTTAAGGCCTGCCTCGCGGGCTGCTTCGGCCAATGATTTTACACGTCCATGATATAGGTATCCTCCGCGGTCAAAAACCACTTCATTGATACCCGCGGCTTGCGCACGCTCTGCGATGGTTTTACCCACCAACTTCGCTTGATCAAGCTTAGCTACTGACTGAGCATCCTTCATCACCATAGATGATGCGGAAGCCAGAGTAACACCATTCTGGTCGTCGATGATCTGGGCATAAATCTGCTTGTTGCTGCGGAATACAGAAAGACGTGGTCTTTGAGTAGTTCCCTTCACACTAGCCCTGATTCGTGTGCGTATTTTCGCTCTGCGAGCTTCTTTGCTGAATGCCATTGCTTTAATTCAAATTTTATTTAGCTGCTGACTTACCAGCTTTTTTGCGTACATATTCACCTACATATCGAACACCTTTGCCTTTGTAAGGCTCTGGAGCGCGGAGACTGCGAATCTTGGCAGCTACCTGACCTAGCAATTGCTTGTCGTAGCTCTCCAAAGTAATCGATGGATTCTCCCCTTTTTCAGCTTTCGCTGTAACCACGATTTCCTTTGGCAATTCGAAGATAATTGGGTGGCTATAGCCTAAGGTCAATTCCAATTGCTGACCAGTGGCCTTGCAACGGTAACCTACCCCGATCATCTCAAGCTGACGCTTCCAACCGGTGCTCACTCCTGTCACCATGTTGTGTATCAAAGAGCGGTATAAACCGTGCTTTGAACGTGCATCTTTGTGATCGCTGCTGCGAGTGAGAGTGATTTCACTTTCAGCGATATCTAATGAAACCGATGGATCGATTTCTTGCGAAAGCTCCCCTTTTGGGCCTTTCACTTTTACTACGCCATCATTGAAAGACACTTCAACGCCTTTAGCAATGGTGACTGGTGATTTTCCTATCCTTGACATGGGTCAGAATTTTTTTCAGTTGATTAATAAACGTAGCACAATACTTCACCACCAATTCCGTGGGTGCGGGCTTCCTTATCGCTCATCACGCCTTTCGACGTTGATACTACAGCGATTCCCAAGCCATTCAACACGCGAGGCAGAGTTTCTGCGCCTGTGTATTTGCGGTGACCTGGAGAAGATACACGCTGGATAGTAGAGATAGCCGGTGTCTTCGTCTTCATGTTGTATTTCAACGCGATTTTGATTGTACCAGGCGCACCATCCTCAAATTTATAGTTGAGAATATACCCTTTCTCGTGAAGGATTTTTGTAATCTCCTTTTTCAGGTTTGACGCAGGAATTTCAACTACCTTATGACGGGCAGACTGTGCATTCCGGATGCGAGTCAAGTAATCTGCAATTGGGTCTGTAAACATTGCTGTTTCCTTTTTTGGTGGTGACACTTGTCACCGTTTCTTTATCATTTCCGTGAAAGCACGGACACTCGTTTCGTTGGGTTGCAGGCTGATTTTACCAGCTTGCCTTTTTCACACCTGGAATTCGTCCTTCCAAAGCCAGTTCGCGGAACTGATTGCGGCAGAGGCCGAATTGACGCATGTAACCACGCGGGCGACCAGTGAGCCCGCAGCGGTTGCGCACGCGCACCTTACTGCTGTTCTTAGGAAGCTTTTGCAAAGCATCCCAATCGCCGGCCTTCTTTAATTCTTCACGCTTCTTAGCGTAACGCTCTACGAGTGCGATTCTCTTGCGCTCACGAGCTTTCATTGATTCCTTAGCCATGGTTCTTTTTCCTGTTTATTATTTAGTGAAAGGAAATCCGAATTCTTCGAGGAGTGCCTTCGCCTCTTCGTTGGTATGGGCAGTGGTTACGAATGTGATATCCATACCATTGATTTGCTTAATCTTATCGAGGTCAATCTCTGGAAAGATGATCTGCTCCTTCACACCAAAGGTGAAGTTACCTCGACCATCAAAACCGCTAGACTTAACGCCTCGGAAGTCACGAGTACGTGGCAACGAAACCGAGATCAAACGATCGAGGAATTCGTACATACGATCACCACGAAGGGTAACTTTAGCACCGATAGCAACACCCTTACGGAGTTTGAAGTTAGAGATATCCTTTGTCGCGGCAGTCGAAGAAGCCTTCTGACCGGCAATAAGTGTCATCTCATCTACTGCTGCATCGATGATCTTCTTGTCACCGGTAGCCTTACCCAAACCTTGGTTCAGACAGATTTTTGTAATCTTCGGCACCTGCATGATGGAAGAGTATTCGAACTTGCTCTTCAATTTCGGAGCAATTTCTTCTTGATATTTCGCTCTTAGGCGTGGAGTGTATTTCATTTCAATGTCTCCCCTGATTTCTTAGAAAAACGTTCTAGTTTACCATCGTCATTTCTTCTGCGTCCAACGCGAGTTGCGTTGCCTTTAGCATCAACAACCTTTACGTTACTGATGTTGATTCCTGCAGCGATGGATTCAATTCCACCTTGTGGGTTCTGGGCTGATGGCTTACGGTGTTTTTTCACCAAGTTCACACCCTCTACGACCACGCGGTCTTTGTCGCGATTAACTTCAACAACACGGCCTTGCTTGCCCTTGCTGTCACCGGTAGTGACTACTACCAGATCGCCTTTTTTTACTTTTAATCTTTTGAACATCGTTTATTCATTTTTGACATGTCACCGGGACATATCCATGATTCATGTTAGATAACCTCAGGAGCGAGAGAGATAATTTTCATATAATCCTTCTCACGAAGTTCGCGTGCAACTGGGCCGAAAATACGCGTGCCGCGCAATTCACCACCTGCATTCAACAACACTACTGCGTTGTCGTCGAAGCGGATATAGCTACCATCAGCGCGACGTACTTCCTTTTTGGTGCGTACGATTACCGCCTTTGAAACTGTCCCCTTCTTCACGTTACCACTTGGAAGTGCATCCTTAACGGTAACTACGATCTGATCGCCGATAGAGGCATAACGACGGCGAGTTCCACCAAGCACACGGATAACGAGTACTTCGCGTGCGCCACTATTGTCGGCAACTTTCAGTCGTGATTCGTTCTGTATCATTTTCTTATTCTTTTAATGGCTGCTGAGCAACCTTTACTGCTTTGTTAATGCTGTGGAATTCCACCACAACCGTATCGGGGTTAGTCCCAGTCGGACGAATTACTTCGCCTTCTCAACGATTTCAACCATTCTCCAACGCTTGAGCTTGCTCATAGGGCGTGTTTCCATGATTTTCACCGTGTCGCCTATTCCGCACTCGCTCTTCTCGTCGTGAGCCATGAATTTCTTCGAGTACTTCACGAATTTCCCGTACTTCGGGTGCATGATTTTGGTTTCTACCATTACCACCACAGATTTATCCATCTTGTTTGAGGTAACAACACCAATTCTTTCTTTACGAAGGTTTCTTTCCATGGTCAGTAATTATTTACCGTTGTTTTTACGTTGGGTAATCACTGTCTTCATTCGAGCAATTTCCTTACGCTTCATGCGCATTTGCATCGGGTTTTCAGTGCCGGCAACGGTGTGGTTAAACTTCATTTTTGCCAGTGCAGCCTTTTCTTCTGTGATCTTAACCAAAAGATCGCTGTCTGCTAGTTTTGTATAGTCTGTAGCTTTCATGGCTTTTATTGTTCTGTGTAATCAGGACGAACGATGAATTTGGTGCGGCAAGGCAACTTTTGAGCTGCCAAACGCAATGCTTCTTGTGCTGTAGCCAATGGAACACCTTCAGCTTCGAAGATGATGCGCCCTGGCTTAAGTACGGCAACCCACAATTCTGGAGCTCCCTTACCCTTACCCATACGCACCTCTGCAGGCTTACGTGTAAGTGGCTTATCCGGAAATACACGGATCCACACTTTACCTTCACGTTTCATGAAACGGGTGAGGGCCACACGTGCTGCTTCTAGCTGACGTGATGTCAAAAAGCCTTCATCAAGGGTTTTGATAGCGAAGCTTCCGAACGCGAGTTGTGATCCGCGGTGGGCGATTCCTTTAATCTTCCCTTTCTGCTGCTTTCTGTATTTCGTTCTTTTCGGTTGTAACATGACGTTATATTATCCTAATGTCTATATTCAATTTATCTGTGAGATGATTACGCTTTTCCGCGTCCACCGCCGCCACCTCTGCGATCTCCTCCTCTGCCTGGTCCGCCTCCGCGACGATCACCACCACCACGACGATCTCCACCTGGACGCTCTTCGCGACCCATTGGAGCGCCAGGACGACGCTGAGTTGTTGCTTGGCCGAAGTTTGGAGACAAGTCACGCTTGCCATAAACTTCACCGCGACAAATCCATACTTTCAGACCGATACGACCGTAAGCCGTGTGAGCTTCTGCATGATGATAGTCAATGTCTGCGCGCAGTGTATGCAAGGGTGTACGACCTTCTTTGTACGTTTCAGAACGTGCAATTTCAGCTCCGTTAACACGACCAGCTACAGTCACCTTAATCCCTTCAGCACCCATGCGCATGCTAGTTTGGATAGACATTTTAATCGCACGGCGGTAAGAAATACGTCCTTCAATCTGACGGCAAATGCCATCCGCTACAAGGCGCGCATCCAACTCAGGGCGCTTAATTTCAAAGATGTTGATTTGGATATCCTTACCGGTAATCTTTCTCAACTCCTCTTTCAGCTTATCCACCTCGGAACCTGCCTTACCAATGATTACTCCCGGACGGGCAGTATTGATAGTTACGGTAACGAGCTTCAAAGTACGTTCGATGACTATCTTGGATACTGAAGCCTTTTTCAAACGGGCCATCAAGTATTTACGGATTTTATCATCCTCAACGATTTTGTCGCCGTAGTTATTACCACCGTACCAATTGCTATCCCAGCCTTTGATAAAGCCTAATCTGTTTCCTATAGGGTTACATTTTTGTCCCATGCGTTATGCGCTAATTATTTTTTGTCCAAAATTATCGTGATATGATTGCTACGCTTGCGGATGCGGTGAGCGCGACCTTGCGGAGCTGGGCTGATGCGCTTCAACGTGCGTCCGCCGTCTACCGTGATATCTTTCACGACAAGATTGGCTTCTGTCACATCGGCATCGCTGTTCTTCTGCTGCCAGTTGTTGATCGCTGAGCGAAGCAACTTCTCCATTGGCACTGCAGCGTGCTTGCGTGTGAATTTCAAAATATTCAAGGCCATAAACACTTCTTTGCCACGGATGATATCCGCTACAAGACGCATTTTACGTGGTGATGAAGGTTCGTTATTCAACTTGGCGAATGCCGAGTTTTTACGCTCTTCCTTCATACGATCGGCCATTTCTCTTTTACGAGCTCCCATTGTGCTGTTTCTTTATCGGGGTTGTTTTGCCTTATTTTCTATTACCTGAGTGACCGCTGAACTTACGGGTGGGCGAAAACTCTCCGAGTTTATGACCAACCATGTTTTCAGTGACGTAAACAGGGATGAATTGTTTGCCGTTGTGCACAGCAATTGTGAGTCCTACGAAATCCGGAGAAATCGTGCTAGCGCGGCTCCATGTCTTTATGACATTTTTCTTGCCTGATGCTTGTGCTTCATCTACGCGCTTTACAAGCTTGTAGTGAATGAACGGTGGTTTTTTAAGCGACCTTGCCATTTCTTATCTTATTTCTTTCTACGTTCCAAAATGAAACGATTAGATGGGTTCTTAGGATGACGTGTTTTATAACCTTTCGCAGGTAAGCCTTTGCGTGAGCGAGGAAGACCTCCAGATTGGCGACCTTCACCACCACCCATTGGGTGATCGACTGGGTTCATAGCCACACCACGTACACGTGGACGGCGACCCAACCAGCGGCTGCGACCGGCCTTACCACTAACTTGAAGGTTGTGTTCAGCATTCGATACAACACCCACGGTAGCGATGCAATCACCAAGAATCAAACGATTCTCGCCCGAAGGCATTGTAATCACAGCATACTTACCATCACGTGAGGTCAGCTGAGCGTAGCTTCCTGCGCTGCGCGCTATGCTTCCCCCCTTGCCTGGCTTCATTTCGATATTGTGAATCGTTGTTCCTAGTGGAATTTCCTTAAGAAACAAAGCATTTCCAATTTCAGGAGCTGAACCGGTACCGCTCATAAGCGATTGACCAACTTTCAATCCTTGCGGTGCAATCACGTAGCGCTTTTCACCATCGGCATATTCAACCAAGGCAATACGAGCAGAGCGATTTGGATCGTACTCAATAGTGAGTACTTTACAAGCAACACCATGCTTATCACGCTTGAAGTCTACCAAACGGTACTTCTGTTTGTGACCGCCACCGATATAGCGCATAGTACGCTTACCCTGGTTATTGCGACCACCGGTCTTCTTCATCGGCACCAACAACGGCTTGAAGGGCTTATCTGTAGTCAACTCATCAAATGTGAGAGCCACTTTGTGCCTTGTACCTGCGGTAACCGGATTTAATTTTTTAATACCCATTTTTCGTCAGTATATTATACGTTGGCGTAAAAATCAATTGTCTCACCAGCCTGCAACTTAATGATGGCCTTCTTGTATGACTGTGAGCGACCTTCTACAATGCCTTTGGCAGTGTAGCGGAATTTGCGCTTACCGTCTACATTGATGGTGTTTACTTTAACCACGGTAACTCCGTAAGATTTCTCGACAGCATGCTTGATCTCAATCTTGTTAGCGTCGCGATTCACGATGAAACCGAATTTACCCTGCTTATCTGTGATAGCAGACATTTTCTCTGTGACCAGGGGTCGAATGAGGATGTGTTTCATGTGTATTATTTCTTGAGGAGTTCAGTTACAACTTCGTGAGCATTGCCTACGAAAACCACATTGTGGCTATTCATGATGTCGTAGGTATTCACCAAGCTTGCAATCTGTACGTTGGTTTTTTCAATGTTACGTGATGAAAGGAAAACATTGTCGTTTCTTTCCGGGATCAACACCAAAGTCTTCTTTCCGCTAAGGCTGAGATTCTTCAGCATGCTCACGAATTCTTTCGTCTGAGGCTTATCCATAGCGATGGTATCGAGAACCATGATGCTATTTTCCTTTGCTTTGTATGTCAGGGCAGACTTACGAGCCAAACGCTGCGTGGTCTTATTTACCTTGATATCGTAGCTGCGTGGTCGTGGACCGAAGATGGTACCACCCTGGCGGAACAATGGGTTCTTGATTGAACCTTTACGTGAACCACCAGTACCCTTTTGCTTATGCAGCTTGCGAGTTGAACCGTGAATTTCACCGCGGTGCTTTGATTTGTGCGTTCCCGTGCGCTGTGCAGCGAGGTAACGCTTTACGTCGAGGTAAATCGCGTGGTCGTTAGGTTCGATGGCAAATACCGTTGCATCGAGCGTAACCGACTTGCCAGTCTTCTGGCCTGAGGTATTGAGAACTTCGAGTTTCATGTTACTTTACGATATATACGGTTGAACCATTAAATCCTGGAATTGCACCTTTAACGAGGATCAGATTTTCTTCTGCAAGAATCTTCACCACCTCGAGGTTACCTACAGTGCGCTGATCGCCACCGGTGCGGCCACCCAAGCGCTTACCTGGGAATACGCGTGATGGATCTGATGACGCACCCATAGAACCCGGGGCACGCAAACGATTGTGCTGACCGTGTGTGCTTTCGCCCACACCTGCAAAACCGTGACGTTTTACTACACCCTGGAAACCTTTACCTTTTGAGGTACCAATCACGTCTACGTTTTCACCTTCTGTGAATAGTGAATCTACTGTGATGGTAGAACCTAAAGCGATATCACTAGCGAATCCATGGAATTCAGCAATGAAACGCTTGGGTGTTACACTGGCCTTTTTAAAGTGGCCTTGCATGGCTTTGGTGGTATGCTTGTCCTTCTTGTCCATATAGCCAATCTGAACTGCATCGTAACCATCCTTACCGTCTTTGGTCTTGATTTGTGTAACCACACATGGACCAGCCTCTATCACCGTGCATGGAATCATCTTTCCAGCGGCACTGTAGATGCTAGTCATTCCGACCTTTTTACCAATAATACCTGGCATGTGTTTGTTGTTGTGACCGATATGCATCTCGGTCGGTTTTATCTTTTAAGGCAATCCTATGCATCGGTGCCTAAACCTTTAATTCTCTCTCCCGTGGAGGGCGCAACTACACTTTGATTTCAACCTCTACTCCACTTGGGAGCTCGAGCTTCATCAACGCATCTACGGTCTTGCTTGAAGAGCTGTAGATATCGAGCAAGCGCTTGTAGGAACTCAGTTCGAACTGCTCACGAGCCTTTTTGTTTACGTGAGGTGAACGTAGCACCGTGTAGATACGCTTGTGTGTAGGCAACGGAATTGGTCCGTTAACAACTGCACCGGTTGCCTTCACAGTTTTTACGATCTTCTCGGCAGACTTATCTACCAAATTGTAGTCGTAAGACTTCAGTTTTATTCTAATCTTTTGGGCCATCAGGCTTTATTTTTCTATTATGCGTTTGCTTTTCCTTTCGCTTTAGCGATTACAGTTTCCTGAACGTTGTTCGGAGCTGCTGCGTAATTGCTGAATTCCATAGTTGATGTTGCACGACCTGAGGTGATAGTACGCAAATCAGTTACGTATCCAAACATTTCAGAAAGTGGAACCTTCGCGTTGATCACGGTTGCGTTGTTACGCTCACCTGTACCTTCTATCAAACCGCGACGCTTGTTCAAGTCACCGATTACATCACCCATGTTCTCAGAAGGAGTTACAACTTCAAGCTTCATGATCGGCTCGAGGATGATTGGGCGACACTTTGGCATTGCTTCACGATAGGCCATCTTTGCGCACAATTCGAAAGAAAGGGCGTCGGAGTCTACCGCGTGGAATGAACCGTCGTTGAGTTCTACTCTCAATGAGTCTACAGGATAACCGGCCAATACACCATTGTTCATGGCTTCCTTGAAACCCTTCTCGATAGCTGGAATGAATTCGCGAGGAATGTTACCACCTTTAATGTTGTTCACGAACAACAGACCTGGCTTCTCTACATCATCATTTGGACCGATTTCAATTTGAATATCGGCAAATTTACCGCGACCACCCGATTGCTTCTTGAACACTTCACGGTGCGCAGAGGTACCAACGATAGTCTCTTTGTAGGCTACCTGTGGTGCACCTTGGTTACATTCCACCTTGAACTCGCGCTTGAGGCGGTCAACGATGATTTCCAAGTGCAACTCACCCATTCCGCTAATTACAGTCTGACCGGTTTCCTGGTCGGTATGCACCTTGAAAGTTGGATCTTCTTCAGCGAGTTTGGCCAAAGCCATACCCATCTTATCAGAGTCAGCTTGAGTTTTAGGCTCAACCGCCAATCCGATTACTGGCTCAGGGAAATCCATGGCTTCAAGAACGATTGGGTTCTTTTCGTCGCACAGTGTATCACCTGTCTTAATATCTTTAAAACCAACGGCTGCACCGATATCACCAGCACCGAGGCGCTCGATTGGATTTTGCTTGTTGGCGTGCATTTGGAAAATACGAGAGATGCGCTCCTTATTTCCACTGCGAGTATTCAATACGTAAGAACCCGCTTCGAGCATACCTGAATAGGCGCGCATGAAAGCCAGACGACCTACGAATGGGTCAGTGGCGATTTTGAACGCAAGAGCTGCAAATGGTTCTTTGTAATCCGGCTTGCGAGTAATCTCTTCGCCAGTGTCAGGGTGAGTCCCTTTAGTATCTTCTTTATCCAATGGACTTGGCATCAATTCCATCACCAAGTCAAGCATGGTTTGTACACCCTTATTCTTGAATGAAGAACCGCAAACCATTGGAACCAGTTTCATATCCAATACTGCTTGACGCAATGCATCCAGAACTTCACGCTCAGTAATCGTTTCAGGAGCGTCGAAGAACTTCATCATGATGTTGTCATCATATTCTGAAACAGCCTCAAGCAATTTCTCACGGTATTCTTTGGCCTCATCCAGCATGTCTTCTGGAATGTCAACCACTTCATAGGTCATCCCCTTGTCGTGCTCATTCCAAATCATACCACGCCAGTTGATCAAGTCAACTACGCCGCGAAAATCATCCTCGCCACCGATTGGCAACTGGAGTGGCACCGCTTGGCTGCCCAACATATCTTTCACCTGCTTGCACACTTTCAAGAAGTCAGCACCCTGGCGGTCCATTTTATTTACGAAACCAATACGAGCAACGTTGTAGTTGTTAGCCAAGCGCCAGTTCGTCTCTGACTGTGGCTCTACACCATCTACAGCCGAGAACAAGAAAACCAAACCATCCAATACACGCAATGAGCGGTTTACCTCTACGGTAAAGTCTACGTGACCAGGAGTATCGATAATGTTGATGTGGTACTTGTTGTTACGGTAGTTCCAGCTTACAGTAGTAGCGGCTGAAGTAATTGTAATCCCGCGCTCCTGCTCTTGGGCCATCCAGTCCATAGTAGCAGCACCATCGTGTACCTCACCAATTTTGTGATTCACACCAGAGTAGTAAAGAATACGCTCTGTGGTTGTGGTTTTACCGGCATCGATGTGGGCAGCGATACCGATATTCCTTGTATATTTTAGGTCGCGAGACATAATTGGTTCTTATTCTTATTCTTTCTTCAGTTCAATTAAACACGGAAGTGTGCAAAAGCTTTATTGGCATCAGCCATACGGTGCACGTCTTCCTTCTTCTTATAAGCAGCACCTTCACCCTTACTTGCAGCAATAATCTCACCTGCGAGTTTATCAGCCATACTCTTCTCATTGCGTGAGCGAGCGTATCCGATGAGCCACTTCATGGCCATTGAGCTCTTGCGCTCATCACGGATCGGCGTTGGGATCTGGAAAGTAGCTCCACCTACACGGCGGCTGCGCACTTCGACTGCCGGAGTAACATTCTCCAATGCCTTGCGCCAGATTTCCAAACCATCTTCATTGGTCTTGGTAGAAACCTTCTCAATTGCATCGTAGAAGATATTGAAGGCAGTACCCTTCTTTCCTTGAAGCATGATATTGTTCACGAACTTGGTTACAACCATGTCGTTGAACTTTGGATCAGGGAGTACTGCAATTTTTTTGGCCTTTCTTCTTCTCATTGTGTTGGGCTATATCTCTTGTAATTCCTTATTTTTTCTTAGCAGGTGCTGGAGCCCCTGGCTTTGGACGCTTGGTACCGTATTTAGAGCGACGTTGGTTACGACCGTTTACACCGGCAGTATCCAAAGCACCACGCACAATGTGGTAACGCACACCCGGAAGGTCTTTCACACGACCACCACGAACAAGCACAATG
>CANHPZ010000018.1 GCA_947462725.1 Flavobacteriales bacterium
AAGATAGTCTACGACTGCTTCGGCTCGCTTTTCAGAAGCGCGTCGGTAATAAGCATCCGAGTTTTTCTTTTCTTCATTCACGGGGCAGTTGGCATGTCCGATGATGCAAATTTTAACCGAGGGATTCACGGTAAGAAAATTCACCAATTCTTCGAGGGCAGGAACTGATTTGTGATAGAGTTGGGTTTCGTCGCCTAGGAAGGTGATGTCTTCAATGCTTGTTTTCAAGCCAACGGAGATAGGCTTCAATTCCACACGTTCGTAGTGTGTTGCAGCTTCAGCCGGCCAAAACTTATGTGCGTAATACATGTAGCCTTCTTTCACCACAGACACCGTATAGATGCGGTAGTTTTTCAGCATCATCGTTGAGTCGGTGAAATTCTTGAGTACAACTGTTTTTCTTGGGTTCAGACCTTTAATCATTACATCAGCCTCCATGATCATCTTCGATCGGAAGTCGGTGACAGTAATCTGCATTTTCTGGTCTTCGGCCGTGGGAACTTCGGTGGAGTCAATTTTCAACTCTTCAACAAACTGGGCATTGATGGTCTGCACAGAGGCCATCAACAAGACGAGCACCAGTAAATTGAGAAAAGTTGATTTCATGGTTATGAATTTGTCCGAATAGTTGTGAGGCGAAAATAACAAAAACAAATAAGAAATCTACTGGTGAATGTAAAAAGCAACAATTCTTTAACGGAATTGCCCCTGACGAGTCGTGCTTGATATAGATTTTTCGCTTTGGGCCTAGGAACGGAACATTGCGATGATTTTTTTTCTGAAGAATACAAGGCCAACAGTAGCAAGCAATACATAGGGAATCATCATGAGATAAACGATTCCCGCATTGAGGCCTTCGCCAATTCCTTTGTCGACGTGCTCAGTGGCACTTTCAGCAGTGGCCTTGCACATAGCGCATTGCGCCAATGATTCCAGCGCAGTCAAAAGGGTTAGCGCAAGAGTGATGATGAGAAGTCGGGTTTTCATGTTGGCGTAAAGATATTGAGGCAAACCCTAAACGTAATAGGGACTAATAAACCAATAAACGATAACACCGCTGATGGCTACATAGAACCAAATAGGCCATGTAATCATTGCTATTTTCTTGTGAGCACGGAATTCACTTGTCAATCCGCGGTATGTAGTAAATAAAATAAAGGGCAGAATAACAGCGGCAAGCAAGATGTGAGAGGCCAGCACCATCAAATAGAACCAACGCATAGGCGCGTCCGCTGGGTAAGGCGTATCGCCGGTAAGCAGGTGGTGAGCGATATAACTGATGAGGAAGAGCAGCGAGAGCACCATCGATGAAAGCATGAGTTTTTTGTGCTTCTCGTATTGTTTTTTCTTCACTGCGGAGAGCGCGGCTAAAAGGGTTATGGCTACAGTTCCGTTTATTATTGCGTTGATAGTAGCAAAAATGTGCGGATTGAATGGAAGCTCGATTTCAATTTGAATGTATTTCAGTGAAACAACTACGAGAAACACAACCACCGAGAAGGTCCAAATGAGAAGGCTCGCTAATCGGTCGTTTTTGGCTAGGCTAGGCTTAAGCATATTATTCTTGTTTTGAAAGTTTGATGGCATCAATATACAATTGATCCATGCTAGAAGTTGAAGTGCCATCGTAATACCCGCGCATGTGCAATTGCTTGTCGAGCAAGGTCACTTTATCCGTATGAAAAACACCTCCGGCAGCTGTGTCTGAAGGAAAAGCGGTGAGTAAAAATCCGTCCTGCGCCAAGTCGTAGATGTCATTGGCTTTACCTGTAAGAAAATTCCAGCGACTCAAATCGGCGCCGATTTTTTCTGCATATGCTTTCAATTTGGCCGGTGTGTCGGATTCAGGCTTCACGGAGAAAGACAAATAGCGAATGGGAAGTTCGGGATGTTCCTTCATGAACTTGGACTGCAGGCGCGCCATTTGTGCGCTCATAATGGGACAAATACTGGGGCAGTCGGTGAAGAAGAAATCCACTAAGGTTATTTGTCCTTCGTAATCTTGTTGCGTGATGGTGGTGCTGTCTTGATTGACAAAACTGAATTTTGGAATTGGGTAATAGCTGGTGTCTGCCTTTACAGTGCCATCTTCCGTGTTTGTAAGCTCAATATCGAATTCACCAAAAAAGGGCAGCTCCTTCGATGGGTCTGCTGTGGTATTTGATTCAGTACAGCCCCACAACGTGAGCAGCATCAAAACACCCAACGCAGGTGCCCAATTATTGCTTGTTTTCTTTCGCTTTTCGTTCATGATAGCGTTGTAGGTCAATCTCTTTTTTTAGCAAGGCAACATCCTGAACTAATCCCGGAATGGAGTCGCCGGCTCCACCTAGAAAATGATACTCCGTATTGCCATATGCTCCGCGAATGTGTCCTTCTGAGTCGATAAGTTTGAAGATGGCTTCGTTCTTAATATCGTTAATCAAAAGGCCGTTACGGATGTAAGCTTGCATGGCGTCTTGTTGTCCTGTGAGCACTTTCCACTTGTTGCCAAACATGTTGTAGCGTGTGTTTTGAAGCACATACTCGTGAGCAATTGCCGGCTGGTCGTGCTCACAATCCGTAGAAAAAACAATTATAGCGATGTCCTGTTCGTTGCGGTATTTGAAGTTGACATTGAGCAGCCTCTCGGTGATTTGCGAAAGGTGCGGGTCGGCGAGGTTGTAGCATGCCGCAATCCATACTTTTCCTTTGAGCGAATCGCGGGTAATAATGTTGCCCTCTTCATCACTGAATGCAAAATCAGGAATGATGTAAGAACCGGCATCGACGCCGGTGGCAGGGCCGAGATACGGTAACGTTTTGAAGTTGTGCTTTCCTAGCACTCCGAAGAACAGCAGCCAAATGAGTGGAAATAAAAAAAGTATACCAGCCAAGCCGATATACTTTTTCAATTTTTTGGAGTCAGGCATAATGGCTTAACGGAAGGTATTGTTCAAATGCTGAACAGACAGACCTTCGTAAAGACCAATGAAGATGAGGTAAAGAATGAAGAGAGCATAGGGTAGCAATACCACATACTTCAGGTTTTTTCTTTCGTCACCCAAGTGCATAAAGATGAGAACGATGTAGGCTGCCTTTACAAGCGTAAGAACGATGAAGAGCAACTTGATGGTTTCCCATGTGAATGTTCCGTTGCGTTTGAAATAAACGCCCATGAATATTTCAAATACAGTTACAAGCGTAAGAATTGCTGTAACCATGTAAAGTTTCTTGCGAATTTTCACGCCATCTTCTTCGCTATGTCTTGCGTTGATGGAGTAGCTGTCGTTTACAATTAAATCGTCTCTTTCCATGATGCTCAGGAGTTAATGCTATCGTGAATAATCGTTGTTAAACTAGGTAGTAGAAGGTAAATACGAATACCCAAACCAAATCTACAAAGTGCCAGAAAAGACCAACCTTCTCAACCATTTCGTAGTGACCACGGCGTTCAAATACACCGCGCACAGCCATCAAAAAGATGATGAGGTTGATGATTACTCCTTGCAATACGTGGAATCCGTGGAAACCCGTAATGAAGAAGAAGAAGTTGGCGTACTGCTGTTGAACAGCGTATTCGTTTTTCTGCAAATTGGCACCGAACACAAGCGTGTTGGAAGCCATGTCGTTCATGATCTTCTCTGCCTCAGCGCCGGTAACCATCAGCTTGCGCAGGTCCTTGCCGTCTTTGTGGTCGAGTGTGTATTTGTTAAGTACAATTTCCAATGGGAATTCTTGAACCGCTGGAGCCGCGTGTGCATCAGCGTGTGCATCATTTCCGTGTTCACCATGTGTTTCGTGGACAGCTGGCGTGATAATCAATTTACCGTTGCTCACTTCAATGTGGTCGCCGTGCTCGAGTGCATGCTCGTAAGCGTGGCCCATGTCGGATGTCATGTGAACCCATGCGCCGCCTGTCAATTCCATCGTAATAGGCTGGTTTTGTTCATCCATGGCTGAAACAGTTATGGGCGCGTTCACTTGAAAGCCGCCGCCTGAGCCGTGAATAAAGTGTGACCATTCCCATGCCTGTGATCCAAGGAATATGAATCCACCTACAACCGTGTAACCCATCCACTTGATAACACCTTTCTTGTCCATGCGATGACCGGCTTCAACAGCCAATACCATTGTAACAGAAGAGATGATGAGGATGAAGGTCATGAGGGCCACATAGATCAGCGGGTAGCTACCGTGCAATCCGGGTAGCGCCTCAAACACTTGTTCGCCTACAGGCCATAGGTCGGCCGAACCATGACGAATAACGCCATATGCAGTAAGCAATCCGCCGAATGTCAAGGCATCCGAAACGAGAAAGTACCACATCATCATTTTACCGTAGCTAATACCAAAGGGTGATTGTCCACCACCCCACAATTGATCTTTGCTGACTGCTTGTGCCTGTCCTGCCATAAGGTCTTGAAATTTGCGGCAAGTTTACTAATCAAATTGCCTATTTGCGGCACGCTCGTTAAAAAAATTGACAGCCGATGTTTGTAAACGTCCAATTTTGAGGTGTAACTCAGTCGGGACGGGCCTTTTAGCTTTAGTTTATTTTCCTTCTAAATAGTGCGATAGTTCGGTTAGAATAGGAAGAACAGGAAGTAGAACAAATAAAGCCACAAGCCTCCCAAGAAATGCCAGTACATTCCGCTGATATAAACGCTGAGGGTATTGGAAGCGTTGATTTTACCGCGCATGATGCGTATGGTGTTCACCAAGAGATAAATGAGACCGAACAGCATGTGAGCGATGTGCACGTAAATCACTACGCTGAGCATGGCGCCAAAAGCATTGAATGTAGTCATCACGGTATTGGTTACCGGCTTGGATGGGTCGCTTGGTTTGTAGTATTCGCTACCTTCCTTAACCAAACGCTCGTTGCTCATTTCAAACCAATAATCGGTACCGTATTCGCCTGAAATTTTACCGAGTGTATTCCAGCGATATGCCGAAAGACCTTGCTCGTTTTGCGTAACGGTGAAGCCGGCGCCACGATGCGACATGTAACCCCAGCCGGCGTTTTGTGATATGGCGAAAGCAATACCAAGGACCAAAGTGGCGACATGCAGATAAAGACCGAGTTGCTGCTTGCCTTGTTTGAGTGCGCGCAACGAAAGGATGAGCGTAATGCTCGACGCGACAATAAAAGCATTGCTCAACCAGAAATACACCGGAACGGACATGTGCAGCCAAATCAGTTTGCCGTAAAGCACAATCAGAGCGCTGGTAATACCGGCAAACAACATGACGATAGCGAATATGATGAACCACATCATCATCTTGCGAGCACGCACTTTCACCTCGGGATCTAATCCTTCGAAAACATCCATCTTGCTCTTTTCAGTTTCGGCTGTTGCTTGTTTCATAGTTGTGGTAATATCTAATTAAACAAAAGTTCTTCAAAAAAGTTTTTCATGCCTGCTGATAGCGATTTAGGCTAAGCAATTTTATCCAGCACATAGGCCAGCTGCACAATGGGCAAATAGAAGAATGAGGTAAACATGACTTTTCTAGCATCAGCAGTGTCACAACTCCGCCATAAACGTAGGGCGTAATAGGACATGACTAATCCGGCTAGCGCGGTAATGACTGCGGCGAAATTGCCTGTCATCGGCTGAGCAATGGGCAATGCCCAAGGCAGCAGACTCACCGGAATCAGAAAGAGCGAGTAGAGCAAAATCTGAAATGCTGTACGTCTTGTTCGTCCTTCATTGAAAGGCAGAAGCTTGTAACCTCCGCGAGCGTAATCTTCATGTGCGACCCAAGCGATGGCCCAGAAATGCGGAAACTGCCACATAAATTGCATGGCGAAGAGCAAGCCGGCTTCTAATCCGAAGTTGTTCGTTGCTGCCACATATCCGAGCATGGGCGGAATGGCGCCGGGAAACGCTCCAACGAAAACGGCCAAACTAGAAATGCGCTTCATGGGCGTATAAATCGCCACATACATGATGAAAGCCGATAGACCGAGAATGCCGCAAGCGGTGCCACAATAATTCCATAGTATGATAATGCCGGCAATGCCTGCAATCATTGATATTACAATGGCGTTACTCACACTCATTCTGCCTGTTGGCAATGGACGGTTTTGTGTGCGTATCATGAGTTTGTCCCACTGCCGTTCAAGCACCTGATTCATGCCGTTACTGCCGCCTGTTAGCAACAATCCTCCAATGCAAAGAGCGCCGAGTTTAGTCCAGTCGGTGACACTCGTTCCCATGTAATAACTCAAAACCGCTGAAATGATCACCAATAACGTGAGGCGCAACTTGAAGAGCATCCCGATGTCCTTCATAAATCCCGTTGAAGCGGGCTGAGCTTGTATGGTTGAAGTTTCTGACAAAGAATCGAATTGGGCCGCGAAGATAGGATAGTCGAGTAATACCTGCAGTGAATTGGTGCACGAACCGCTAGAGCATTAATAATCTTGCACGGGCTGCAGCAATCCAAGAGTGCGAATACCTATCATGACATAGTGGTCCGAAAGATTTGCGGTATTGCTCCTCTCCATGCGTAGGGTGTGATTGATGAATATTTCCATCCGGCTTTTGGAGCGCATAGCGTGGCTAATGGTGAGCGAGTGGTAAATGACCTTGTGCAGTTCACCCTGGAGCAACTCATGGCCGTAAGGTCCGCCGTAGGGGTTTTTGTAAGATCGAATGATATCGCCGCCGAAATTATCAGCCACGCCATCGGCGTTGGCGTCGTAATCACGACCGAAGAGTGATGCGTTGATTTGCTCTTCCAATTTCCAGGAATTAGTGGTGAACACAACTCGATTAGTGGATTCCAGGAAATTGGCACCCAATGGATGTGCCATGGGTTGATTGAGATGTGTCCACGATTGAATAGCGCTGCCGTGCGTGTAGGTAAATGGTCGCACCGCATTTATTTCTGAATTGACATATAACTTTTTATGCGGCTGCCATTTCAAACCGAGTTGACCACCGATTTTATTGCCCCACCAGTTGTTGTCTTTTTTGAAAAGCTTCAGATTGAATTCATCCAGCACAAATTGACCATAGAATTGAAGTCGTTTGAAGGCATGCCATTTAAAGCTAGCCGCAATGATGACATTGTCGGGAGATCCCAGCGCATATTCCACGGGTCGATAAAAAATGAGCGGGTTGAGGTAGCCCATATCCAGCGTGCGCCGGCTCATGCTATCGCGATCTTGCCACACCACCATTTCGTAAAGAGATACGTTCAATTTGCGAGTCACATCATAGCTGAGGGCATGGAGTGCGCTGTATTTAATACGTGCATTCTGCATTGAATGTAGTAATGAAATATCACGCAACTGCATCCAAAGATTGGTGTAACGTAATTTCCAGAATGACGTCGTAATGCGGAAATAGGGAGCCGGTGCAGCGTTGTCGCTAAGGATTAATGACCGATGCCCGTCGCCCCAAAAGTGTTTGCCTTTGCCGGCTTCGAATTGAAAATGTTTGCTTGGACAGAAGGCTATTTTCCCAAATGTGTAATGCGCGTGGTAGAGGTTGGTCTTGTTGTCTTGAATGGCATAGCCATATCCAGGTATGAAACGGTATTGGTCGGCAGTGCTCGCCATATAATTTGGGAGAAATCCCCCGGCGAGAGCATAACCCGCTTGGGCAAACCAGCTCTGGTTGGGTTGCCATTGGGCATCCAAACCTGCGAATGAAGGAGATACAGTGTGATTGGAACTTCCCCGATCAAAACCTGATGCTAAAGAACCAAATGCTTGCAACTGGAGCCGTTGCGACGCCGGTGGATGATACATGGCGTCTACTGCTTGATAGTAGTTTGTGTCTAGGCCGACGGCAGCCGGTTGAATATTGCTGTGCGGCAATGCAAGTGTGGCGTCAAAGAAAGAGGTACGTATAAAATCCTCTCCCGGTTGCTGCGCGAGCATTGACGTGGCGAATAGCAGTCCAAAGGTGCATGCGAGGAACAGGTAAAGGCGCTTCATTGTGTGGGGCAAGGTAGGATGAGGCCCGTGAAATGGCAAACGGGATATTGAAGTATCCAGTGCGCTTTGTGATCTCAATCCAAATAAAATCACTACAAATCTCTGTATAGCCCCAACTCCCCGAAGTTCAACCATCGCTTTTGAAAACATTCCTAAAACGCTACTAACCGCATGCAAAAGCCACCTAATTTCACGGCAGTATGAACCTCTCTGAAATAGATTTAGAAGAAGAAAAGCTGGAGATTTTGCGCCGCTATCGCGCATTGCTTCGCGTATGTCACCGTTCAAAAACACGTGCCGATCGTGCTCGTATCCGGAAGGCTTTCGAATTGAGCGCGGAAGCCCACAAGGATATGCGTCGCAAAAGCGGCGAGCCCTATATCTACCATCCGATTGCTGTAGCCAAGATTGCAGCGGAGGAAATTGGTCTCGACACCACGAGCATTGTATGCGCGCTGCTTCATGATACGGTGGAAGACACGGAAATCACACTCGATGATATCCAGAATCTCTTTGGAAAGAAGGAGCGAACCATCATCGATGGACTGACGAAGATTTCAGGCGTAAGCAACTATGAAAACGCCAGCGATCAGGCCGAGAATTTTCGCAAGATGTTGCTGACGTTAAGCGATGATGTGCGTGTGATTTTGGTGAAGCTTGCCGACAGGCTGCACAATATGCGCACCCTCGATCATATGGCCCGCGAAAAACAACTCAAGATTGCGAGCGAAACATTGTTCATGTATGCGCCGCTCGCACATCGTTTGGGTTTGTATAATATCAAAACAGAGCTGGAAGACCTGGCTTTGAAGTTTAAGGATCCCGAGATCTATGAAGAGATAGTAGGCAAGCTCCAGAAAACGCAAGCTGTGCGCACGCGATTTATCAATGCATTTACGCTTCCGATTCGTCGTTCGTTGGATAAGGCAGGATTGCATTATGAAATCAAGAGTCGCACAAAGAGTATTTATTCCATATGGAATAAGATTGTAAAGAAGGGGGTGCCATTTGAGGAAATCTATGACGTGTTTGCCATTCGTGTCATTCTCGATACATCCGCCGATATGGAAAAGAGTGATTGCTGGCGCGTTTACTCCATCGTAACAGATTTCTATCAACCAAGTCCTGAGCGACTGCGTGATTGGATTAGCATTCCCAAAAGCAGCGGGTATGAGTCGTTGCATACAACCGTGATGTCGCCCACAGGTAAATGGGTTGAGGTTCAGATACGCTCGGTGCGCATGGATGAAATGGCTGAAAAGGGATTCGCCGCGCATTGGAAGTACAAAGACTCACCGGAAAGTCCCGAGAGCAAGCTCGACAAGTGGTTGAATCAGGTGAGGGATGTGCTTGAAAACCCGGAGGACAATGCCATAGACTTTATCGACAATTTCAAGCTTTCACTTTTTTCAGAAGAGATATATGTGTTTACGCCCAATGGCGATATGAAGACACTTCCCGTAGGCACAACAGCCCTGGATTTTGCCTTTCACATCCATTCTCAAATTGGATCACAATGCATAGGTGCTAAAGTGAATTACAAGTTGGTGCCACTCTCGCACAAACTGCGCAGCGGTGATCAGGTAGAAATTTTGACATCGAAAAAACAGCATCCAAAGGAAGATTGGCTGCGCATCGTGATAACTGCAAGTGCGCGCCACAAGATTCGTGATGCCCTGCGTGAAGAGAAAAAGGTTATTGCAGAAGAAGGCAAGGAAATGCTCAAGCGCAAGTTCCACGCATTGAAGGTTGATTTTCTAAGTAAGAATATTGATGAAATAGTGAAACACTACGACGGTGTGAATGCGAGCAATTTGTATGTGCGCATTGCCAAGGGCAGCATCGACTTGACGCGACTCAAAGGTTTTGCCGTGGATAATGGACGCATCCGTTTTGAAAAGGAAGAGACTACGGAGCCAGTAAAGGATGGCGCTGTTTCTCAAGAATCCACGAGGAAAGTAATCACAGCGCAAGGCAAGGGAGAGGCATTGCTGATTGGCGATGAGCAGCAGCGCGTCGATTATAAGTTGGCTGCTTGTTGTAATCCCATTCCCGGTGACGAGGTATTCGGATTCATAACCGTAAGTGAAGGAATTAATATCCACCGCACGAACTGCCCCAATGCGCAAGAGCTACTCAGTAAGTATGCATACCGAGTGATGAAAGCGCGCTGGCACAATTCTGAAACGGTGCAGTTTGAAGTGGGGTTGAGGTTTTCCGGTACCGATGATGTGGGTATCGTACAAAACATAACCAACATCATTTCAACCGATATGAACGTGAATATGCGCGCCATTTCTTTTGAAGCCAATCACGGGATTTTCCAAGGAAAAGTGGTGGTACTCGTGCATGATACCAAGCACCTGAGCGCACTCATTGATAAACTGAAAGCGGTTGAAGGTGTGCTCACTGTTGATCGTATAGAGAGCGAGTTTGAGTGATAACACTCCTTTTTTTGCTGAGGGCTGGACAACAGGGGTGCTTTACAATTCGTCCGCTACGGAGGCTTAGGTCTTATCTTCGCTCCTCTTTTTAAAGACTCAACAAGGCATGTCGCAGCGCATTCAGGAAAGTGTCAAAGAAATATTTACTCGCTACTTGGAGTTGCACAAGCATCGCAAAACTCCGGAGCGCTTCGCAATTCTTCATGAGATTTATGAGGTAAGTGGACACTTCGATGTGGAAGCGCTTTACCTGCGAATGAAAAACAAGAAATACCGCGTTTCGCGCGCCACATTGTACAATACCATTGACCTTCTGATTGATTGTCACCTCTTGCGTAAGCATCAGTTTGGACAAACCACAGCGCATTACGAGCGTGCATATCAAAATCAACAACACGATCACATTATTCTGGCGGAGTCAAATGAGGTGTTGGAGTTCTGTGACCCACGAATACAGAGCATTAAAGCCACATTGGAAGAGATTTTCGGAATCGAGATTGATCATCATTCGCTCAATTTCTACGGTCGCAGAAAGGAGAAGTGATTTTAGAGCTACTTTCGCGTGTCTTTTTTTTTTACCGTGAACAACAAAGTCGATATACTGCTCGGATTGCAATGGGGCGACGAGGGCAAAGGAAAGTTAGTGGACGTTCTAACTCCGCGCTACGATATAATAGCAAGATTTCAGGGTGGTCCGAATGCCGGTCACACTCTCGAATTTGAGGGCACCAAGCATGTGCTTCACACAATTCCATCGGGTATTTTTCATGCACATGTCACCAATTTGGTTGGCAATGGTGTGGTTATCGATCCGGTTGTATTTGCGAAGGAGATTGATGCGCTGGTTGCTAAGCAAGTACCCGTGCGCGATCGGCTGCTGATTTCGCGCAAGGCGCACGTCATTGTGCCAACACACCGCTTGCTCGATAGGGCAAGCGAGGCTTCGAAAGGTGAGGCGAAAATCGGTTCTACCTTGAAAGGTATCGGTCCAAGCTACATGGACAAGACGGGCAGAAATGGATTACGCATCGGTGATTTGCTGGATGCTGATTTTGCTGCCCGATATGAGGCCCTCAAACAAAAACACTTGCATTTGCTGAAGGGTTTTGAAGCCTACTTTACACTCGATGAAGCAGAACTCGCTACGATGGAGTCAGAGTTCATGCATGGAGTAGAAGGTATACGCCAACTAACCATTGTAGACAGCGAGCATTACATCAACAAAGCGCTGAAAAGCGGCAAGCGCATTTTGGCCGAAGGTGCACAAGGCTCGATGCTCGACATTGATTTCGGAACGTATCCTTACGTGACTTCTTCCAATACAGTGGCTGCCGGAGCGTGCACAGGACTTGGCATTGCTCCCAATAGAGTAGGTGAGGTCATCGGAATTTTCAAAGCCTATACAACACGCGTAGGGAGTGGTCCATTTCCAACCGAACTCAATGACGCAATCGGCGAAAACATGCGTAAGGTCGGTAATGAGTTTGGCTCAACCACAGGACGCGCCCGTCGTTGTGGTTGGATTGATTTACCTGCTATGCGGTATGCATGCATGATCAATGGTGTAACGCAGCTCATCATGATGAAGGCCGATGTGCTCAGTCAATTTGATAGCATTGAAGTTTGCACACATTATAAAACTGCGGAAGGCACAACAGCTGATTTGCCATTCGATATTCAAGCAAGCAAAGTGCAGCCGGTTTATGAGTCGCTGAAGGGTTGGGAAGTTGATTTGACAGCCATGCGTCAGCCTGAGGATTTACCGGCAGAGCTAACTGCTTATGTGCATTATTTGGAAGCAGCTTTGGAAGTGCCCATCACAGTAGTAAGTGTAGGTCCCGACCGCACACAAACGATCATTCGCGAAAAGGCAATAGCTTAGCGCGTTCAGCGTTTTAGCAGACGCTTTCTTTTATAGGCGGAATGACTAAAGCAATAGAAACAATACTTGTTGTTGCGTGGCTGATATTCAGCTGCGGTGCTTTAGCTCAGCAATCTCCCAAACGAGTCAAGCTGATTCACACCGATGAGCTGCGCTACGATCGCTCCTTGGTTGATGCACAGCGATTGATAGGAAGCGTGCATCTGGAGTTTGACGGCACACAGTTTTATTGCGATAGCGCTTATTTGTTTACCAATGATGATTTTGATGCATTCAGTCACATTCGCATTCTCGATCGATCGGGTGGAACAGTAGCCTCCGACTTTCTTCACTTCGATAAGGCCATGAATACCGCGACACTGCGAGATCATGTGGTGTTGCGTGATAAAGACATGACGCTCACATCGAATGACCTTATCTATCATGTCGATACCGAAATAGCGCATTACAGCGGAGGCGGTAAGATAGTTTCCACGGCCAATAAGAATACGCTCACGAGTAAGTCGGGTACTTACAATGGGAAGTCAGAAATTTTCTATTTCAAGCGCAATGTAGTTTTAAGGAATCCTAGCTATGTGGTGAATTGCGATACCATGCAATACAACAGTAATTCGGAGGTCACTTTTTTCCATGGGCCTACAACCATTGTTGGCGACAGTACTAGTATTTATTGCGAAAATGGGTATTACAATTCGAAGAAGGATGAATCGCGATTCGGGAAGAGGGCGCGTATCACTGATCGCAGCACGGTGCTTAAAGGTGATAGTTTATTCTACAACGGCAGCGCTGGCATAGGTGAAGTTTTTGGTCATGTGTACATCCGTGACACCACGCAAACGTTTGAAATTACCGGTGATTATGGTAAGCATATAGAATTAAGTGAGCTCAATTTTGTGACGGGTCATGCGATGATGACACAAGATTTTGAAGGCGACACCTTGTTTATGCATGCTGATACATTGCGGTCGTTGCCCGATAGCGCAGGAGGAGATCGCATATTTGCGTTCCATGGTGTGCGCATGTTCAAGAGTGATTTACAAGCAACATGTGATTCGCTGGTTTATCTCCAAAATGATTCATCACTTTGGATGTATGCTTCGCCCGTTTTGTGGAGTTCACAAAATCAAGTAATAGGGGATACCATCATGCTGAAGCTTAAGGACCAGGCATTGCGTCACGCTTACGTCTATAGCAATGCGTTCATCGCTTCGGATGCGGAAGCCAAGGGTGATAGCATTAGAGGAAATGAAATTCGATTCAACCAAATCAAAGGCAAGCAAATGCGCGCCGATTTTGCGAATGAAGTGTTGCATCAGATAGATGTGCAGGGCAACGGAGAGCTGGTGTATTTCCCGACCGATGATAAGGAAGGCAAGCCGAAGGTGATGGGCTCAAACGAGGGGCAGTGTTCATCCATGCTCATCACGTTTAAGGATGGTGAACTTTCTAAAGTGCGTATGGACGATTCTCCTAAGTCAATCTTCAAATCCAATAAATTCGCTTCCAATGAACCTCTTCGGTTGAGCGATTTTAAATGGTTGAGCGACCAGCGTCCGCGCAATGCTTCGGATATTTTCAGGAAGCAATAGCAGCCTGAAGAAGGGTCAATAAATGTTGATATTAGAAACTGAAGATGTGATTTCCTTGGAAGTGCATGAGGCAATTCTTACCTCTTACTCTTCAGGTAATTGTCAATTTCAAGTCTGAGTTGCTCCAATTCTCGTTTCGAAAGTTCGCCCTCTTCAGATTTACGTCCGATAACCGAGAAGCTTAAGTAGCGCTTGGGATTCACACGCATATCGTTGAGCAATAAATCAAGGCTATGTGAAGCACTCATGACTTCGGTATGCAATGAATCTGTTTTGATGAGCTTACCTAATGAACCATGCCCGGCGTTGATTTCATTGGTGATCTCATTCACACCGGCCAATGCGTTATTGACCTTTGATAGTGTTGTGGTGAGGTTGAGTTTGGCTAGTGAATCGGTGATTAACGACACGTTTTGGATAGCGTGTGTCAATGCCTCGTTATTGTTTTTTAGGTTGGCACTGATGGACTCAACGTTGGAAAAAATGGCGCTGAGTTTACCCTTGTTAGAGCTCAATGCACCGTTCAATTCTGATGACGTTCTTTCCAGGTTATTCATGGTGTTTTTTAGACTCGAAAAAATCTCACCCAAATCTTCAGTTTGTTCACTGCTGAGCACCTTGCGGATGTTGGTCATGAGCGAGTCGACACTGGCAAACAACTGTGTCGTTTTTTGTTTCAGGGGTTCGATTTCCTGTTTTACGCTTTCGGCAAGTCCAAGTGAAATACTTGTTTGAAGCGTATCTCTGTCTTCAGCCAATAGAGTGTTCGATCCAAGAATCAACTGAATAGCCTTGCCTCCAAATAAGTCGGCGTCATAGATTTCCAATTGAGTGTCGTCGGGTATCTGCAAATTCGCATCACGCAGCAGTACTTCAACTACAATTTTGCCGCTGCCGTTTTCATGCAAGTGAACAGCCTTAACGATGCCAATCTTATAGCCGTTGAGGATAACCGGATTGGAAGCTTGGAGACCTGCGGCATTGTCGTATACACCATAGAATTTCAGTTGTTTCTGAAGCAGATTCACTCCCTTCAGGTAGCTCAATCCAAAGTACATGAGTACAATGGATACCACGACCAAAACTCCTATCAAAAACTCACGGCGTATTTTCATTTTTTCTGTGTTAGGCTAATAGCGCGGCTCAAATCGATGCGCTTGTTGTCTTCGAATGCTACGATGAAAGCGTCCTTGAATCCGAATTCAATCAGTTTTTCACGAATCACCCGAGCTTCATTGTAGTTGTCGGTCGTACCTGAGAGGTATTTGTATGCGCCGTTGTGTATGTACTCTTCTACGTTTGGAATTCCTTTGAATTCAGCTGCCGTGGGCTTCAATGGTTTGGCAGAGGTGAGCACCTGAATCTGAAATTTCACGCCCTTCGTAATGTTTTTACTAGGAACGTCGGAAGGTTTGTTGATTACCAGGCCGGTGGTATTCGCCGCGTCTGTCGACGGTTTTACAACAGGCGCGATCTTCGGTTCCGATTTAACTTCTGACTTAGGCTCTGGCTTAGGCTCTGTTTTGGGTTCGGTTTTCGGGGCTGGCTTGGCAGGTGGAATTTCTTCTGTTTTGGCAACCGGCTTTTCTTCTGACTTGGGTTTTACTTCGGTTGCAGGTTTTGGATTTGTCGTATCCGTGTCAACAGGTGGTTTGGCCGATGGCGATTCTTTTTCTTTAAAGTCTTTGAAAGCGCGGTAGATGGCAGATGCCATGTAGGTTTTGCCTTCGTCGCTATGGAGAAACTCTTCTTCTTCAGCGTTGGTGAGGAAGCCCAATTCAACCAGAATACTTGGCATATTGGTGAAACTTATCACGTAATAGCCGGCTTGTTTTACACCGCGGTCTTTGCGGCCAACGCGGGTGCGGAATTGATCTTGAACGTTTTTAGCGAGCGATATACTTTTATCCAAGAATGCATTCTCACGCATGCTCAGAATGATGTAGGTGTCTTGATTTTTTGGATCGAAACCTTTGTAGTTTTTTTCGTGATCTTTTTCCAAATAGATGGATGCGTTTTCTCGCATCGCTGTCCGCATGCTTTCTTCAGACTTGTGCAATCCCATGACGAATGTTTCAGCTCCGGAGGCCGATTTGTTGTCGTTGGCGTTGCAGTGAATGGAAATGAAAAGGTCGGCTATTGCGTCATTGGCGATTTCAACCCTGCGCGCGAGCGTTGGAAATACATCTGTCTTTCTTGTATAAACAATGTTGACCTCGGGATAATGAATGCGGATGTATTCGCCCACGATGAGCGCCACATCCAACGAAACATCTTTCTCGGTTTTCACAAGTTTACCGGTGCCTAGATTTCCGGGGTCTGAGCCACCGTGACCGGGATCAATGACTACAGTGAATTTCTTTTCGGCAACGGTTGATGGCAGAGTTGCCGACATGAGAATTACACCAAACACAAGAAATAGGCAAGCCAAACGTTTCCGTCGCGTGGTTTGTTTACCCAATTGCACTGTTGTTCTCTGCATGTTATTCATAGCTTTGAGGCCTATAATACCCAACACACAAAATTATTTTCGTCTATTGGCTGGTCGAGCGCTCATCCACGGTCTTTTCACCCTATCGCTGTTGATAATGGGCTTTGGCCTATGGGGACAGTCCGCGCCTGATTCGCTCAACGCTGCCTCGGTTGATTCTATTGCTAAGATCGACGATTTAGGGCTTGATTTTCCAATTGAATATCAGTCATCGGACTCAACAGTTGTAGATGCCTTGGGCGAGGCCATACTGCTCTATGGAAACGCCAGTGTTGTGTATGGTGAGATGACGGTAACCGGTGATTACATTCGATTTTCACTCGCTGATTTTACTGCGCATGCAGTGGGAAAGCGTGATAGTCTTGGTCATGTTATCGAGCGCGCCACGTTTAAAGACGGTGCAACCGAGTTTAAAGAGGACTCATTGGCCTACAATTTTAAATCTCAGCGGGGTGTCAGTTATGGTGTGCGCACGGAGCAAGGCGAGGCGTACTTGCTCTCCGAAGTTTCCAAAAAGGCTTCCAACAATTGGATTTCGGTTGGAAAGGGAAAGCTCACCACCTGCAATGCTGAGAACCCTCACTATCACTTTCAACTCAGCAAGGCTATGGTAATTCCCAATGAGAAGGTGGTGTCGGGTCCGCTTTTTCTGAAGTTCAGAAAAGTGCCAACACCCTTAGCATTGCCATTCGGTTTTTTCCCCAACAAGCAGGAGTCGGTGCAAGGGATTTTGCTGCCCGGTTATGGTAATGCCAATCAAAAGGGATTTTTCATTCAGAATCTGGGTTACTACCTGCCGGTGAATGAGCACATGGATACGAAGTTTTTATTTGATGTCTACACGCGAGGCAGCTGGGCTGTGCGCAATGTCACGTCGTATAAGAAGCTCTACAAGTACACGGGGAATTTCAATATTAGTCGCGCTGTCAACATCAACGGAATATCTGAGCTGCCCGACTATGGAAAGACCACCAATTTCAATATTCAGTGGACGCACAGTCAAGACCCGAAGGCCCGTCCGAACTCCACGTTTTCATCGAGTGTGAATCTCGGAACGCTCAACAACTTCCGCAACAACTTGAATACGTCGCAGCAGGATTTCTTGAGCAGCACATTCAGTTCGCGTGTGCAATGGACCAAGCGTTGGCCTGATACTCCGTTCAATATGGGTCTCACAGCAGGGCACACACAAAACACCCAATCGCGCAACATCCAAGTGACACTGCCAACGGCCAATCTCAACATGTCGCGCATTACGCTCGGTCGCTTGGCCGAAAATAATCTGCTCATGAAGAGATTCCTGGACAACATCGGTGTCACCGCTTCAGCTGATTTGTCTAACTCCGTGAGTGAAAATGCGAGCTATTTCGCATTGAATAAATTGGATACGCTGTGGCAGCGCAGTCGCAACGGTTTGCGGGTGCAGGCGCAAGCATCAACATCGATGCGCGCCAAGCAATACGGCACGCTCACTCTTTCGCTCAATAGCTCACTCATCAACACCTTCAAATATTTACAGGCATCGGGCTTTAGTGATGGTGGTGGGCTGCAGCTGGATACACTGTATGGAATGCGAAGCGCACTCAATTGGAGTGCCTCGGGTAATTTCAATTCGCGATTGTATGGAACATTCAATTTGGGTAATAAGACTGCGGTGAAGGCAATTCGTCATATGGTGCAGTGGAACATCGGTGCGAGCTACACACCGATGAGCAGTAATAGGGTGGATATGTACAGCAGCACCGGTGAGTTTGTGGGCTACACTCCTTTTGATGTTGCTGCTTTTCAACCACAGGATATGCGCCAGCAGCTGAATCTGAACTGGAGTTCAACCAATAATATCGAAGCGAAAGTGCGTGATAAGTCTGCCGCCAAACCGACATATACCAAATTGAAATTACTCGATAGTTGGAAGAAATCACTGAGCTATAATACGCTTGCTGATTCACTCAACTTCAGCAATCTTTCTATGAGTGCCTTCACAACGATTGCGAAGAAGTTGACGTTGAATTACAACTCATCCTATAGTTTTTACGACCGTGATTCATTGGGGCGTGAGGTGAATCAATTTTTAGCCGTGACCAATAAACAGTTGATGCGTATGGAAGGAACCAACCTCGCGTTGGGATTTCAGTTTCGCAGCAAGAATCGCGATAACGCCGGTAGTAATGCTGCGCCAACTGCCGCAGAACAGGAGTTAATGACAAAGAATGGAGACAATCTCATCGACTTCAGTGTGCCGTGGAGTTTGAACGTGAATTACAATTTCCGTATTGGCAAAGTGTGGGATCCTGCTGTGCAGCGGGATACACTAACGTTAAAACAAGCGTTCACCTTTAGCGGTGATGTGACGCTATTTAAGCACTGGGCGATTAGTTTCAATAGTGGATACGATATGAGCAATGCACGTTACGAGCATATTGCGTTAAGCGATTTTGGATTGCGTGATTTCACCACAACCAATATCGGCTTGCATTGGGATTTGCATTGCTGGGAGTTCTCGATGAACTACGTGCCTTTTGGCCAACGTCAGAGTTATATGATGCAGCTCAACATCAAATCGGCCTTGCTGCAAGATTTGAAAATTCAGAAGCGTGGCAATCTTGGTGATCCGGGTTATCTTTATTAGTGAAGTAGTGAGATAGTGAAGTGGTGAAATGGAAGCAAACCGTCCTATTTCACCATTTCACTATCTCACCATTTCACCATTTCACTAAAGCAATTCAAGCAAACTCGCCGCAAAGAACAATACCACAATCAGCAAACTCAACACAATAAACGTGCGGCGCATGCCGTCGCTAGTCATGATTCTGCCTGCATTTTCAATCGGTGTGAAAATGGCGCTGATTACACGGAGGTAATAGAAAGCACCAACGGCAGATGTGAGAATCATGATGATCACCAGTGCCATATATCCGTGATTAACCATGTTGGAAATCACATAATATTTCGCCAAGAATCCGCTCAGCGGTGGGATACCGGCCATGCTCAATAGCGCAACCGTCATGCTGATGGCCATTACCGGACTGCGTTTTACCAACCCTTTGAAAGCATCAGTTGAGTCATCTTCGTTTTGAATTGCGGCAACGTGCTGAATCACGAAGAACGCGATAAGGCTGGCCAAGCTATAGGTGAGTGTATAATAGATCAAATACTTTGGAGAAGTGGTGGAAGCAACGAGAATGAATCCAAGCATGAAACCTGCGTGAGAGATACTCGAGAAGGCAAGCATGCGCTTGGTATTCGATTGTACAACGGCAGTTAGGTTAGAGGCAATTAACGTAATACCGCACATAACCGCAAGTGCGGTGGTAAATGCAGCAGGGAGGGGAAGCAATGCAGTACCGAATAGTTTGAACATACCCGCAAAGGCAGCGCCCTTCACGACGGTTGCCATGTAGGCGGTTACCGGAGTTGGTGCGCCTTGGTACACATCCGGTGCCCACATGTGAAAAGGAGCAACGGAAATTTTGAATGAAAATCCGACAAGCATCAATGCTGTGCCAATGAGAATCATAGGGCTGTAATATCCACCCGAGATGTGCTCTTGTATGGCGGTCAATTCGAACGAACCTACGGCGCCATACGTCAATGAAATACCAAAGAGGAGCACTGCAGAAGCAAGTGATCCCAAGAAGAAATACTTAAATCCGGACTCATTACTCAGAACGTTTTTGCGGTTACTCGCCGCAAGTACATAAACAGGAATGGAAAGAATTTCAACGCCGAGGAATAGCATCACGAGATTGGTGTAAGCAGATAGCACAACGGCGCCGCACATGCTGAATAACACAAGAGCAAATATGTCGGTGCGCTTTGAAGTATTAGCGGTGTAAGTGTCGCCTGCAAGGAGCAACCAAAAGAGGCCGATAAATGCGAACACTGCTGTGAAAGCCAATGCCATGTTGTCGAAAGTGAGCATGCCACCATACTGCGCGAATGGAGTTTCGTTATGGTTCCAGTCGAGCACACAACACGCGATGAGCCCCAGGAGCCCTGCCGCAGAAATAGGCAACACGAGCTTGCGCATTTTCAAAACATCAAGCGCAAGCACTACAATACCCAAAAGGGATATAATTAAAATTTCTTTCATCGGTTCAGGCCTTGTAAGAGAGATTCAACGGAAGGGTTAGATGTGGAGAGAATCGGATCGGGATAAACACCCAAAGCGATAATGAGTATCACCAAAATTGTGAGTACGGTTTTTTCGTGACGGTTCAATGGAGCGAAGTTCAGCATGCTCGCCGCTGCGCTGCCGAGCATCATCACCTGGAATGCACGTAGCATGTAAACAGCTCCAAGCACTACAGTGAGTCCGGCCACAGCAGTTAGCCATGGACTTACTTGATAAAATCCGATTAGCAGAAGGAATTCACCAACAAATCCGCTTGTCATTGGCAGCGCAACCGAGCCCATAACTACGGCGAAAAACAAAAATGCAAAGAGTGGATTCACTTCGCGGATACCACCCATTTTGTGCATGTCATCGTGGTGCACTCGACTCTCGATGATATCGTAAACGAAGAAGAGAGCCACAGAAAGAATACCGTGCGAAAGCATCTCCATGACGCCACCTTGGATACCTTGGGCATTGCCGGCAAGAATACCTGCGCTGAGCACACCCAAGTGAGCAATCGAAGACCATGCGATGAGCAATTTGTATCGCTGCTGCACAATAGCCATGCATGAAGCGTAGATAACACTCACTGCAGAAAGTGCCAACGCCCAGGTGCCATATTCAGCAACGCCATCGGGCAATGCGGGAATTACCAAACGAATTAATCCGTAGCTGGCCATCTTGAGCATGATACCGGCAAGCAACATGGTGCCTGCTGTTGGCGCTGCGTCGTAGGTTGAAGGCTGCCAAGAGTGGAAGGGAAATACGGGAATCTTTACAGCAAATGCGATAAAGAATCCGGCGAATACCCAGCCTTGTTGTGCAGCACTCAATGAACGGCCGGCTTCATACAGAGCATTCATATTGAAAGAACCGGAAATGTTGTAGAGATACAAGAGCGAAACCAGCATAAACAAACTACCGAAGAGCGTGTAGATGAAAAACTTCAGTGTAATCTTCGCTTTATTGGGGTTGTCGCTCCAATACAAAATCATGAAGTAGATCGGTATCAATGCGAATTCATAGAACACATAAAACAGCAAGCCATCCGTAGTCGCGAATGCTCCCATCATGGAAGCCGCCATGAGGAGCATGAGTCCGTAGAAATAGTGAGGGCTTTTATATGTGCGGTTTGCCGATGCGTAAATGATAATGGGCAACAGCAAGGCCACAAGCAACGCCATCACGAGGCTTATTCCATCGAGATTGAACGCGTATGAAATACCAAGTGGACCTATCCACTCTTGATTGAAGTTGAGCAGGGACTCGGCATTGCCTTGTTTGTTCGCATAGAAAGCAATGACCGTAACGATGAGTTCCAGTATACCTGCGCCCAAGGCTAGGTTGCGAGCATTTTTTGCTCCGGATAAAAACAATAGCCCGGCAGCTAAAATGGGTATGGCTAACAGAAGGATGGTGAGCATAGGGGTATTAGATGTAAAGGAGTAGTGCGATTAGTCCAACGATGAATACAAGAATGTAGAAGAACAAACTTCCTGATTGCAACAAGCGAATTTTTCCACCGGTCGCTTGTGTTGCTGAGCCTGCGCCTTCAACAAGGCCATCAATAATTTTGGGTTCAACAACGCTGCCTAGGGCTTTGCTTATCGCATCAACGGGCTTGCGAATAATAGAGTCGTATAGCTCATCAAACCAATATTTGTTGAGCAACAATTTATGTGTTGCTGAAGTAATGTCTTTGTCTTCCAATGCGAGTTCACCGCGCTTTGCATACTTCAACCATGCGTAGTAAATACCACCAACTGCAATAACAGTTGCCAAGCCCATCAGCATCAATTCCGTGTTGAGGTCCATGTGCAATCCGGGCATTACCACGGTGCCATCTAGATAATGATCGAGCCAGTGCCAATGCATGTGCATCGATTCACCTACGGCGTGCGGCAAGCCGATGAATCCGCCAACAATAGAAAGCACGGCGAGTATTACCAGCGGCAATGTCATTACTGCAGGCGACTCATGCAAGTGGTGTTCTTGCTCGTGTGTACCACGGAATTTTCCATGGAAGGTGAGGAAGTACAATCGGAACATATAGAACGCAGTGCACGCACTCACCACGAGGCTGAGGATAAACATCAATTTGTTTTCTTCGAATGCCACCGCGATGATTTGATCTTTCGAGAAGAAACCTGCCAATGGGAAAATACCGGAGATCGCAATTGTGCCAATAAGGAAGGTCAAATGCGTGGTGCGCATGTGTTTTTTCAAACCACCCATGCGACGGATATCTTGTTCGCCGCCCATGCCGTGAATAACAGAACCGGAACCCAAGAAGAGCAATGCTTTGAAAAAAGCGTGTGTGATTACGTGGAATACAGCCGTGCTGTATGCGCCCATGCCTAGTGCAACAAACATGAGTCCGAGTTGCGAAACGGTAGAGTAGGCGAGGACTTTCTTGATGTCGTTTTGAGTGAGCGCAATGGTGGCTCCAAGCAATGAAGTGAGGATACCAGCCCAAGTGATTATGTCGCTCGCTGTCGCGGTCATTGCGTACAAATTGCTGCTGCGCGCTACCATGTAGATACCTGCGGTAACCATCGTTGCG
>CANHPZ010000019.1 GCA_947462725.1 Flavobacteriales bacterium
CCTCGGCTTCGCTCGGGCACCGGTCCTCGGCTTCGCTCGGGCAGCGGGTTATATTAGCAAGGGGCAGGGCCTCGGCTTCGCTCGGCCGAGCGGAGCCGAGGCCATACTAAAACGATAGCTTCCGGTGCCCGAGCGAAGTCGAGGTCAAACTCCTACAGAATCGTAACGTCATTTAAGGCATTTTCTCTGCTCTCTCCGCGTATTTGCGGTAAAAAAAAATGATAGTTGCAGGTTGAAAGTTGCAGGTTGCAGGTTGAAAGTTGAAAGTTGAAGGCTGGCGTCACCATTTCACCATTTCACTATTTCACCATTTCACTACGTCTTCTGCTTCTCTCTCTTCGCCGCGGGAAAAAGAATATTATTCAAGATAAGACGATACCCCGGTGATGTAGGATGGAGGTTCAAGTCGGTGGGTGGATCGCCCACGAGGTGACGATAATCTTCCGGGTCATGGCCGCCGTAATAGGTCCACTGACCTTGGCCCATTTCTCCGTGTATGTATTTGGCGCACTTCACGCTCTTGGTTTCGCCCATGATGGTGACGTTGCTGCGAATAAACTTGTCGCGAAACGATGTTGTTTGACCCATGAATCCCTTGATGACCTGCGTATGGTTCTGCGTGAGGATGGTGGGTACTATGTCCCACTTGGCAGAGAAATCAAACAACGTGAAAAAGTCGTTGAGTTCGCTGAGCTTGCCATGATCTTCGGTGCCGTCGATGTCTGAGAATTCATAGACATTCGGGTCTTTGTCTAACCGATAATTCTCAAAAGCAAACCCATTTGGGTACTGCAGTTTACTTTGTGCTGCAGGATCGCTGGGGTCACCGTCGAAAACGCTTTCTACGATGTCGACACCCTCTGCGGCCAAAGCTATATCGAATGAGTCGGTGCCACTGCACATGGTGAAGAGAAACCCACCTCCGGTAACGAAGTTGCGAATGTTGACCGCCACCTGACGCTTCATTTCGGAAACTTTCGAGAAGCCTAACGAAGAGGCGAGTGCTTCTTGCGAGCGCACTTCTTCCTGATACCACGCTGCGTTTTTGAAGCTGCGGTAAAACTTACCATACTGACCCGTGAAGTCTTCGTGGTGCAAGTGCAGCCAGTCGTACTTGGGCAATTCGTTGTGGATGATTTCGCTATCGTAGATAATCGTATAAGGAATCTCGGCATAGGTGAGCACGAGAGTTACCGCATCATCCCAAGGCAATTTTCCGGGTGGCGAATAAACGGCAATCTTCGGTGCTACTTCCAATTTCACGCGCTCCATGTTCACTTCTGGATCGGCAATCTCTGAGTAAATCTGATTGGCTTGAACATCGGCAATTACCTGATAACTCACTCCGCGTATGCCACACTCTTTGGAGATGTCGGGATAATTGTCGACCAAAAAACTACCACCACGGTAGTTGAGCAACCACTCCAACGGGATCTTGTTTTCCAAAATCCAATACGCAATGCCATAGGCTTTCATGTGATTGGCCTGCGACTCATCCATGTTGATGAGAATCTTCGACGCGTATGCGGATTGCATCGAAACCAAGGCACAAAGAATAAGGATGGTTTTCTTCATAAAATAAAAGCGTCGCAAGATGCTCAACAAAAATAGCATGCTTGCGACGCTTAAGGTCTCTTAAATTCTGTTTAACGCCTGCTGAGTTTACACAGCTGCGCTTGCTTACTCTTCGTAAACGTCTAAAAGCATCAAGGCTTCGGACAATTCACCCAAGGTCTTCATATCATTTTGTTTGCGGGCAACAGTTTTTCCGGACTTATAAACTTCAACGGCTTCTTCCACTTTGTTGCGCTCTTCGAGCATCTTACCCAATTGGTAGTAGCTAGCCAAATACTCCGGATCGTTTTTAATGATCTTCTGAATGATCTTGATGGCTGAAGTTATCTCACCATTCTTTTGGTGCTCGAGCGCAGCAGCATAATGAAGAAAGCTGTCCTTCGGATTTGTCTCCAACATCGTTTCAATCATTTTTAGTCGGTCTTGCATCATAAGGTTGGGTTTAAGGTTGTGTTTGTTTCTGGCAAAGTTATCCGAGCACTTCGCCTCAAAGGGTTATTCTGAAAAGTCGAAAACGCAGTTTTTCAACAAGGTTGTAGACAATAAGGGCTAGGAATGAAGGGCGATGAGCGAAGGTTACGCAAGCATTGAAAATACAGGGTATCAATAAAAGAATCCTTACGGCGATGCGCTGTAGCGCATCAGTCCGTAGACAGAAGGCCTAGCATTAGTGCATTGAAGAAGATCGCCGTTTTAGTCAAAGCAGCCCATCGCGCAGCAGCGCGTCGCTGACAATGATTTGTATTTAGGTAGTCCCCTTTTGGTTGAAGAAAATCAATTCAACGCCATGGGCACTTCCATCAGCAAGATGCGCGCTTCATCACTATTCGCTTGAATATTCAATTCGCTCAGATTCCACAAACCAAATCCATCGCGCTTGTTGAGGGCCTGTCCGTTGATGGTGAAATCACCTTCAACAATGAACGCATACACACCGTGTGTTTTGGGTTGTTTCAATGTATAGCTGAACGTATGATCCTTATCGAAAGTTCCCAAATTGAACCAAGCGTCTTGATGAATCCATACACCGGCATCATCGGCGCTCGGCGAGAGAATTTGATTGAGCTCGTTTTTCTTTTCGAGCGGCAACTTCATTTGATCGTATCGCGGTGTGACATTGGCCTTGTTAGGGAAAATCCAAATCTGAAATAAGCGCAGATCCGTATCTTTTAGATGATTGAATTCACTATGCTGAATGCCAGTTCCTGCGCTCATCACTTGCACTTCGCCTGCGGTAATGGTGCCGGCATTGCCCATACTGTCTTTGTGTGCAACAACGCCTTGCAACGGAATGGTGATGATCTCCATGTTGTCGTGTGGATGCGTATTGAATCCCATACCTGCTGCAATGAAGTCATCGTTGAGCACACGCAGCACACCGAAGTTCATGCGGTCGGGGTTGTAGTAGTTGGCAAATGAAAATGAATAGTTGGTTTTAAGCCAGCCATAGTCGGCGCTTCCGCGCGAGCTTGCTTTATGTAAAACAGTGTTCTCGTTCATAATGGTTTCGTGTCCCGGATGGTGGTTAAATCCTACTTGTTTGGAAAGGTCAATGGGCTGTAGTTCGTCGATGTCGTTTTTAATAACAGCTGCTACAGCACCTCCTGCAGCCAGCAGCGCAGTGCCTGACAATGCTTTTTTAAGAAAGTTCTTTCTGTCCATGGTAAGAGCAATATCTTGTGCAAATTTGTTGCATCTCAAAGATAAACACATTGATCTGGATTTACGCTTTACTCTTTTTTCTTGTAGCACTTGTATATAGCGCTGCCGGCTTTGGTGGTGGCAGTATGTACCTGGCAATTTTGGCCCAATCTGCTATGGGGGTAGAAGCCGTTCGCATGTCGGCGCTCAGCTGCAATGCTATCGTTACAGCCAATGGCACATGGCATTTTCACAAGGCCAATTGGATTGTGTGGCGCGGAGTGCTTGCCTTGCTTTTATGCAGTGTGCCGCCGTGCATCTACACATCGAGTTTGCATGTGGAGGAGCGCACCTATTTCCTAATTCTGGGTGTTGCCTTGGTCGCTGTTGCTGCCGTCATGGTAGTGCGCCATGAACGCACAGAGGTCCTCACGGTGCGTCCGTTGCAATGGTGGATGTATCCACTGTCGTTTATGATTGGTGCTCTTTCCGGACTAACTGGAATAGGTGGCGGCATTTACCTCGCGCCGTTTTTATATCTCACCAAATGGGGAAGCCCCAAACAAATTGCCGGTGCATCAAGCGTGTTCATTTTGGTGAATTCGATTGCTGGATTGATTACACAGATTGTGGTGAATGGTTGGCAGGTTCAAACAGAAATGTGGCCTTTGCTAGTGGCGGTTGTGGTGGGAGGATTGCTTGGTTCTAAATGGAGCAGCGCGCGCTTTAGTCACCGCATCGTTCGTTACATTACCATTGTTATTATACTGATTGCCGCTGCGCGCATCTTAATCAAGTACGTATGAGAGTTGTCGTTTTGTTTTTTGGTGCCGCTCGCGATTTGACTGCGATTCGGGAGCTGCCGATGGAAGTGCCGATGCATAGTGATGTATCCGTATTGCGATCCATGTTGGCAGAGCAATATACCGGTATTGATGAAAGGCTGAATTATGCGGTAGCCATCAACGAAGTGCATGCCGCCAACAGCGATGTGCTAAAGGATGGTGATGTGGTGGCTATTTTACCTCCTGTAAGTGGCGGATGATGGATTCTTTCAAACTCACATATGATTCACTTCAAGTTGATGAAGTGAGACGAACCATCGCTGATGATGCATTGGGCGCTCATGTCTTGTTTTGCGGAACAGTGCGCAATTCAAATAAAGGAGAGCAGGTCACACACCTCGAGTTTGATGCCTACGAAAGCATGGTCATCAAAGAACTTGAACGTATAGCCGCTGACTTGCGCTCCGAGTTTGCCATTGAAGATGTGGCGTTGCATCATCGATTAGGTGTGGTGCGTGTGGGCGAAGATGCGGTGATTGCCGGTGTTTCGGCTAAGCATCGCGATGTGGCATTTGCTGCATGCGAGCGACTCATGCACCGATTGAAAGCGCATGTGCCTATATGGAAAAAGGAATATATTTCTTCTGGTGCTGTTTGGGTTACACCTACGCCCTAATCAATAGTCGGGCAGTGTAACGCCTCTCATGCGTTGCTCGTAATCGCGCAAATCACGCTGCGCTTCTTCATCATCCGGATTGGCTATGGCGAATTGCAAGAGTTCGCGGTAGTATACATCTTCATACTGCCAAGCAATACGCTGATGCAATGGCGTTGCAGCATAAAATGTGAGTGCCACACTCAACAGTGCCGCACGCAGCAGAATAGATCGATTTAATGCTGCGTTGTCATTTTCAAGTAAACGCATACTAAAGAACATCACCACCGTAAGTAGTCCAATGGCAATGATGGTATGTGTTTCAAAGTATTTTATGAAGAGCAGGTTCAGGCTAACCGTCACAATCGAGTATGCGAATGCAACTCCGGAAAGCGTACGCATGATGAGTGCAGGTCTTTCTTCAATTGGGGTGAATCGCCAAGCGTAGAAAATCAAATTCCGTCTGCTCAATCCAACTCCTGTGATCAGATAAAATAGTGCAATGATGGCTGTTGCGAATAGCAGCAGCACACGAGCGCCGGGTTTTTCAGCGTATATCATCATTAGAGCGATGGTATACAAAACGGCTATTAAGAACTCGATTTTTCTCATGCTATAGAATCGTAATACCGACGGGGCAGTGATCGCTGCCTTCAATTTCATTCAGAATAAAAGCATCGGAAACTTTGGGCAACAATCCGTTGGAAACAATGAAGTAATCAATGCGCCATCCCACGTTTTTCGCACGCGAGTTGAAGCGTGCGCTCCACCAACTGTATTTCACCGTGTCGGGATGCATATGGCGAAACGTGTCGGTAAAGCCGGCTTGCAGAATAGTGGTGAGTCCATCGATTTCTTGCTGCGTGTATCCTGCTGATTTGTTGTAGTTCGATTTTGGGTTGGCCAAATCCATGGGTTGATGCGCTACGTTCATGTCGCCGCACCAAATCACGGGTTTCTTTTTTTCGAGCTCTTTCAAGTGATTGAGCATGGCCACATCCCATGTCATGCGGTAATCGAGTTTCACCAGTTCAGCACCGCTGTTGGGAACATACGTGTTGACCAAATAGAAGTTTTCGAATTCAGCGGTGATGGTGCGTCCTTGCGTGTCGTGGTCGGCTATGCCGAAGCCATAGCTCACGCTCAGTGGTTTTTTTTTGGTAATGATGGCCGTGCCGCTGTAGCCGGCTTTTTCGGCAGCGCTGGAATAGATTTCATATCCTTCTAAACCAAATAATGCCTCGCGCACCTGATCATTGTTGGCCTTGGTTTCTTGCAGGCAAAGCACATCGGGATCCATTTTCGCGATGGATTCGAAAAGGCCTTTTTTGACGGTGGCCCTTACGCCGTTGACATTGAAGGATACGAGTTTCATAGATTACATTTGAGCGATCAAAGAAAGAAAGAAAACCGTTGCATGAAGCGAAACTTTTCACACAGCTTTTCCATCCTGTTGTTATTGTTGATGATTGGGTGCATGCCGCTTTATTCTCTCGCATCGACTCATGCGGCGGCGCCTAAATCGATAAGGATTCGCCCCGATCTGGCTGGGCATTGGTTTTTGGATGGGAAACTGGAGTTTGGTTGTGAGGTCGCGTATACCAACGGAGGCAAGCGCCGCACAGCGGGTTACCTCAATGGCAATGTATTGTGGAGCGAATTTTTTTGCACCAGTGAGCAAGCCACATTTGACAATGGTGTGTGTTATGTCGATTTAGCAGCGGTGATGCGCAACCAACAGACTTTAGTGATTGAGGTGCAGTGCATCGAGTATCCTTTGATTAAGGCATCGTTTACCTTAAAAGTTCCTCCGCTAACTTCTATTGGTGTTGCATTGCCTAAACGATCAAAACTGCGTTATGGATCCACGCTAGAACCATTGGTTACCGTTGCTTACGCCAATGGAGTTGAGTACGTGTTTGAACCGAGTGGGGCGGACGCTCTCATTGCTTCAGATAGTTTGGAGCTGTATTTCAATCAAACGCGCATACTCGATGGTCGCATTGAATTGCCCCCGTACTCGTTTGGGGCTGATCATGCATTTACTATTTCGGTGGTTTGGAAAAGCAAGCCATGGATTAATGACCTGCAACAGTTTAGTTACGATGGAAATGATGATTGCACGGTAAAGTTTAGCGCCTCCTCCGGAAGGATTGGAGCAAATCAGACACCGGCACCTGCAGGCATGATAGGCGCAGACGGTTTTTATGGAGGATCAGGAGTGGATGGTTTGCCCGTTGAGTTGCGGGTGTATTTGAATGCGGATCAAACGGTGTTGCATGTGGATGCGATATGTGCAGGTAAGACGGTACAGCGGAAGTTAAATCCTCAGGAAGCTTCCTATACCTTGACTGCTCGAGGAGGCGAAGGTGGTTTGGGCGGTGTTGGCGGCAATGGCGGCAACGCTCCTTTTTCAGATCCTTATGCCGCCGGCATAGGAGGTAACGGTGGTCGCGGCGGTCGCGGCGGAAAAGGAAGCCCGGTGAAGGTGATTTGCGCATCCGGAGCCCAGCTCTTTTTGCCGTGTATCATCATCGACAACAGTGGTGGTGATGGCGGGGCAGGTGGTAAGGGCGGTCGCGGAGGAGCCTATGCCAATACATCGAGTTCACCAACGCTGATGCAGCTGCTTTTTCCTTCGCATAATTATTCCGGAGAGAAAGGCGAAGAGGGCGAGCAAGGTGAGTCCGGAGGAGAAGCGGTTATTGAAATCGCGGACTGATGATTTATCCGAAGTAGCTTATCGCACACTCATTGCTACCACACGCGCAATGGCTTCACGTGTTGTTTCTGACCAATCCATTTCAAATAAATCAGATTGCATGGGTGATTTCAGCAATGATCGTCCACTCATATGATACTCATGGATGGATGGATGAAAGATTGCTGCGAAATTTTCAGGCCGAATGCCGCCTCCTGGCATAATTGAGATATGGTTTGCAGCCTTTTCAACCATGGCTAAAATGTTTTCTATTCCTTCAGCGCAATTGGATTTTCCACCTGATGTTAGGATACGCTCACAACCACACGCTGCAATTTCTTCAACGGCTTGCAGCAAGTTGGGCGTGCAGTCTATAGCGCGATGAAATGTAACTGGCGCACCGCTGCAATGTCTTACCAATGCTTTCGTGAGCGCGATGTCAATGGTTGAGTCATCTTGTAGCGCGCCGAAAACAAATCCATCGGCACCTGAGGCACCGAGCATGTCGATCTCACGCATCATCACTTCTACTTCGGAATGACTGTAGGTGAAATTGCCTTCACGCGGACGTATCATCACGTAGATGGGGATGCGCACATGGCGCTTGACAACTTCAAGCAGCCCGGAGCTTGGGGTAATACCCGCAGCCCCCAGTGCAGAGCACAACTCAATGCGCGCGGCACCGCCGGCTTGCGCTTGCATGCACGACTGAACGGTGGATGCAACCACTTCAATTAAAACGTCCGATTCAATCATGTTTATGATTTGCGGTTATCGCTGCGCAATGCATAAATGCGCTCAATAATATCTACCACTTTCAATCCTTCCAATGCATTGGTTGTAATGGTAGAATGACCTTGAATGGTGTCGACAACATTTTGAATAACGTAGTGGTGGTTGTTTGCTGAGCCTTTGTAGTGACCGTAGTCGTTGGCCGGATTGGTGGGCGCCAATTCAGGCATAGCGTAGCCATCGATGTGGCAGTATTCTACTTTATCCATGTACTGCCCGCCAACTTTCACACTGCCTTTGCTGCCGATGATGGTGAGGCTGCTTTCCAGGTTGGTGTCCCAAACAGCAGTCGAGTAATTGATAGCACCCATTCCGCCGTTCACGAATTTGAAATTGACAAATCCGCTATCTTCAAAATCGGTGGAGTGACTATGGGTGAAATCGTTGAATTTGGCTTGTATTTCAGTGATGTCTCCAAAGAGCCAATACATGATATCAATGAAGTGTGAGAACTGAGTGAAGAGTGTTCCGCCATCTAAATCTTGAAGACCTTTCCAGCCGCCCTTTTTATAGTAACGATTATCGCGGTTCCAATAGCAGTTGAGCTGAACCATGTATATGTCGCCAACGATTTTTTCGCTGACAATTTTTTTGAGCCATTCCGAAGGAGGAGAGAAGCGATTCTGCATCACGCAAAACACTTGACGGTGCATTTGGAGGGCTTTGTAAATGAGTGCTTCGCAATCGTGTTTGTGCAATGCCATTGGCTTTTCACAAACCACGTGTTTGCCGGCCTCCAAAGCGGCCATGGCGTGTTCGGCATGAAACCCATTGGGTGAGCAAACATTGATGACCTCGATATCGGGGTGCGCTTCGAGCATGGCTTTGTGGTCGTTATACAACGGGACATCCAGACTTCCTAAGCCCAGTTGCTCTGCGCCGAGCACATCACACACCGCAATCAATTCACATGCTTCATTGCGACGAACCATTTCTGCATGACGCTTTCCAATATGCCCTTGGCCTATTACCGCGAATTTCACTTTACTCATATCTGCTTCCTTATTGAATTTTGCTAACGCTTCCGTTATGCAGTTTATATTGATCTTTTGATTCCGGACATTCGGCTATGCCTTCGTGGTTAAAAGAAAGTTGATGTCCGTATTCACTCATCCAACCGATTTGTTTGGCCGGATTTCCCACCCACAAACTGTAGGGCGGAATGTTTTTCGTCACTACAGCTCCTGCGCCTATGAAGGCGAATGCTCCAATGTCGTGTCCGCAAACGATAGTGGCATTGGCCCCAATGGTGGCCCCTTTGCCAACATGTGTTTTGGCGTATTCACTTTTGCGATTGATAGCGCTTCGCGGATTGATAACGTTTGTAAATACCATGGAAGGCCCCAGAAACACATCGTCGTCGCAGGTAACCCCGGTATATATCGACACGTTGTTTTGGATCTTCACATTTTTACCGAGCACAACCTCGGGAGAAATGACCACATTTTGTCCGATGTTGCATCCTTCTCCAATTATGCACTTGGGCATAATATGCGTGAAATGCCAAATTTTAGTGCCATTGCCAATTGTGCAACCTTCGTCAACAATGGCAGATGGATGCGCATAATAAGTGGTGTTTTCCATGGTGATTTTTCGGCTGACAAAAGTATTCAATTCGTGCTAAACGCGGTTAGTGCTTTGCATCCAAACGACTATAATCCGAGTTTTCACTGATATACTCAGGTACCAACTGCTTGAGATGACTCACAATTTTCTCGTTGTTTTGCTCGTCGAAGAGTTGCACGAGTGCTGTGATTCGCTGCGCGACTTCTGTATAGTCATACTCGCGCACCTTAGCTCTCAAAATTTTCGGATGATGGGTGGGAATAGTTCCCTCCGCGGTGCTCAGCACTTCTTCAAACAGTTTTTCACCGGGTCGCAAACCGGTAAACTTAATCTCAATATCGCGTCCAGGCTCTAAGCCCGAAAGCTTGATCATGTTGATAGCCAGGTCATGCACTTTCACGCTTTCGCCCATGTCGAAGGCCAATATTTCTCCGCCATTGCTCATGGCGCCTGCTTCAAGCACCAGTTGCACAGCTTCAGGAATCGTCATGAAGAATCGGGTTACATCGCGATGGGTTACTGTAATCGGCCCGCCTTCTTCAATTTGTTTTTTGAAGGTTGGAATTACCGAGCCGTTAGATCCGAGCACATTACCGAAGCGTGTGGTAACATATGCCGTTGGGCTCACCTTGTCTTTAGCCTGCACATAAATTTCCGCAGCTCGCTTGGTAGCTCCCATCACGTTGGTTGGGTTCACTGCCTTATCGGTACTGATGAAAACGAATGTTTCAGTTCCAAACTCGTGGGCCAGATCGGCCATGATGCGCGTGCCTTCCACGTTGGTGAGTACCGCTTCACTGGGGTTGTGCTCCATCAGCGGTACATGCTTGTAGGCAGCGGCGTGATACACAATGTGCGGACGAAAGTGTGCCATCATTCGGCGCATACGATCGGCCTGACATACATCGCCCATGACCACTTCAAACTTCCCTTTGAACCCTTTAAGTATGAGTTCGTTTTCGAGTAAGAAAATGGGGGTTTCTGCTTGGTCAAGGATAACAACCAGCTTGGGATTGTAGGCCAAAATTTGGCGTACAAGTTCACTGCCAATGCTTCCTGCAGCGCCTGTTACAAGTACAACTTTCTCATTGATTTGCGCGGCTACAGAAGCGCTTTCAAGTTTGATAGTCTCACGGCCGAGCAGGTCTTCGATGCGTATTTCGCGGAGTTGCTTGGCGCTGAGCTCACCGCCAATCCACTGATTCACCGGAGGAATATTTGATACATGCACGTTGGCCTCGAGTGCCTTGCTGATGAAGTCGGTCTTCATCTTTCGATCGAGGCTGGGAATTGCGATGATGACCTCATCCACCTTTCCTGCCGCATACATTTCACGGAGTTTGCTGCGCGAAAAGATTTCTTTACCGTCGAGTGTCTTGCCGTGCTTGCGTGGATTGTCGTCGATGAAAGCAATCACTTCCATGGCTGATCGCGGGTCGCGATCAATGGCTTGCTTGGTGATGAGTCCGCTTTCTCCGGCACCATAGATAATGGCGCGCTTGCGCACTTTGTCGGGAGTTTTTAATTCGAGATAAATGACCTTCACCGCAATACGACTTACCACCATACTAAATAGTGTAAGCAAGTATTCGAGCACTACGATAGAATAGGGAATGAAATAGAGTCCGTCGCCAAACTGAAATCGAAAGAGGTTGAGCACAGAGAAAACAACACTTCCTATCGTGAGCACAGTGAAGATGCGCAGTGTGTCTTGCGAACTCGTGTATCGGATGATACCGGCGTATGTCTTACCCAGAAGAAAGCTGATGATGCGAACGGCGAGTAGGATGGGGAGAAAGGCTTTGGCTAAAGCTATTTCTGAGCCCGGTGGAGCAAATTCAAACCTGACCGAATAGGCTGCCACATAAGCAGTCAAGCATATGGCGACATCGATCATAAAAATGATCCATCGGGGAGTATTGCGTTGCGGAAAAAACACGGTGCAAATTAAGTGATGTTAGCCCATTGGTTGAATTGGCCATCCCGACATTTGATTGTGATGAAGCAGGCGGTTTGCATCGAACACTTATTTTTGGCAAAAACCAATACACCATGATTCGTTTTCGTCTAACCGCATTGGGCTTCATGCAGTTTTTTGTTTGGGGCGCCTGGCTGATCACTATAGGAACCTATTGCTTCAATGCGAAAGGGTGGACAGGTGCTCAGTTTGGAGCCATCTTCAGCACGCTTGCTTTGTCTTCCTTGTTTATGCCTGCCATCACCGGCATCATAGCCGACCGCTGGATGAATGCAGAGCGACTCTACGGATTGTTGCATATCTGTTATGGCGCAATCCTATTTTACGTTCCTCAGGTCAATGATCCGGATACGTTGTATTATGTCATTTTCGCAGCCATGATCTGCTATATGCCGACCATTTCGCTCTCGAATTCCATCAGCTTTCGCATATTGAAGGACGCCAATTATGATGTCGTCAAAACGTTTCCACCCATACGTGTATGGGGAACGGTTGGCTTTATTGTAGCCATGTGGATTACAAATATTACCGGTAGTAAAGCCAATGCCAATCAGTTCATCATAGCGGCAATCGCGGCAATCGCGTTGGGTATCTATGCGTTCACATTGCCGAAATGCCCTCCTCAGCGCAGCATCAATAAGTCGGCCGGATGGGCCGATCAGCTAGGCTTGAGTGCTTTCCGGTTGTTGGGTAATTATCGTATGGCCTTGTTCTTCATCTTTTCGATGTTTTTGGGGGCGGCGCTGCAGTTGACAAATATGTATGGCGACTCATTCCTGGATGACTTCAAACGTTTTCCGGAGTATGCCGATTCATTTGTTGTGAGATATTCGACCATCATCATGTCGATTTCTCAGATTTCTGAAACACTCTTCATTCTGACCATTCCATTTTTCCTGAAGCGCTTTGGCATCAAACAAGTGATGCTGATTTCGATGATTGCTTGGGTGTTGCGGTTTGGGTTATTTGCTTATTGCGATCCGGCCGGAGGCTTGTGGATGATCATCCTGTCGTGCATCGTGTATGGTATGGCCTTCGATTTTTTCAATATCAGTGGTTCATTGTTCATCGAGACTACTGCGGATGCCAGCATTCGGTCGAGTGCCCAAGGTCTGTTCATGATGATGACGAATGGAGTAGGCGCATATTTCGGAAGTAAAATCAGCGGTGTGCTCATCGATGCATATTACACCGCAGGTGATGGAGGTAAGGACTGGTCGGGAATATGGCTGTCGTTTGCCTTGTATTCTCTGGTTGTTGCTGTGCTCTTTGCTTTAATGTTTCGTTCAGAACCTAAAGCGGCGTAATGCGCATAGCCATGGGATGACTAAGGAATGAAAGGCATGATCGAACGTTTCAAAAACTACATACGCACGCACTGGAAATGGCTATTGCCGTTGGTCTTTGGGTTAGCAGTGTTGTTTTGGTATCGTTATGATTTGGCTGAATTCGTTAGGGCTAGTTTAGGTATTGAGTTACCTGAAAATCCTCGGCCTTTCGGGATAAACGACCTTGATTGGTGTGAACAGAACTACGGCGAAGAAATGCACTTGATTGCCGATGAACTCGACTTGCCTTACAGCTATTTGATGGCGCTTGCGGTATTGGAATGCAGCGGAGAGAAGCCTGCAGGGCATCGTTTTGAGCAGCACGTTTACCGCGAATTGGTGAAGGTCAAGGAAGGCAAACGACGCAAGTATGAGTCGGTGCGAAAGGAGCACTTGGAGTCGCTGTCCGATGATGAACTCCGCGAATTGTCCAGCAGCTGGGGACCTTTTCAGCTCATGGGGTACAAGATTATTGCGCTAGGAGTTTCGATCGACGATATCCGCGATGAAGAAGTGGCGGCAATGGAAGGTGCGAAGTGGATTCAGAAGGAGTACGGCAGATTTCTCCAGAAGAAAAAATGGAAGGATGCCTTTCATATACACAACACAGGAAAACGTTTTCCTCTCAGTGGGAGGTCTCAAACGCATGATCCGTATTATGTCTCCGACGGCTTGCGGTATATGAAGTATTTCGATCGCAAGCCTTAATGCTTTTTATCAGTTGACTTGGTGCAAGAGATAAACTTCTCCGGTGCTATTTTCGCTCGGTGAACATCCCTGGTGGATTTAACCTAAACAAATCATTCGCTATGCGTCATTTTTATTCTTTGTTGTTCCTGCTTTTAGCTGCAGTTGTTTCTGCACAATCCTTAAGTCCTTCAGTAATTGCCTCTGCTGGTGGTTCGTATGCATCGAATCAGTTCAGTCTGGATTATACGTTGGGAGAGACGTTCATCACCACACTTACCGCGAGCAACAATATTCTTACTCAAGGTTTTCATCAGCCTCGAAGTGTTGTGGAAGTAGAGGGGTGCACATCTAATTCAGCGTGTAACTTCAATCCGTTGGCGACCATCGAAAATGGTACATGTCTATTTCCCGGTGATGCTTGTGATGATGGCAATGTTGCTACAATTAATGACGCATTTTCAGCAGATTGTATTTGTGTCGGCGAGGCCATTAGCGAGGTGCCTGGCTGCACAGATGCAGTGGCGTGTAATTACGATGTGAATGCCACGGTTAATGATGGATCTTGTTATTATATCGGACAAATTTGCAGCGATGGGAATGCTCAAACAACCAATGATGTTTACAATGCTGAATGTGTATGCGCCGGTGATTTGCTGGGATGCATGGATGCACTCGCATGCAATTACAACCTGTCTGCCACTATAGCTGACGGTTCATGCTTATATACAGGCACCGCATGCGACGATGGCGATGCTTCCACTATAAACGATGCATATTCTGCTGATTGTGTTTGTGTAGGATCTCCGGTTTCGGACGTTTACGGATGCACCGCGGTTGAAGCATGCAACTATAATGCATTAGCCACAATTGAAGATAATTCGTGCACTTTTCCGGGTAATCCTTGCGATGACGGAAATGCATTGACCTTTGATGATACACTGTCGGTAAATTGTGTGTGTTTGGGTTTGACCTCCGGTTGCACCAATAGCACTGCATGTAATTACGATGCGCAAGCGGATACGGATGATGGCTCATGCACCTTCCCGGGATGCAATGATCCTGATGCATGCAATTTCGATGCTACTGCGGGTTGTTACGATGGATATTGCGACTATCCCGTTCCGAATTATGATTGCGCGGGCAATTGCTTGAATGACGTGAATGGAAATGGCATCTGTGATGAAGTTGATGTTTATGGTTGTACGGATGTGAATGCCGATAACTACAATCCTTATGCGACCTATGATAATGGCACATGCATATATATTGGATGCATAGATCCTTCGGCGTGCAATTTTGATTCTACGGCAATTGACGATGACGGCTCTTGCTTGTTTTACGGTTGCACAGATATTTCCGCCTGTAACTATGACTCTTCTGCGGGATGCAATGATGGTAGTTGCGTTTGGCCCGGATGCACTGATTCTGCGGCGTGCAACTTCAATATAGCTGCGGGTTGTGACAATGGTTCTTGTAGCTTTCCCGGATGCAATGATGCTGCAGCATGCAATTATGATGCGTCAGTGGGATGCTTGCTCATTGGCAGTTGTAACTATCCTGCGTATGCATATGATTGTGCCGGTAATTGCTTGCACGATGGAAATAACAATGGTATTTGCGACGAGTTTGATATGGAGGGCTGCACCGATATCACTGCGGATAACTACAACCCGAATGCGACTGTTGATGATGGTTCATGCATCTACATCGGCTGCCTAGATCCTGCAGCTTGCAATTTTGATTCAACGGCATTGACCGATGACGGTTCGTGCATCTTCCCCGGTTGCATGGATAGCAATGCATGCAACTATGATGCTTCAGCGGGATGTGATGATAGTTCTTGTGTATTCCCTGGATGTCTAAACCTTGCGGCGTGCAACTACAATGCTAACGCAGGATGTGATGACGGTTCTTGCACGTTCCCCGGATGCACCGATGTAACAGCTTGCAACTATGATGCACTTGCCGGATGTCCGTTGGATGGAATCTGCTTGTATCCGGAATTTGCTTATGACTGCGCCGGCATCTGCTTGCATGATGGCAATTCCAATGGTATTTGTGATGAGTTTGACTTTTTGGGTTGCATGGATGTGAATGCTGATAATTACAACCCCAATGCGACAACCGATGATGGCTCATGTATCTACCTCGGATGCACTGATCCCGCAGCATGTAATTTCGATTCAACCGCATCGGATGATGATGGTTCTTGTGCATTTCCAGGCTGCATGAATATGGACGCTTGCAATTATGATTCAACTGCCGGTTGCGACGACGGCAGTTGTCTTTTCCCGGGATGCGCCAATGCTGCTGCATGTAACTATGATAGCAATGCCGGTTGTGATGATGGATCTTGTTTTTTCCCTGGCTGCACCTATGTAACCGCTTGTAATTATGATGATTTAGCCGGCTGTGATGATGGCTCTTGTGTTTTCCCGGGTTGCACAGATTCATCGGCGTGTAATTATGATGCCCAAGCCGGATGCTTGCTCGAAGCCAGCTGCATTTATGCTGAATACGCTTATGATTGCGCAGGCATGTGTTTGCAGGACGTGAATAATAATGGTATTTGCGATCCTTTCGATATCATGGGTTGTACGGATTCGATTGCCGACAATTACATCGCAGACGCTACGTTTGACGATGGCTCTTGTATCTATTTGGGTTGCATGGATGCCACAGCATGTAACTTTGATTCAACGGCCACGACCGATGATAACACTTGCACGTATCCTTCAGCATCATGCTTCGACTGCTCAGGTCAATGCCTGATTGATGTAGACGCTGATGGTGTATGTGATTGCTTGGAAATTCCCGGTTGCACCAATCCATTGTCGGTAAACTACAATCCGCTGGCAACAAATTTTGATGGCTCTTGTATGTTGGGTTGTATCGATCCATTGGCCATCAATTATGATGCTCAAGCCAACGAAGATGATGGAACCTGTTTGTATCAAGTATTAGGTTGCACATATCCATCGGCGTGCAACTTCAATCCTGAAGCCACTACAGACAACAACTCTTGCACTTTCCCGGGTTGTAATGATTTAGCTGCATGCAATTTCAATCCGAATGCAGGTTGCCTATTGGAAGGGTCTTGTGAGTACTTGGATGAAAACAACAATGGTCTATGCGATTTATTTGAAATCTATGGCTGCACCAACAGCGGAGCATGCAATTACAATTCACAAGCTACTTTCGAAGATGGCTCATGTGGTTTCAATTCGGATACGACTATTTATGTAACGACCGATACTTCTTATGAATGGAATACAGTATTACTGACTGAGTCCGGTGAATACACCTACACGTACATCACTCCTCAAGGTTGTGACAGTGTGGTTGTTTTGAATTTGACAATTACATCAATAGCCGAGCTCGATTTGGTGTATGTGCAGATTTGGCCAAACCCGTCTAGCACTGAGGTGAGTGTGCTCATCAATGCGCAAACGGCGGATGCGATTGAAGTATTCGACATGGTAGGCAAACACATCATTACGGTTCAAAGACAGTCACGAATCGATGTTTCCTCTTGGGCTTCAGGAATCTATATGCTTCGAGTACATTCTCCAGCTGCAGTAATTGAGCGCCGATTGGAAATAGTTCGATAGCATTCCTAGCGATTGTGCCGATGGGTTTCTTATCCATTGATGTTGGCGATTGCCATTGCGACGGGTTGTTCTATTTTCGTTGAACCTTAGCTAATGGATGCAAACGAGAAAAAGCAATAACGTCACGACTACGATCACCTGCGCAGCAGTGTTGTTGTGGTCTTGTATGGCTCAAGCGCAGTTTTTCACTCAGAGTTTGCTGCCTGAAGCTCTTACTCATAAGTATGTAGGAGGATATTGGGGAGGCGGAATCTCCCTAGCGGATTTCGATGGTGACGGCATCGACGATGTTACACTTTGCCAGAATGGTAGTGCCCCACTTTTTATCAAAGGAGGCATTGATGTATTCGAGTCGGCCTCCATGCCATGGAGCACAATTGGAGAAATCAAGCAGCTCACTTGGGTAGATTTCGATAATGATGGTGACCGCGACTTGTCGCTTACGGGTTTAGAAATGCCAGTTCACCTTTTCCAACGTGTGGGGCCTGATTTACTTGTTCCTTTGGATGCTTTATCCGGTATTTCAGCTGATAGCGTTCAGTCCTATGGCCATGCGTGGGGCGATTATGATCTCGACGGTGATTTGGATTTGTTTGTTTGCACGTATGATCCTACATCAGCGGGCTTCGTGAATTCTGATAATCAGCTCTATCGTAATGAGGGCAATGCGCACTTTACCGATGTCACTGCAGCCGCAGGCTTTCAATCCATGGTCAATTATACTTTCGTGTCGCTGTGGATGGATTATAATAATGATCTCTATCCGGATTTACTAGTCATCAACGACCGATATGAGGTTCCCAATTATTTATATCATAACAACGGTGATGGAACATTTACTGATGTCAGCGTAGCAGCGAATTTGGATGATTATATTTTTGGTATGACCGCCACGGCTGATGATTTTGATAACGATGGCGATCTCGATATCTACATTACCAATGGCGTTGGTGGAAACCTGCACAAGCTCAATAATGGCGATGGCACGTTCACAGATGCAGCTGAAGCATTGGGCACACAACTGAATCTTTTTTGTTGGTCGGCGCAGTTCATTGATGCAGACAGAGATGGCCAGCAGGATTTGCATGTGTGTTCAACACCTCACATTAATCTGATTGGCGAAAATCAGTTGCTCATGAATGAAGAGCAAGGTTTTGTTTCAGGTCTCATGGAAAGCGGCATGCTTGGCGATGAAGGTTGGAGCAGATCGAGCGCGATTGGTGATTTCAATGGCGATGGATTGGCGGATATGGGTATTTGTAAATCTGGACCAAGTATTTCTACTTTTTGGACCGCGCTACCCAATGGAAATAATTGGATGAAGATCAATTTGGAAGGAACGGTCTCTAATCACGATGGTGTTTCAAGTTGGATTCATTGTTATGCCGACTCGATGGTTTATACCCGCTACACCTATTGTGGCGAAGGATATTTGGCACAAAATAGTTTTAGTGAGTTTTTTGGTTTGGGAACCACAAACATGCTCGACTCGATAACCGTTAGGTGGCCGTCCGGAATTATCGATACATGGTTTAATGTTCCCTCCAATCAGCAGTTGCATTTGGTGGAAGGTGAGTCGCAGCGCGTTGAATTAGCCTCGGGTCATAATTTTCAAATCTGCATCAACGCTTCTGAGTGGATTGAATCGAACACTTGGAATTCCTACGCATGGAGCACCGGTGATACGATTCGACACATTAGCTTGACTGAGCCTAGTCGCATTTGGTTGGATGCATATGATGCCTGGGGCAATCATTTTGTTTCAGACACTATCGTGCTTTCAATCACTGATCCGCTTGTTGCAACCGTTCAAACGCTAGATGTTTCTTGTCACGGGAATTTCGATGGCGAAGCATTTGTATTCGCGGAATTTGCGACCAATAATTATGTGTTGAATAATGACACCAATCAAACCGGGCATTTCTTGGCAATCGGCGCCGGTAGTTACGAAGTTTGGATAACAGATGAAATGGGATGTGAGGCTTCGTTCACTTTTGAAATTTCTCAGCCCGATTTGTTTGCGATGAATGCCGAAGTTCATGATGCACTTTGTAATGGTGGGCAAGACGGTTGGATAGAAGTGAATTTCTTCGGTGGAACACCGCCATATGCTTGGCTAGAAAATCCGCAGCTCGATGGATTGGCTGCCGGTAGCTATAGCCTGACATCATTCGATAACCATGGTTGTGTGTCTGAAGTTATCGCGGTCATCGCTGAGCCTGACCCATTGATCTTGACATGGGAATCATTTCCTGAGTGGGATGGAATGTCGAATGGTGCCATCCATGCATCGGGCACCGGAGGAACTTTGCCGTATGAGTTTTCACTCGATTCAGTGGCTTCTGACTCTGCTTCTTGGTTAGGTTTATCGGCTGGCGATTACACGCTTCAAGTGATTGATTCAAACGGATGTTCTGCGCAGACTATTGGCGAAGTGCAATCGAGTTCAAGCGTTCATGAATTCCTTTCTTCAGGGTGTCGTTTATATCCAAACCCTGCCGGTATGCGAGAAACCATTTATCTACGCAGTATTGACCTCATTGATCACGCGAGTATTCTAGATACATCCGGTGGAGTGATTTGGGACAGTCGCATCAATACAAAGGAATTCGAAATTCCTTCTTTGTGTTTTAATGCCGGTTACTATATCGTGAGATTGCAAAAGCATGGAGTTGTTTTCTCGATGCCTTTGGTGATTGCAGAATAATGATGCTCACGGGCTATTTTTGAAGAATAGTATTATGCCCATTTATCAGCTACACCCCGATTTTGTTGGATTCCCTGAGCGCAGTGAGTTTGAGCACGATATCGTTGCAGTGGGAGGTGATTTGTCGGTGGAGCGTTTGGTTGAGGCCTACCTCTGCGGTGTTTTCCCTTGGTACAACAATCCTGGTGAATTGCATTGGTATTGTCCCAATGAACGCTGCGTATTGCCGGTGGATGCCGTGAAGATTTCACACTCCATGCGCAATGCATTCAATCGCAATTTCTTCCGTTATACGATGGATACGGCTTTTAAGGATGTCATGGAAGCATGCCGCAGCGGTGAACGGGAAGGGCAGACGTGGATACACGATGAAGTGGTGGAGGCCTATTGCAAACTCCACGATATAGGAATGGCGCATTCTCTGGAAGTGTGGAAGGATGATGTGTTGTGTGGCGGTTTGTACGGGGTTTCCTTGGGTGGGATTTTCTTTGGCGAAAGCATGTTCTCGCGCGAGCCCAACGCTTCAAAAGCCGGCCTCATACAGCTATGTCGGTTCTTACCACAACTTGAAATTCACCTGGTCGATTGTCAAGTACCCAATGATCATCTCACAAGTCTTGGTGCTGTGAACCTCCAGCGTGATGCATTTTTGGATCAGTTAGAGGTTTTGTTGCAACAGCCAATGGTAAAAGGACCTTGGGACGAAGCCTTCGGCAATTGGCTTTCTTCGGTTTAAACAGGGGGATTGAATAACTCGGTCGTATGCCCGGATTTCTCCATTCATTTTTTGTTCTTATTTCGCACACGTATGAAGCCCATTCCTTTTTCGCCTCCGCGCATTGATCAGAAAACCATCGATGCCGTTACGGAAGTTCTACTTTCCGGTTGGATTACAACCGGACCGAAAACACGTGAGTTGGAGCAACGCATAAATTCCTATTGCTCCGCCAAACGAACACTATGTCTGAATTCATGGACCAATGCAGTGGAGCTCGTTTTGCGCTGGTATGGAGTGGGCCCCGGTGATGAGGTTATTGTTCCTGCCTACACGTATGCAGCAACGGCTAATATTGTTTTGCATGTTGGTGCTAAGCCGGTGATGGTGGATGTGGAACAGGGTCAATTTACCATCGACATGCATCAAATTGAAAAGCATATCACGTCAAACACCAAGGTGATTATGCCGGTGGATATTGGGGGCATGCCGTGCGACTACGACTTTGTCATGCAACTGGTGAGTAAGCCGGAAGTGAAGGAGAAATTTGTGGCGGCCAACGAGCGTCAGCAGCAGCTTGGTCGCATCTTGGTGATTGCCGATGCAGCCCACAGCTTCGGTGCAATCTATAAAAATCAAAAGGTCGGAAGTCAGACCGATGTGATGGGCTTTTCTTTTCACGCGGTGAAAAACTTGACCACAGCAGAAGGTGGCGCCATTACCTTCAATCTGCCCGCGCCATTTGATAATGATGAGGTATGGAAGTCGATCAATATTTCCGCATTACATGGCCAAAGCAAGGATGCACTCACGAAAACCCAAGCAGGTCAATGGAGGTATGATATTGTTGAGGCCGGTTACAAGTGCAACATGACCGACATGCAGGCTGCTATTGGCTTGGTAGAGTTGGATCGCTACGATGCTGATACGCTCATCCGACGCAAAGCTATTTGTTTGCACTACAACAAGCGATTCTCTTCCTTTCCATGGTTTACGGCGCCTACGTTTGAGCATAGTAATGCCGAGAGTTGTTATCATTTGTATATGCTGCATGTAAATGCACTTTCAGAAGCTCAGCGCGATGAAGTCATTCGCTTGGTGGCTGAATTGGGAATTGCCTTGAATGTGCATTTCCAACCTTTGCCATTGCTTTCGCTTTATAAAGGTCTGGGCTATCGCATGGAAGATTATCCGAATGCTTGGACGCAGTACGCCTCGGAAATCTCACTGCCTGTCTATTACAATTTGAGTGATGACGATGTTGATCGCGTGTGTGATGCCGTCATTGATGCCGTAAACAAGACACTGCAAGCATGATGAAACGATGTTTTGATATCGCTTTTTCGTTGGTCATGCTGTTGCTTTTTACTCCGCTATTTGTTTTGCTCGCTCTAGCCATTTCTATCGATAGTCGGGGAGGAGTGTTCTTTTCTCAAGAACGCGTTGGCATTGGCGAAAAGCCATTTCGCCTGTTGAAGTTTCGCACCATGCGCACCGATGCTGAACGCAGCGGCCAACTTACGGTTGGCTCTGCAGATAGCAGAATTACGCGCGTTGGATATTACTTGCGCAAATTCAAAGTGGATGAGTTGCCGCAGTTGTGGAATGTGCTCCGCGGCGACATGAGTGTAGTGGGACCTCGTCCGGAAGTGCCGCGCTACGTAGCTTTATACAACGCCGAGCAAAGGAAGGTCCTGTCGGTTCGTCCGGGAATTACCGATTATGCATCCTTGCGCTATTTCAGTGAAAGTGATTTGCTGGCTGCTTCTTCAAATCCGGAGAAGACCTACATCGAAGAAATTATGCC
>CANHPZ010000020.1 GCA_947462725.1 Flavobacteriales bacterium
GATTGTTCACTAGTCAATTGTCACTAGTCACTGTTCTCTGTGATCCCGAAGGGATTCGAACCCCTGGCCCGCAGATTAGAAATCTGCTGCTCTATCCAACTGAGCTACGGGACCTCTATAAACTTCAAAGTCCAAAATCCGATTTTCCGTGGAAATTCAGATTTTGAACTTTTTTGTCGGGGTGGCAGGATTCGAACCTACGACCTTCTGCTCCCAAAGCAGACGCGATACCGGGCTACGCTACACCCCGAAAATTTTTGCAAACATAATGACGCGTGGCTGTCATTTCAAGCTTTTCGTATCGATTGGGCATTTTAATCTGCTTTTCAATCCGAACACTTGGTTCGCTTGGCGGAGAGGGGGGGATTCGAACCCCCGGTAAGGGTTACCCCCTACGACAGTTTAGCAAACTGTTGGTTTCAGCCACTCACCCACCTCTCCAGGTGGTTTCCCAATTTTGGGACGGCAAATGTAGTTCATATCGCTTGTTTAACAAGTGCCGTCAAAAAAAAATATCCGAGGCAGTGTAACCTACCATTTGGAGCTCCCGTACCAAAGGTGTGATTTGTTTTTTTGGTTAATTAATGGATTTGGTTAAGTAAAAGCGCCTCCCAACGGGGAGGCGTTTTTATTGAATCCCGTTTCCCCCTCAGTCCAGGCAATGCCAATCGCCAATAGCCGTGGATTGCGACGTGCTGCAGCGCGTCTGTCCCTGAAAGCAACCGCCTTCTCACTCCAGGCAAAAGCCCCTGACAGAAGCTAATGGACACGACAAGCAGCTCATCGTTGCCCTAAAACTCGCTCAATGCATCCCTGCTACCCTCAAGTTACCCCACCATCAGCCACACCAAACCCATCAGCAACAAGAGGGACACAAAATTGAGTACCACTCCGGCTTTCAACATGTCTTTGCTGCGGATGTAGCCGCTGCTATAGGCAATGGCATTGGGCGGAGTACTCATGGGAAACATAAAGTCGCAGCTGGCGGCAATGGTTACGGGTATGGCGAATACCTCGGGTGAAATGCCTGCGCCCACTGCCAACGATGCCACGATAGGAACGAAGATATTGACCATGGCAATGTTGCTCATGAGCGCCGTGATGAGAAGGCCCATTGCGCACAATGCACTCACAAACAGAAACAAGTTGCTGCTGTCGATGCCTTGCATAGAATGGGTGATGGTGCTCACCAAGCCACAACTGTCGAATGCCGCCGCCAAACTCATGCCTCCGCCAAACATCAGCAACACGCCCCAAGGCAACTTGTCGGTGTCACGCCATTCGAGTATCGGAGTACGCGGTTGCTCGGAGGGAAATATGAAGAGAGACGAACCCATGATTATGGCGATGGCGGTATCACTGAATTCAATGTCCATGGGTTTCAGCATGCCGGCAATGGGTTCTTGAAGAATCCACAGCAATGCGGTGGCGATGAAAACGCCAAACACAGTTTTCTCTTCTCGCGTCCACTTGCCCAAAGCACTCAACTCGGCTTGTATGATGGCGTGACCCAAAGCAAACTTTCCCAATCGATTTGGGAAAATCACACGCACCAGCAGCCAATAGGCCACCAACAGGAAAACCAAAGCGAAGGGAAATCCATATTTCATCCAGTCGAAAAAACTAACCTGACAACCAAATGACTTGTCGAGGATACCGGCCATGCTGGCATTGGGCGGTGATCCTACCAGCGTGCCAATACCACCAATGCTCGATCCGTATGCAATCGACAACATGAGCGCGGTAGCAAAATGCGAGGCGCCTTTGGGGTTCTTTGTTTTTTCTTCATTCACCAATAGCAGCACCACAGAACTCGCTATGGGCAGCATCATGAGTGTAGTAGCAGTGTTGGAAATCCACATGCTGATGCTGAAGCTCGCCAGCATGAAACCGAAGATGATGGTGTTGGCGCTGGTGCCTGTTTTGTTGACGATGCTGAGCGCGAGGCGTCGATGCAGATTCCATTTTTCCATGGCCAAAGCGATGAGGAATCCGCCGAGAAATAAAAAGACAAATCGGTTGCTGTACGAGAGACACGTTTTTTCCAATCCCATTATACCCAATAGCGGAAAAAGCATGATGGGTAGCAGGGATGTAACGGCCATGGGCACGGCCTCGCTAATCCACCACACCAGCATCCACGCTACCACACCGGTTACTTTGGCTTGAGCTATTTCGAGTCCAAATGGATTGAGACCCCAGAGCACGGCAAATAGCAGCGGGCCAAGGAGCAAGGGAAATATTTTTTGCACGTTAGGCATAGTGGTCAAATGTAAACCACAACGCGAAGCGGTAAATTCGCGGCCATGCAAGAACGTCCGGTAAAAAAGAATCAAATCATTGAGCTCATCATTCATGACTTGGCATTCGGTGGAGTGGCCATTGGAAAAATTCCCACCGAGCAAGGCGACTTTACCGTGTTCGTGCAAAATGCAATTCCGGGTCAACGAGTGCGTGCACGCGTAGAAAAGGCCCAGAAAAGATTTGCAGAATGCAAGCTGGTCGAGGTGATCGAGCGTTCTCCTTTGGAAGTGGATATTCCTTACCAGCCCATTCCGGGAGCACCGTATGCCACGCTTCCCATCGAAAAGCAAATCGAATTCAAGCGACGCTCAACGCTAGAATTATTCAAGCGAATAGGGAAGGTGTCTGAAGTGGAATCGGTGTTCGATGAGTTTATCGAATCGCCCGCAGTTTGGCACTACCGCAACAAGATGGAGTATGCCTTCAGTGTGATTCGCTTCGATTTGGAAGAGCAAGAAGAGCGCGATGATTTTGGCTTGGGCTTCAAGCACCGCGGCACGTGGTGGTGTGTCGAAAATCTCGATCGCGAGTCGGGATTGTTTGACACACAGCTGGAAAATGAACTGAAGCATATCCGCGAATGGTGCATCGCTAGCGGTCTTCCTGCGTGGCATCCCCCGGCGCATCATGGTTTCTTTCGCTACCTCGTGGTGCGCAAGAGTTATTCAACCGATGAGTTGCTCATCAATTTGGTGACCTCCGAACAAGGAGTTTCAGATTTCAATTCGAAGGCATTCGTGCAGTTGCTGCAAGGGATTTTCGGCAAGCGACTGGCGGGTGTGATACACACGATTAACCCGAACACCGGCGATCGCATCGATCCATTGCTGGGAAAAACCATACAACTCTTCGGAGCGCCTGTCATCACGGAAACCATCAATGGTTTGCGTTTCGAGATCAGTATGACGAGTTTCTTTCAAACCAATCCGCGAAGTGCAGAGCGTCTCTACAAAAAGGTACTGGAGTATGCCGGTATCGAAAACAAGGATGATGGATCATTTATCATGGACTTGTTTTGCGGCACAGGTACCATCACGCAGCTGTTGGCGAAGGAGAGCAAGCGCAAGGTGATAGGTGTCGACATCGTAGAAGACGCCATCGCCGATGCCCGTCGCAATGCCACACGCAACGGTGTTTCGAACCTCGAATTTTTCGCTGCTGATGTAGGGAAGTTCTTGCTGGAGTATCCCGATTTTTCGGGCAAAATTGATTGCATCGTTCTCGACCCGCCACGCGGAGGGATTGCGCCCAAGACATTGCGTAAAGTGATTCAGCTCAATGCCAGCCGCATCGTTTATGTGTCGTGCAATCCGGCCACACAAGCAAGAGATACTATGGATTTGATGGAGGCCGGATACGTGCTCAAGAAGCTGAGTATGGTGGATCAGTTTCCGCATACCTCTCACATTGAAACCGTAGCCTGGTTTGAAAAGATTTAGGGTTAGTAATTACATTTGAACATGACCAAGGAAAGAGCACTCATATTGAATGCGCGAGAGATAGAACAAAAGCTCACGCGCATGGCCCATGAGATTCATGAGAATCATTACAAGGAGAAGGAACTCATTTTGGTGGGCATTGAGGGGCGAGGCAGCGATATGGCGAAAAGGCTGTTGAAACTATTGACATCGATTAGTGAAATTCAGATTTCACTAGAAACCATTTCGCTCAACAAGGACAAACCATTGAGTGCAGAGATACAATATTCAGGCGATCAAAAGGCACTCAAAGGAAAGCATGTGGTGTTGGTGGATGATGTGCTCAACAGCGGACGCACCTTGATATATGCCTCTCGTTTTTTACTTGAAACTGATTTGAAAGGACTAGCTATAGCGACGCTTGTGGATCGCTTTCATAGGAAGTTTCCGATTCGTCCCGATTATGTGGGCCTTACGCTATCCACCAATTTGCGCGAGCATGTTTCGGTTGAATTGGCGAGAGGAAAAGAAGCGGTGTATTTGGATTGAGTGCTTTTACCTCTGCTCTAACTGCGCCATCCACTTGTGAAGATTGGATGTCAGTTGTTCAATCTGACCTTGTAGCTCTCTGATAGCATGCGATTGGGCTGCAACTAATTCATTCAATTCGGAAGTCGGTTGTGCAACCGCAACAATACCAGTCATTGAATCATTCTGCGCATTTTCGATAATCGTGCTCAACGTTTCACCTTGTTCATAGAGATAAACCAAGCGAAGCAAATCGACACTAAGCAGTTTGTTGAATTGCATAATCATTCCGGGGCGCATACTACCGGCAAGAATGCGTTGATTGAAGTTGGACGGCGAAGTATCTAACTCTAACGCCACTTGGCGCTGAGATAAATTCTTCGCATCTAATAGGGCCATTACCACCTTACTGAACGCCTCTCTCTGCTTTGACTCCATTTTCATAGTAACAAAAGTGGGCATAAATAAGGATTTGGACATCAATATAATGTGTTTAAAATTGACAAAAATATGATGCGTAAAATGTACATTGTTTAACACATAATGTCGTTCTCAAGCGTTGTGCTTTTTACTATGATTCAGTCAAGATTCCTCAGTGATCTAGCCTAATTGAGGAGTTTAATTCGGAGCGATTGCCGGGATGTAATTTGTCGATTCATGTGTTGAGCAGTGGGAATGTGTATGCTAGGACGTTAACTTTGATACCATGACCCTGATGCATGGAATTGTAAAAAATGGACTCCGTGATGCTTGCTTGGTGCCGCTGTGGTGGATAGCTATTTTCTCGATGCCCATGGTGCGATTCGGCACTGCGCTGGATTCGCATTGGAGCGCCGGTTGGTTAATTTTTTCGTTACTCCTCATAGTTGGTTTCCTGCTGCGAATTGTTTCACTTGCGAGTCATGTGGTTTGGATGCTTTTGGCGTGGACTGCAATCACGCTAATGCAGATGAGTAAGGGTGATACTTTTTGCAATGAAGATGCCTTGCTAGCCATCTATTTCATTTTCATTATCGGTTGCAGGCCTGTTCATGCGCTAGGCGAAGTAAGGTCGGTGAAGACTTGGGTCATGGCGCTCTGGAGTGTATTCTCAATTGTTTTGATTTCATTGTTAGTCAAGAATGCATTGCTTGCGGGTTATTCGCATGGAACCACATACGAGGTGAAGCCGCTCTTTGCGCATCGCAACATTGCCATTGAGTCATACACGCTTTTATCGGTAGGCGCCATAGCGTTGTTACGCACAAGTCGTTGGCGCTGGCTTCTGATGTCCGTTGTACTTGTTGTAATTACAGCATATCAAGTGCGCTCGGCATTCTTGGGTTTTGGGTTGTTTGTCGTCATAGAAATCGGTCTGCAATGCTATCAGAGCCGATGGTTTAAGTGGTTGGTAGGCTGCGGCATATTTGCTCTGCTAGCATCACAAGTCTTGTTTACAATGTTGCGTGAGCCGGAGCACAAATCGAAATTCGATGCTCTTCCCGATATCGTTAAGAATTTTGATGTATTCTATAATTTAAACCGTGCTGAAAGTTCATCGGAGAGATTGGTCATGTGGCGATGGACCACCGATCACACCACATGGATGGGCGAGGGTTGTGGCAATTGGAAGTTTATGGCGGAAGGTTATGTGAATGCCGAATTGGATAAGTGTGATTTGGTTGTGCGCCATCCGCATTCCGATGTCCTAAAGATGTGCTATGAAATGGGCATAATCGGATGCGCTCTATTCATCGCGTGGTTAATATTCTTTGTGCGGCCGGCATGGCGTTACTGGATTGTTTTCGCGCCGATGTTTCTTTTCGCATTTCCCACAGAGCGCTCAGAAACATTGAGTGCCTTGTTGGTTTTGTTGTTGTGTTCTTCTGATGGTCGCAAACATCGTTCGGTTACTCCTGTAGCCTCCTTGCTGATGATGGCGTTATTAATTTTCACTACAGCCATGTGGCACCACGCTCAAAACTTTTTCGGGAAAGCCATGCGCGATCCTTTGTTGTTGAAATACGCAACCCCTTTGGATAGGACAGCCATGGATGCTTTTCCTTTTGATATTGTCTTGAATCGTCTTCCGACCTATCAAGCAATAGTGCTTGCTGATGCGGGCAAAACGGAGGAAGCCAAAAGCTTGTTGCGAGAGGTGTTGGCTCAGCATCCAAACGATCAAGGTGCAATTCGCTTATTGCAGCGCCTCGGTGCGGAGCTGCCTCCGAGTGCTCATGTGTGTGAAAATGATTCGATAAGATAGCAAGGCGAGTTAGACTTTTATCATGGGTACTGTACATAACGCTTTTAATTTTGTGCCTATGAAGATTTCAAGTCGCATACTTTTTAGTGCATTCGCATTTTTCGCAGTGAGTATTTCTTGCGCTGCGTGGGGAATACAATGGACCAATAGCCAAAGCCAGAATTCGCATTGGAGCGCTTTGGATGAAATCCAGGATGTGCACCATCATCAATCGAAGCATCGCGCCCAGGCGCTGAAGTCAGCAATGATGACGGAAACATTGAGCTGCACGAGCGATGTGGATCAGAATGGAATTCCGTTGGAGGCTTACCTCAATGTGGGTTTAGTAACGGAGACGCTAACCTGCACCATTTATCTGGATCAGAATGGCAATGACGTCACTCAATGGGCATGGCCACTATACTGTGCAGGAGAAAACCTCGAGGATTACTTCCCCAGTTATTCAACGTTTACATATTCACCACTGCCCTATGAAATCAGCGGCGATTTGATTGCTCAGCCGTTCACTGTGCACACATACTCATATCCTGGCGATCCCGGAAGCGTTTATCTGTGGATAGCAGATGGTGGTAGCATCATAGACGGTCAGGGCACTCCGAATGCTGTAATTGCTTGGGGCCCCAATGGAATTGGCTTCGTAGGTGTGGTTGAAATAATGGATGGGCAATGCCCGGGCGTGTTAGTTTCTGACTTGATTGTGGTGGGCACTGTGGGAGTAAATGAGCTTGCAACTTCTTCACACATTGGAATTTTCCCAACGCCGGCCGACCATGAATTGCGAATCACCAGTGATGTGTATCAAAACAATTGCGATGTTGTGTTGTATGATTTGAGTGGTCGCATCGTAAGCAATGAAAAGATGATGGGCACTGCGCATGCCATGCATACAGAATCGTTGGAGGAAGGTGTGTATGTTCTCCTAGTTGGACAGAGCATGCATAAGGTCGTTGTCAAGCATTAATTCATAGATACTGCGCAGATTGCCAGTCATATCGATTTGTCGTTAGCCATTCCAATCGTAAAGTAAAACTCCGTGCCTACTATCAACTCTATTGTTAAACCAATGGGTCAAACGCGCACAACAATAGCCTCCACAACACGATGCATTTCTTGCGAAGCATCAACAACAACATGCGCTTGCTCATAGAATCGTAATCGCGATTGGAGATGCGCATTCACATCGAAATCAGATGTTGAGGCTAGTGGTCGCTGGTTAGAGTCCGAATTGATTCGCCTTGAAATTGTTTGCGCATCGCATTGCAGATAAATGACAGTTCCATTGCTCAGCATTTCATTCAAGTTGTTTTCGAAACAAGGCGTACCGCCTCCGGTGGCAATAACAACGTTTTCGTGAAGTGTAATGAATTCACGAAGCGCTGCTGACTCCTGAGCTCGAAAAAAATCTTCACCATGCGTACTGAAAATTATGGGAATGCTCATGCCTGTGTTCGATGCAATCACATCATCCAAATCGATAAATGGCAAATGGAGTTGTTCGGCGAGCAGCTTGCCTACTGTGCTTTTTCCACTCGCCATATATCCAATCAGAAACAAACGCATGCGACGAAGATAAGTCCTTCACTCAGGTATGACATTTATGCTTGATTGTTTTGTGTTATGCAACCATTCGTCAGTTGCGGTGGTGCAAATGCGCCATATTTTCAGCCTTTGAGCGTTGGTCTTGCAGTTGCAAGGCGCGTTTCAAATTCACAAAAGAAAATATGGATTTCTCTAAATTCACCCTAAAGACACAAGAGGCTATTCAAAAGGCGCAACAAGTTGCTTTGGATAAAGGACAGCAGACGATAGAAAATGCCCATCTGCTCAAGGGGATATTTCTTGCCGATGATTCTGTAACTCCATTCCTTCTGAAAAAAATAAATGTCAATTGGAATATTCTGCAGCTGGCATTGGATAAAATGCTCGACAATTATCCAAAGGTTAGCGGCGGAACAATGTCCTTATCACCGGAGGCCAACATTGCCATTAATCGTGCACAGAATTATCTTAAAGATTTTAAGGATGAGTTTGTATCCATTGAGCACTTGCTCATGGCCATCAGCGAGGGCAATGATAAAACCTCGCAGTTGCTGCGCGATGCGGGGGTTTCCATAAAGGATTTGAAAAAGGCTGTCATGGAGTTGCGCCAAGGACAGCGAGTCACTTCCGCATCACAAGAGGACACCTACAATTCGCTCGAGAAGTATGCGAAAAACTTGAATAAGCTAGCGCGCGATGGTAAGTTAGATCCGGTGATTGGGCGCGATGAAGAAATACGTCGCGTGATGCAGATACTCTCACGCCGCACGAAGAACAATCCGATTATTATCGGGGAGCCGGGTACGGGAAAGACCGCCATTGCTGAAGGAATTGCTCATCGCATCATCAATGGTGATGTGCCGGAAAACTTGCAGAGCAAGCAAATCTATTCGCTCGATATGGCTGCGCTTATCGCTGGCGCCAAATACAAAGGAGAATTTGAAGAACGGTTGAAGTCCGTTGTCAATGAAGTGCAGCGAAGTGAGGGCGAGATTATTCTATTCATTGATGAGATACACACGCTCGTTGGCGCAGGCGGAGGAGAAGGAGCTATGGACGCTGCTAATATTTTGAAGCCTGCATTGGCGCGAGGCGAATTGCGGGCTATTGGTGCGACTACGTTAAATGAGTATCAAAAATATTTTGAGAAGGACAAAGCATTGGAGCGTCGATTCCAGAAAGTAATGATCGATGAGCCCGATCGTGATGCGGCGATTTCAATTCTGCGTGGACTCAAAGAGAAGTATGAAAATCACCACAAGGTGCAGATAAAGGACGACGCCATCATAGCAGCAGTGGAGTTGTCGCAGCGCTACATCACCGATCGATTCCTTCCTGATAAGGCCATTGATCTAATTGATGAGGCGGCGGCTAAATTGCGCATGGAGATTAATTCTAAGCCGATTGAACTTGATGAGATAGAGCGAAAAATCATGCAACTTGAAATCGAGCGCGAGGCCATTAAACGCGAAGGTGCTCAATCGAAATTGGATGATCTCAACAAGGCCATCGGTGATATGGCCGAAGAGCGCAATGCGCTTGCTGCGAAATGGCAAAGTGAGAAGGATGTGGTAGAGGTGATTCAAAGCGCAAAGTCTGCAGTGGAGGAATTGAAGCTACAAGCCGATCAGGCAGAGCGTGAAGGAAATTATGGTCTTGTTGCGGAGATTCGCTATGGTCGCATCAAAGAGCAAGAGCAACGGATAGAGGAAGGCCGATTAAAATTGCAGGAGCTTCAAGCGAATTCAAAAATGCTCAAGGAAGAAGTCGATCCGGAAGAAATCGCGGATGTGGTTTCGCGCTGGACCGGCATACCGGTGAAAGCTTTGGTGGAAAGTGAGCGTGCAAAACTGTTGCGCTTGGAAGATGAGTTGGGTCGACGCGTTGTGGGGCAACAGGAAGCAATTATTGCTATCAGTGATGCTGTGCGTCGCAATAGGGCAGGTCTGAGTGATGAGCGAAAGCCTATAGGGTCGTTCATTTTTCTCGGTACAACGGGTGTGGGAAAAACGGAATTGGCCAAAGCACTCAGCGAGTTTTTATTCAGCGATGAAAACGCGATGACGCGCATCGACATGAGTGAGTATCAGGAACGCCATACCGTGAGTCGCTTGGTGGGAGCGCCTCCCGGCTATGTGGGCTATGATGAAGGTGGACAACTCACAGAGGCCGTTCGTCGCAAACCCTATTCAGTAATCTTACTCGATGAAATTGAAAAGGCACACCCCGATGTATTCAACATCTTACTGCAAGTGCTCGATGATGGCCGACTCACCGATTCGAAAGGTCGCTTAGTGAATTTCAAGAACACGATTGTTATTATGACCAGCAACATTGGTTCTCAAATCATTCAGGACAATTATGAGAAGGCCAAGAATCCGGAGGATAGCGAGTTGTTTGAGCGCACAAAGCTTGACGTCATGTTGGCATTGAAGTCTGCTATGCGACCGGAGTTTCTTAATCGCGTAGATGAGGTGATTATGTTTACACCTCTGGGCAAGCATCAGATTGAAAGCATCGTGAAGTTGCAATTGCACTTGCTGGCAGAGCGATTGAAAAAGGCGGAGATTGAGCTTATGCTTACCCGAGACGCCTTAAACTATCTTGCCGACAAAGGGTTTGATCCGCAATATGGTGCGCGCCCTGTGAAGCGCACGATACAGAAGGAGGTCATGAACGAACTTTCGAAGTACATCCTCGGAGGCAAAATCGATAAAACTGAAGCAGTGGTGCTGGATGTATTCGATGGGCAAATTGTGTTTCGAAAAAAAATCGATGACGAGGCGTTGATAACCGTGTAGATAAGTCAACTGAGCAAGCTAACTTTTGTTAGTGCCTTTGGAGTGTCGTTTTTTTTACTTTATCTGCTTGAAATGGATGACCATTTTATCCAATAAATCCAGCATATGAAAAGAAAAAAGTTGTTTGTAATGTCCTTGCTGACTTCCGCAGCAATGTTCATGAGCATGAGCTCAAACTATGAAAATCCAGATGGGAAATCGGGACACAATGGCTCTCCAGGCGAACAGACATGCGCCAAATCGGGCTGTCATGCTACTTATGCGTTGAACTCAGGCACCGGGTCAGTGAGTATTTCTTTTCCTGATATGCCTGGTAATACTTACGTGGCTGGACAAACGTACACTGTTCAGGTTACTGTTGCTCAATCGGGCATTAGTTTGTTTGGATTTGGCGCTGAAGCACTGCTAGCCTCAGGCGCCAATGGCGGAACGCTTACGGCAGGAACAGGAAGTCATGCCGTTAATGCTACGGTTTCGGGCAATTCTCGCAGAACGATTACTCAATTGCAAGATGCAGGATTATCTGCGAATACACACACATGGTCCTTCACTTGGGTTGCACCTGCCACAGGTCAGGATGTCACATTCTACGCTGTGGGTAATGCAGCCAATGCCGATGGTGGAACTGACGGCGATCGTATTTACTCTACATCTCAGGTTGTAACTCCGGCCTCTGTGCTAGTGACACCAACCATCCAATACACAGGCGACTTAGTTATTTGTCAAGGAGAATCGGTGAGCATGAGTGTAGCCTCACAAGCGGGGGCTACTTTTACATGGCACGATGCCAACAATACGGCAGTTGGAACAGGGACGTCCTTTTCGGCAACGAACACCGGTTGCTATTCAGTCACAGCTGTTGGCGGAGCGCAGTCGCTAACATCAACATCGGTTTGTGTGACGTTAGAAAATCCGAATGCCGCATTCTCCGGACTCAGCACACTGTATTGTTCGAATGAAGGCGCGGTTGCGTTGCAGCCAACCACTACGGGTGGAACCTTCAGCGGAACCGGTGTAAGCGGCAGTCAGTTTAATCCGTCTGCTGCGGGTGTTGGAATACACGATATTACTTACTCGGTAACTTCTTCAGGTGGCTGTGTGAGCAGCACTACTCAAACGGTAACTGTTGTGGAAGTATTCTCGGCAGAGTTCACCGCGTTGGCGGCAACTTATTGCAGCAATGCACCTGCAGTGGTTTTGACACCGGTGAATGCAGGCGGACAGTTTTCAGGTCCAATTACAGGCGGTTCATTCGATCCGAGCATTGGAGCCGGCACCTACGATATTTCATATACCATAGGCCAGCAGCAATGTGCTACAACTTCAACGCAAACAGTTGTTGTGAACGATGCTCCTGATGCTACTTTCAGTGGATTGCCAGCTAATTTGTGCGTGACTTCACCGGATGCGCAGCTTGTTGCTGTGGAAGCCGGAGGTGTATTCAATGGCACGGGTGTATCAGGTGAATTATTCAGTCCGGCAGCTTCCGGTGCAGGAAATTTCACCGTGACCTATGCAGTAACAAATGGTAGTGGATGTCTCAGCACATCTTCACAATCTGTGACCGTAGCTGAATCGGCCAATAGCGCTTTCTCAGGTTTGACACCAACATTCTGCGCCAATAATGATGCAGTACAATTGGTTGCTGTAGCTCCGGGTGGAACTTTTACGGGCGATGGAATAAGCGGAACCATGTTCAATCCGGCAACCGCAGGTGTGGGTTTGCACGATATTACTTATTCAGTGGACTTGGGCAACTGCTCTTCGCAAACCACCATTTCAACCGAAGTATTGTTGCTTCCCGATGCATCGTTCTCCGGTCTGGGTTTGGATTATTGCGAAAATGCTGATGTCGTTTCTGATTTGGTTTGTGTGAATACACCGGCAGTGTTCAGTGGTCCGGGTGTTGCAGGTAGCACGTTCGAAGCAGGGGTTGCCGGCGCAGGAGTTCATACTATTACGTGCGCCTACACCGATGCCAATGGATGCACCGGCACAAGCACACAAAGTGTAACCGTTCACGCACTGCCATTGGCGGGTATCACAGTTTCGACTGATATGATGACTGCTTCGGCATCACAGTCGGGTGCAACCTACCAATGGTGGAATTGCGATAACCAAATGCCGGTAACCGATGCAACCTCACAGGACTTCACGATAACTGATATTTCACAAAATGGTAATTACTCGGTTGCAGTCACACTCAATGGCTGCGATGTTGGGAGTGAATGCGTTTTGCTGCTGATAGAAAGCGTGGAGGAAACAGAGATTACATGGTCTGCGGGTTTCTATCCGAACCCGGTATCAACCGATTTAAATGTGTGGAGCTCGCAGCCGATGGTGGTGAGTGTATACAATAGCCTTGGTGCTATGGTATCATCACAACGTGTTACCGGCACACAACAGAAATTCGACGTAAGTGCACTGCCTGTGGGAATTTATGAGGTAGTGATGCAAAGCGGCGAAACCAAGCGCAGTAATGTTCTCATGATTCAACGATAAATTTTTTAGACTTAATCAAAAGAAATTGTAACCTTTAAAAAGCAGCAGGCGTATCAAACCCCGTGATTTGTTTTTTTGGTTAAATTGGATTTGGTTAAGTAAGGAAGCCTCCCGTTTGGGGGGCTTTCTTATTAATGGCCGCGCCCGTCGTGGTCGTGTCATTCCTTCGCAAAGAGCCCTATGCAGGCGACACGCAGCTGCGCGTCCTCCATTTCTAAAGCACTCATCATCGTCAAGCCCTTCTTTCGCAAAAGGTTCGCTGTTGCAGACGCCTAGCTGCGCGTTCCGAGCCAGTAGACTTGCTCAAGGTGTTCCTTTCTCAAGTGAAAAAAGTTATCGTCAAACGTAACCTTGCAATTGCCCCTCCCGTTTCAAGTGTGTATTTCAACAAAATGACTGATTACCGAAATCAACGATATTGAAGAGTACTCTCTGATTAAGAGTAGTTAAGGTTAATTAAGGTTAAGCAAGCGAATAGCCCCTGAAACGTCGGGGGCTATTCTTTTTGCATCATGTCGCACTAGGCCGTGTGATGGGCTTTTCTGATTTCTTGCTTATACTTGCCATCAATCACCAAAAAACCAAACGATCCATGTCAAGTGTCTGGAGAAAAAAACCAATTGCCGCATTTCATGCTGAAGCAGGCAAAAGTGAACTCAAGCGTATTCTAACAAGATGGGGTTTAACCTCACTCGGAATAGGAGCTATCATCGGTGGTGGTATTTTCACCCTTACCGGTATTGCCGCCCACGACCATGCTGGACCGGCATTGGCTTTGTCGTTTGTGATTGCCGGTATAGGCTGTTTGTTTGCGTCGCTTTGTTATGCTGAGTTTGCCTCGGTTTTGCCGGTAGAAGGTTCAGCATATGCTTATGCTTATGGCACTGTGGGTGAATTATTCGCCTGGTTTATCGGATGGAATTTGATTCTGGAATACATGATGGGTGCCACTACTGTGGCTGTGGCGTGGAGCGGATATTTTTCCAAGTTGCTGCACATGTTTGGTCTGCATATTCCCGATTGGCTCAATAATGATCCTATTACCTATGGCGGTTTCGCCTTCAATCTGCCGGCATTCCTAATTACTTGGCTTGTAACGGGCATTCTTATCAAGGGTATTAAAGAGGCCGCTAGCACCAACAATCTGATTGTAATTCTCAAAGTTGCTGTTGTGTTATTTGTGATTATCGTGGGCGCATTCTACGTGAACCCTGATAACTGGGTGCCATTTATCCCGGCCGAACAACCCATACTGGACGCCGCCGGCAATCCTACCGGCGAAGTCAACTTTGGCTTTGGAGGAGTGCTAACGGCTGCCACCATCGTGTTCTTTGCTTATATCGGATTTGATGCCGTGAGTACGCAAGCAGGGGAGGCCATTAATCCCAAGAAGGATGTTCCATTTGCGATTATTTCTTCGTTGGTCATCTGCACAATTCTTTACATTTTGGTTTCTCTGGTACTCACAGGTATGGTTCCATACAGCACATTGGACTTGAAAGCACCGGTGGCATCAGCATTCTCCGGCGCTGGAATTTCGTGGGCGGTATATCCAATTACGATTGCTGCGGTAGCAGGTTTAACGTCTGTAATGCTGGTGATGATGCTTGGTCAAACGCGTATTTTCTTCGGTATGGCGAAGGATGGTTTGCTGCCACGCGGCATCTTCGGTACGCTGCACCCAACGTTTAAGACACCTTATAAAAGCACGATGCTTGTGGGTTTAATCGTGTCGATTGTTGCAGCGGTGACTCCAATCAATAATATCTCAGAAATGTGTTCGATGGGAACGCTGCTCGCGTTTTCGATGGTGTGTTTGGCCGTGTTGATTCTGCGCAAGAAGGAGCCAAACTTGGATCGTCCTTACAAAACACCGATGGTGAACATTATTGCTCCACTGGGTGTGTTGTTCAATATTTTCCTGATGACCCAAGTGCGCATTCACACGTGGTATGCATTCATTATTTGGGGAAGTATCGGCGTTCTGGTTTATTTCCTCTACAGCCGTAAACACAGTAATCTGAATAATCCAAAGTAACATAACCACGTAGAACGGAAGTTTTACTTGCTACTCTTCGGACATTTTTTGCAGCGCTTGCCGTGCTTGTATTTTTTGCAGCAGTCTTTTTTCTTGGCACAGCACAAACTCGGTATCTGCATGAGAATGCAGCCGGATTTTGTTGTGATGGCAGCCGAATGGTTTGACATGTAGCAAACATCTTCCGAATGATAGAGCCTTGCAATACCTCTTTCAGGGTAGTTGTTTTGAGGGTTCTTAAAGGGTGCATTGTTAGCAGTTTAACAGAAGTTCGACGGTTGCACCGTGCATTAGCCGTTTCTTTGCAGCTCCGGAAGCATCGTCGTTCGCCGGAAAAAATTGAAGGAAATCATGCGTATTCATCCGGGTACTATTCAAACCCTGCCTGTATTTGAGGTGGTGGAAAAGGGCTATTTGCTAGGCAGCGAAGCCGATAATGTGTTCATTGGCCGTCGAGAGTTAAAGCCTAAAACAGAACCGGGTGCAGAGGTTGAAGTCTTCACTTATTACAACGAGGAAAGAGACCTCGAGGCCACCACGCAATTACCTACGCTTCAGGTAGGTGAGGTGGGTTGCTACCGCGTATTGAGCTCCAATCCTATCGGATCGTTCATCAGCATTGGCACACGTCGCGATATTCTCATACCGCATTCAGAACAGGTCGAGAGCTTGGAAGATGGTCGCATGGCATTAGTTCTTTTATTGGAGGATGAGGAAAATCGTCGTCTTTACGCTACCACCAAACTCAACCGCCATTTGCGTTCAATAGAAATTCCATACAAACGCGGCGATGAAGTAGTGATGACCATTGCTGAAAAAATTGATATCGGCCGCAGGGTCATCATCGATGGTAAATATGTGGGCGCCTTGTTTCGACAGGAGATGACCGATAATGTTCGCTTGGGTGAAAAAGTGAAAGGCTATGTGCGTAAGGTCGAAGGCAAAGACATTGTGGTGAGCATGCAACGCGAAGGAATGGAGTTGCTCGATGATGCCAAATTCAAAATATTGGACTACCTCGAACTGAATGGCGGCTATGTGCGCCTCAATGACGAGACTGATCCGGAGGAAATAAAATTGCGCCTGCATATGTCAAAGAAGACATTCAAAAAGGCTGCGGGCATGTTGTTTAAAGAAGGAAAAGTGCTGCTCACTAAGTTTGGTGTAAAGGTGAATAAAACCGGCGAACTCCCACCCGCTTGGGAGAAAAACAAAATGCTTGCGGAGGAGGAGGGAGGCGAAGAGCCTGCTCCAAAGCCGCGTCCGCGCAAAGAGGAGGAACAACAACAAGAGCAAACGTGGGTGGATAAACCTTTTGTGCCCAAGGGAAGGACTGCTGCGAAGCCAACGTTCAATGCCGACCGTCCTGACAGAGCCGATCGCGCCGAACGTTCCGAAAGACCTCAACGCACGGAGCGCACCGAACGCGCGCCGCGTGATGAACGAGGTGATGAACGAAGAGATGAGCGAAGAGATGATGAGCCACGCGAATCAACGCCGAAAAAAACACTGACGTTTAAAGGGAAAAAGTAAGTATGACTTGGTGGTCACCCATTGCATCCTTCTTTGCCTTTGATCCAAAGGCTCCATTCATTTTTACAGCGGTCAACTTCTGGATTTTTTTCGCTTTAGTTCTAGTTGTTGACTCATTCGTTCACCGTCGTCGATTGCTGCGTCATAGCTTCTTGTTTGTCGCAAGCATTTTCTTTTATTACAAAACAACAGGATTGTTTTTTCTGCTGTTGTTGTTTACTGCGATTTGGGATTTTCTTGTGGGTAAGAAAATTTATGTCACACGGAATCCGGCGGCGAAAAAACGCTGGCTAGCAGCGAGCATCCTGATGAACCTGGCGGTGCTGTTCTATTTCAAGTACGCATACTTCTTTACAGACATATACAACAGCATGACCGGCGGCAGCGGCACGGTGTTCAATGTGCTGGGGTATTGGAGCAATGGCTTTTTCGGGACCCACTTCGAAATCGATAAGATTATTCTTCCCATTGGAATTTCATTTTTTACTTTTCAAAGTATCAGTTACACGGTCGAGGTGTATCGCGGCAGTCTGAAACCCGTGAAGCGGTTCGCGGACTTCGCCTTCTTTGTTACATTCTTTCCGCAGCTGGTGGCCGGTCCCATTGTGCGGTCCACCGATTTCATTCCTCAGCTTTATAAGCCCTATCAACTGACCAAACACGAATGGGGGCTAGCAGTGTTCTGGATTTTGAATGGCCTTATAAAGAAGGTGCTACTCGCCGATTACATCGCCGTCAACTTCATCGATCGTGTTTTTGCCAAGCCCGATTCGTACACAGGATTTGAAAACCTCATGGCGATTTATGGATACAGTTTGCAGGTATATGCCGACTTTTCAGGGTACACCGATATGGCCATTGGCGTGGCGTTGTTGATGGGTTTTCACCTCACCAAGAATTTCAATTCACCCTACAAGGCTGTGAATGTATCTGATTTCTGGCGCCGCTGGCACATGTCGCTTTCCAATTGGCTGCGTGACTATTTGTACATACCGCTGGGCGGCAATAAGGCTGGAACTGTGGGGACATATTTCGCACTAACCATTATTCTTTTGGTGGTGGCCGCCATGGCTGCCTCTTGGATGGTGGTGGCTGTGGGCGCAATGCTAATTGCAACGGCATTGATTGCTTCGCAATTCGTGAAATCATTTGCCGGTTGGCTCACCACCAATCTCAACCTTATGATTACGATGATTGTCGGAGGTCTTTGGCATGGGGCGAGTTGGAACTTTATGATCTGGGGCGCGCTCAATGGTTTTGCATTGGTGTTTTACAAATTGTGGAAGCGCATTAGTCCATGGGAGAATTACAAAGACCGCTGGTATGTGCGCGCATGGGCCATTTTCCTCACGTTCTCGTTCATTACACTCACACGCGTATGGTTTCGCGCAGGCAGCAATACCTCGTGGGGCGGACTCAATGAGGAGCACGATATCTGGTCTGAATTTCTTTCGGCAACCAGCATGCTGCAGCAGATTTTCCTCAACATGGATTGGAGCGTTGCTCCTCAAGTGCTCTGGGCATACGCCAATGTGTTTCTTGTTTTCACTTTCGGAATGATAATCCATTGGCTGCCGGCATCATTCAAAGAACACTACCGAGTGCGCTTTGCATCGCTGCCCATTCCGGCAATCGCAGCCGCATGTCTGTTGGTTATTTTCTTCAGCTATCAGGTCATGTCGGCAGATATGCATCCCTTCATTTATTTCCAGTTCTAGAGCGGTAATTTTCCCTGCAAACAATAGCATTTGATTCTATTTTTGCCCACTACACTGCGGAAATAGATTCGTCAGTTACTACTACACTACTAAACCTATGCAGCAAATGCAAACAAAGCCGGGCAATGTATCCCGGTTGCTCAGTCAGCTCAACGAGTCGGCCACATTGGCTATGGCACGCTTGAGCCGCGAGCTGGCTCAGCAAGGACAACCCATTGTTAGTTTGTCACTTGGTGAACCCGACTTCAATACGCCTGAATTCATCAAAGACGCTGCAAAGCAGGCCTTGGACGACAACATCACGCACTATCCGCCCGTCAACGGAATCCTGGAAGTGCGTCAGGCGATTGCCAAGAAATTCAAGCGCGACAACAACCTCGATTATAGCCCTGATCAGATTGTAATTTCAACCGGGGCCAAGCAAGCAATTGCCAACACCATTTATGCTTTGGTGAATCCTGGTGATGAGGTTATTATGCCGAGTCCGTTTTGGGTGAGCTACGCCGAAATGGTTCGTCTCGTGGGCGGTGTGCCCGTGATGTTGCCTGCTTCTGTTGAGCATGATTTTAAAATCACGGCGGACCAATTGGCGAATGCCATCAACGAAAAAACAAAGTTGATTATCTACTCATCGCCATGCAATCCAACAGGTTCGGTTTATAGTCGCGCTGAACTGGAGGCATTTGCAGAAGTGATTCAACGCAAGGAAGAGCTGTATGTAATTAGCGACGAGATTTATGAGCATATCAATTTCGGTGAGCGCACAACGAGCATAGCCTCAATCGGCAACATGATCGAGCGCACAATTACGGTGAATGGCGTGTCGAAAGCATTTGCCATGACGGGATGGCGCATTGGTTTCATTGGTGCACCCAAGTGGATTGCCGATGCGTGCAACAAGATGCAAGGTCAGATTACGAGTGGTGCCAACAGCATTGCTCAAATGGCCACGAAGGCTGCTATGGAAGCCGATCCTGAAGTGATTCAACCCATGATTGAAACCTTCCGCAAGCGTCGCGATTTGGTGTTTGGCTTGCTGAGCGAAATACCCGGATTAAAGATCAACAAGCCCGAAGGAGCGTTTTATTTCTTCCCTGATGTGTCATCCTATTTCGGCAAGCGCAACGGAGATACAGTGATAGAAAACGCGACAGACTTGTCGATGTATTTATTGAAAACAGAATACGTGGCACTGGTAACAGGCGATGCTTTCGGTGATCCGAATTGCATTCGCATTAGCTACGCTACGTCAGAAGATATACTGCAAGAAGCGCTTAAGCGGATTGCCCGTGGACTGGCGACATTGAAATAGAAAAATTAGAATGACGAGAAACGAGATTAACGCACTCTTTGAACGATTCGATTCGCTTACGGCATTGATCGTAGGTGATGTGATGATTGATGCCTATTACTGGGGTAAGGTGGATCGCATTTCACCCGAAGCACCGGTGCCAATAGTACAGGTTCAAAAGCGCGAAAATCGATTGGGAGGAGCGGCCAACGTGGCTCTCAATGTGAAGATGCTCGGAGCTAAGGCCATCATCGCTTCAGTGGTTGGTGATGGAAGTAAGGGTGATGTATTTCGTTCTACATTGAAAGAAAACGGATTTACGACAGAGGGAATTATCGATTCTCCCGAGCGTATGACTACGGTGAAAACGCGCGTCATCAGTCAGGGACATCATCTGCTGCGCATTGACGAGGAGAACACAAGCCCGCTATCATCCACCGATGAGCGCCATTTGCTGGATTGCATTCGCGGAATTCTCGAGCGCCAAAAGGTGGATGTCATCATTCTTGAAGATTACAACAAAGGTGTGCTTACCGATAAGGTTATAACCACCATACTGGGATGGGCAAAGGATCGTTCTATACCAACAACAGTAGATCCTAAGAAAGACAACTTTTTCTCATATACAGGAGCAACATTGTTCAAACCAAACCTCAAGGAATTGAAGGAAGGTTTGAAAATTGAATTTGATAAAAACGATTTTGGCGCATTGCAAGATGCGATTCAAAAACTGGAGTCTCGACTCAGCAATGAGGTGACTATGGTGACGCTCTCCGAGTTGGGAGTTGTGGCCAGCACCTCCAATGGCTTTCATCATGAGAAGGCCCACCAGCGTGAAATACTGGATGTAAGTGGCGCAGGCGATACCGTTATCAGCGTGGCATCATTAGCGATGGCTGCCGGCGCTTCACCTGAATCGTACTCGGCGTTGGCCAATATCGCCGGTGGACTGGTGTGTGAGAAAGTAGGCGTAGTGCCCATCGACAAGGAGCAACTGCGCAATGAAGCAATTATCAAAATGGTGGGCGAACAATTACCCCTTTAATTCTGTTTACGCTACGTGCAGCAAGTAAAACCGTATAACCCCCAAGGCGAGAAGAAAGAGCAGGTAGCCGAAATGTTCAACAACATTTCCCATTCCTACGATTTTCTCAATCACTTTTTTTCACTCGGTATCGATGTGCTCTGGAGAAAAAAAGCCATTCGCATACTCAAGAAGAAAAATCCCAAATTGATTTTGGATGTGGCAACAGGCACAGGCGACTTTGCACTGGAAGCTATGCGCATGAAGATGACCGATGCGTCAGTAATTGGCGTGGATATAAGTGCTGGAATGTTGGAGGTAGGCCGCAAGAAAATCAAGAAGCGCGGACTTGAGCACAAGATTACCCTGCAATTGGGTGACTCGGAGAATCTTCCTTTTTCTGACAATCATTTCGATGCATTTACAGTTGCTTTTGGCGTGCGCAATTTTCAAGATTTGAATAAGGGAATGGCAGAGATGCTGCGTGTGTTGAAGCCGGGTGGAACAGGAGTAATCATCGAGTTTTCTCGTCCTACGGCGTTTCCCATCAAACAATTGTTTAC
>CANHPZ010000021.1 GCA_947462725.1 Flavobacteriales bacterium
CAGTACTTCCATTGCTTCGAAAAGCCATCGAGGATTCTGATCCGGATGCACAAGTTCATATTGAAGAATGGCTCAAACATGCTACAGGTGCTAATCAAGAAATTTTGCAACGCGTATCTGATGCAATCGGCGAGTTCGAGTTCGACAAAGCCAAAGAGGCGCTCGAAGAATTATCTATTTCCTAAGGAATTAGTTCAGCTCATCACCGCGCAATGCGCGGAAATGTTTGCGAGCCTCAACTACGTATAAACTTCCCGGAAAGTCTGTTATCAGTTTTTCATAAAGCTCCATCGCTTTCGCTTTGTCGTTGTAGATATACTCGTGCATTTCCGCTAATTTGAAGAGAGCGTCATCCGCCGTGATATCGGCGAAATGCAACTCAACTACATTTTGGTAGAGTTCACGTGCGCGTTCGTATTGCCCTTGTTTCATATACATCGACGCCTTGAGCATCTTAATTTCATCAGTAAGTGAATGCGACGGGTATTCTGTCAGAATTGAATCCAAAGTAGTCATGCATTCCTGAAATCTATTTTGATAAGCAAGCAAATCGGCGCGCGCATACATCATCATGGGCGCGGTAGTGGTGTCCATGTTGAAGTTATCGGTGATGAGTAGTGAAAGATCAATAGCATCATTGGAGATCAATTTGGAAGTTGAGGCCTTCAGCGCATCGAGCTGACCTTGCGCCCATTCGAAATCACCGGTGTAGTAGGAAATACGGGCGTTGCGAAATTTGGCTTCGTTTCCTAGGATGTCGTCCTTGAAATCGAGCTCAACTTGAGAGAATAGCAGCGACGCATCCCACACATTGCCATCAAACACTTGCACGTCGCCAAGCTCAAGTTTGCATGTTGCCTGAGTTTTGTTGAACAGTCCGGGCAACGCAATGGCTTCTTGCAGCAGTGTGATTGCCTCCTTTGTTTTACGCAAATGAAAGGCTTCGATGTGGGCTAGTTCCTTCATGAGCACTGCTGTTTCAAATGTGCGTCCTACATCATCGAGTGCTGCCTTGTAGTCTTTTTCCAATTGGATATAGAGCGAATCAGCTCCGGGTTTTTTGGATACTTCAGCTTGCATCACTTGTAGTTTTTCGATGCGCGCGGTGATGTAGTACGGTGATGCGGGTCCTTTTTCAATCACGCATTGATACCCTTTTTTTGCCGTTTCGAAATCATCATTATTCATCGCGAGCTGCGCCAAGTTGATAAGGCGATTGCCATCTTCATTGAGACGCTTGTCAAGGGCTGTAGCTTGTATGAGTGCGCTGGCAAAGTCCTTTTTCTGCATGAATAGCCATACCAACATTTCTGCGTAAATCGTTTGCTCTGGAGATTTTTGCGCGCGTCGGAGCAGGGCCGTTTTGAGCATGTCTACATTCTCTTTGTTCTCTTCCAGATTAAGGAGTCGGTTAAATGAGTTCTGCACAGTTTGCAAGTAGTGAGGCTCTTCGGCAATGAGGTCAAGAAAGGCTTCAGTCATGCCGACATGATCCCCCAGATTTCCTTTCATGTTCGCCACTTCATAGGTGAAGTTGTAACCGTCTTTGGATTGTGTTCGCCCTTTTTCGTATACCTGCAACGCGAACTCATATTCGTTGATCATCGAGAATTCGTTGGCCAATCGTTGAATGTTGGATCGAGTGGGTTCAACTTTCTTGACGGCTTCGCTAAACTGTTCCTTTGCTTCTTCGGGTTTGTTGAATTTCTTGTAGAGCTCGCCGAGTTTCACATAGCCCACTCCGTCTTTGGCGTCGTCCTTAATTTTTTTCTTCGCCATTTTTTCTGCTTCTTCAAACTCACGGAGCTCTATGAGCGTGTTGAGGTAGTTATTGAAGACCTTGGCGGTTTTGTTTGTTTTGTAGATTTTCTCGTAATACAACTTGGCTTGCTCAAACATGCCTTGGTTGTAATAGTAGTCGGCCAACTCCATGTCGGTTTCCTGCGCACATACGTTGTATGACAGGCCAATCAAACAGATGAATATGAAATAGCGCAGGGTCATGGGCGTTTTGCGGGTTGAATACTATCGGTCCAAAACAAAATAGAATCATGCAGCGGTTCCCATTGGTTGTGCACGTTTTGTTGCAGTTGGATCCACTCGTTGATTTTCGTTTGCCAATATTGTTGTGCGTCTTCGAGCTCTAACAAAACTGAATCTGCATAGTGCTTGGTAATCTCTCGTTTTTTGGCATCATGGGTTGCCATATCAGCGAGTACTTTTTTGTAGTCGTTGAATTCGTTGTCAAGTTCGTTTTTCCTTGAGCGGAGAGAATCTTTCCAAGATTCCAGTTGTTGAGATTTTTCGCGAAAGTGGCCGTAACGGAGTAAAGTATGCGCCATGCTTTGTTGCATTGGACCAACGAAATTTTCCTGGATGTATTTGAGTTGTGAGGTAATCGTATCGACCACCAGCAATTCAATGGAATCTATTTCCTGTTCTGCTTTATCCAGCACGAGATGCAAAGAATCGACTGCATGAATTTCGACCGTGAAATCGCGAGGTTCAGTGCATGCGTTGAAAACAGCCATGAACGCACCGAGCATCAGCAAGCACAAGTAGGTAGATATCCGCATTGCAGCGAATTTAAGCCAAAGCAGTAATGACGAGGAATGCGTTATGTCTTAATTTTCTTAAAACAATTACTTCCGAATCATATCGAATCCGGTGTAAGGCACAAGTGCAGCCGGTATGCGAATTCCTTCAGGAGTTTGATTGTTTTCGAGCAACGATGCTACAATGCGCGGCAATGCAAGAGCACTTCCGTTGAGGGTGTGCACCAGTTGCGTTTTGCCATCGCTGTTTTTAAAGCGACACTTGAGTCGATTGGCTTGGAAGTTTTCGAAGTTCGAAGTTGAACTTACTTCGAGCCATCTCTCTTGCGCTCCGCTCCACGCTTCAAAGTCGTAGGTGAGTGCTGAGGTGAACCCCATATCTCCTCCGCACAAGCGAATCACACGATAGTGCAATTCGAGTTTCTGAAGAATGCCCTTTACGTGCTCCACCATGTCTTCGAGAATCGTGTAGGATTGATCGGGGTGGGCGAGTTGCACGATTTCTACTTTATCGAATTGGTGCAGGCGATTGAGTCCGCGCACGTGAGCGCCCCAGCTGCCGGCTTCACGACGGAAGCAAGGTGTGTATCCCGTCATTTTTACCGGAAGTTGCTCTTCTTTTAAGATAACATCACGGTAAAGATTGGTAAGCGGAACTTCGGCCGTGGGAATGAGGTAGAGGTCGTCGACGCCAACGTGATACATCTGACCTTCCTTATCGGGCAGTTGACCTGTGCCATAACCGCTGGCTTCGTTCACCAAGTGTGGTGGTTGAATTTCGCGATAGCCGGCCTTCGTTGCTTCATCCAGGAAGAAGTTGATGAGCGCACGCTGCAAACGCGCTCCTTGTCCTTTGTATACCGGAAATCCGGCGCCGGCGATTTTGGTCCCGAGTTCAAAGTCGATGAGGTCATATTCTTCAATCAATTCCCAGTGTGGCTTTTTCTGCTCACCGAGATTGGGCATTTGTCCCCAGATATGTACCTCCACATTGTCTTCGGCAGTTTTTCCTTGGGGAACGCTCGTGTGCGGTGCATTGGGTATGGTATAGAGCAATTGCTTTTGCGCTTCTTCGGTTTGTTGCAAAGTAGCTTCAAGGGCCTTTGCGGCTTCTTTCAGTGTGGCCACTTTCGGTTTAGCAGCTTCAGCTTCGTCTTTTTTGCCACTCTTGAACATGTCGCCAATTTCTTTCGACAACTTGTTGGCCTCAGCCAGGTTGTTATCGAGGTCGTTTTGTGTTTTGCGACGCGTTTCATCGAGCGCAATGATTTCATCGATTTGTGCAGTGAAATCTTTGTTGCGCTTGGTGAGTGCGGCTATAATCTGATCGCGGTTTTCGCGGAGTTGGTTGACGAGAAGCATGGGATGCGTTTGTATTGACGAATTAAAATAAAAAACTCCCGACCTCGACATGGCGAGAGCGGGAGTTTATGCATTGATAGCCCGGCTACGCCTTATGCAGGAATAACCGAAACGAATGATTTGTTGTCTTTTCTCTTACGGAATTGAACGGTGCCATCAACCAACGCGAAGAGCGTGTGGTCTTTGCCGATACCTACATTGAGGCCGGCGTTGTGACGAGTACCGCGTTGACGTACGAGGATGTTGCCTGCGATGCAAATCTGACCACCATAGAGTTTCACTCCGAGTCGCTTGCTTTCCGATTCGCGGCCGTTCTTTACTTTACCTTCACCTTTTTTGTGTGCCATTGTATGGGTGTATTATAGGATTCTGAAGTTCTATTATCCGATTGATTCAATTTTGATTGAAGTCAAATAAGCACGGAAACCATTTTTCTTCTGGTAACCTTTACGGCGCTTCTTTTTGAATACAATCACTTTGTCTCCTTTGAGGTGTTTCTCTACGCGAGCGGTCACCTTCATACCTTCTACAGCGGGGGCGCCAACAGTGATCTTTCCGGCGTTGTCAACAAGAAGAACCTTGTCGAAGCTCACCTTAGAACCTTCTTCGCTTTGAAGACGGTTCACGAAGATCTGCTGATCTTTTTGTACTTTGTACTGATGCCCTGCTATTTCAACGATAGCGTACATGGTATTGATTTTTAATGATTTACCTCTAAAGTTTTTTTAGAGGGCTGCAAATATATGCCATGGCTTGTTTAAGTACCAAATGAAAACTGGCGAAAATGCAGGAAATGGTCATTTTTTGTTGACCAGCCACACGCCCGCTAGCACGATAGCTGCGCAGCCAAGGTGCATCCATCCAAAAGATTCACCATCACCAAGACCCCAAATTACGGCCACCAGTGGCATGAGGTAAGTAACAGACGAAGCGAACATTGGCCCTGTTTGTTGAGTAAGCCAGAAGTAGAGCATGTTGGCCATACAGGTTCCAAACACCGCCAATATTGTAATGTAGCCAATGGAAGTTAGTCCGTGCGGATGATCAGTGATGATTGAGCTAATGTTGGTGTTGAGCAGATAAATCGTCCAGGGAATACCGGCCATGAGCAGCGATAGCGCTGTAATATGCAATGGGTGTATGTGTGGAATCTTGGATGATATGGTGTTTACACTGATACCATAAAAGAGCGTTGCTATGATGATGAGAATGGAGAATCCCCAGTTCTCAGTGTTGGAAATGCCGCGCAGAGCAATGAGGCACACGGCACCCGCGAGGGCGATGAATACACCAATGAATTGCCTCGGGATTACATTTTTGCGGAATACGGCTGCACCGATGAGCAGCGTGAAAAGTGGGGTCAGCGTGTTGAGGATTCCGGCTACACTGCTGTCGAGTTTTTGCTGTGCGGTGGTGAACAATACTGCCGGAATACCGCTCCCCACGAGGCCTACAATGGCAAGGTATTTCCAATCTTCAATCTTAATTTTTCGAAAGGCACGCACTGAAACCGGAAGCAAAACCAATGACGCGATACCCATGCGGAGCGCAGCGACTTGTTCAGGGGCGAGAACAGGTTGATTGAGATCGTCTTTCAATCCGCGTTTCATCAAGATGAACGAACTTCCCCAGGTAAGCGCGAGCAAGAGCATTGCACCAACGTGTATAGGTCGCACTTGTGTTTGTTGCATGAAGGGTGCAAGTTAGCTCCCGTTGGAGTATCACAGCCATTACTTTTGCGTTTAAAATTGATATCAAATGAAACGAGTAATAGCTTTTGTTTTTTGCGCAGCCATAGCCTTTTCATGCGGCGATTCTGCGCAGCCGGTTAAGCCGGAGACGGTGGTAACACATCGCGATCTGGATTCTGAAGTGAACAAGACTGTGGCAAAAATGTCGATTGAAGGAATGATGTGCGCTGATGGATGCGGAGGAAAGATTCAGCAGGATCTGCGCGCATTGCAAGGCGTAGTTGCAACTGAGCTCGAGTTTGAGGATCAGCGACCAGAGAATATTATCAAAGTTGAATTCGATCCTACTGTGACCGACGAGCAGAAGCTCATACAATGTGTTCAAGGTATTGCCGATGGTCAGTACCACGTGAAGTCGGTTGAAGTGTTGCACTACCATGGTTTACAATCGCGCGGAGAGCGCAATGGCTCAGCAGTTTAATAAAGTATGAATATTAGCAACGTTGTTAGAGCGCTCGCTCGTGTTTCATTGGCACTCACGTTTGTGGTGATTATTGCCGGCAGTGTGGTGCGTATGACCGGCAGTGGAATGGGGTGTCCGGATTGGCCGAAGTGCTTCGGTTATTTGATTCCACCTACTGACGTGTCGACGTTAACTTATGCTGAAGGCCGCAGCTATGGTGCCGGACAGATGGTGTTGCGCAACGATACACTTTGGGTAGCGAATGAGGCAATTACCGGAACGTCATTATTTAATCGTGAAAAATGGTACAAATACCCCAAGCATGATTATGCAACATTCAACGTATTGCATACTTGGGTGGAGTACGTGAATCGATTGGCTACGGTGGTGTATGGCATACCTGTTTTTCTGCTTGCTTTATTCAGTTTGTTATTGCTGATAAAGCGTGGCGATTGGGGTGTTTTTCTTCTGGCCACAGCCACCGTAGTGATGGTTGGTTTTGAAGCTTGGCTTGGCAAATTGGTGGTCGACGGCAATCTTATCGAACACTCCATAACCTATCATATGTTTGGTAGTATTGCTCTAGTTGCCTTGCTCAGTGTTATTGTTTTTCGAATGAGCGTTGCAAAGTTGGATGCGCGTCCATCATCCGTTTTCACACACTCATTGCTGGCATTGGCTGTTCTCATTTTTGTTCAGATACTTCTGGGAACCCAAGTGCGCGAGCATGTAGATGTGATTGCGAAGTTTGAATCCAATCGCTCACTTTGGGTAGACATGCTTCCATTGATTTTTAAGATACACCGCAGTTTTTCTTTGGTGTTGTTAGCAGTTGCCATTTGGCTGTATCGTCGGTCACACCAAGAACCGATGATAGGGCAGTTCCGTTTGGCTATGTTGGTGTTGATTGCTGAAGTTCTTGTTGGCATTGTGCTAGGCTATTTCCATATGCCTGCACTTGCACAGCCGCTGCATTTGTTTTTGGGTGCCTTAAGTTTTGGGTTGATATTCTATTCCTGGTTGAGGGCGAGATTTCGCGGTTAAAGCGTCTTTGGTTGCTCAGAATTCTCCAAGAGTTCACTGCAAGAAAAAAATCACTTGCGCTTCACCAAATCTATGCGCAGCGAAAACACGTTGCTGTATAACACATCACTAACGTTGCCGATATCGGATAGAGCATAGTCGATTTGCAGATTGCGAATTTTCAAACCCAGTCCGATGTTGGGCTGAAGTGTAAGAGCGGTGGCGTCATCAAAAGTGCTTACGCGTTGGACATTGCCAACACCTGCGCGAAAGAAGATAATCTTATTGTAGATCAGTTCGAAGCCCAGATTGGGGTCTACGCTCACAGGATTTGCGCTCACAAGCACATTGCGTTTGCCATCGGTGGTGAGGGTGGCATTGGCTTCAGCCAATAATGTGAATTTCTTAAAATCGAAACTTCGGCCCGCTCCGAGAATGAATCGAGGTAAAGTCACTTCGAGGCCATTCGTAGGAATGTCATTGCCTGTTGCAGCAAACACTTCTTTGGTGCGATCGCTCAATGAATAAGACCAGGCGTTGAATGTTGAGGTGATGTCTTTTGCAACGGCGCCGAAGTGCCAAGGTCCTTTGTCGTATTGTGCACCGGCGTCGATACCGAATCCCCATGCCTGAGCAAAATCTCCGATGTGACGATAGATAATTTTAGCGTTTACACCCCATCGAAAACCTTCGCCGTGAGAGGTAGCATCGATTATGTTTTGATCGGTGCGCGACGTGAGGTTTCTTCCCGGCAAACCCTTGCGTCCGTATGAAAAAATGAAGGCGTAGTCTACTGCGCTGAACTTGGTGATGCGGTCGTAATCGATGTTACCACCGGCATCAATGAGCTCGGTGGTGTTTGGGATATCGTCTACACCAAAGCGTATAATAGAAAATGCGGCCGCACTGCTCGAATCAATTGCTTTGCCGATGGAGGCATAATCGTATTTCGCGATACCGGCAAAGTACTCAGAGTGCATGGCTGCTGCTTGCAATCGATTGCCGAGTTTGTTGATGCCGGCGGGATTCCAATAGCCCGCAGTGACATCGCTAACAGTAGCAACTTGCGCCGATGACATGCCTAATGCGCGCGCTCCAACGCCGATGTTCAGAAATTCGTTGGAATACTTTGGTGTGATATCAGTGGTTGATTGCGCTTGTGCTTGCATCAAGAATGCAAGCGCCAATGAACTTGTTACTGCGAACGAACGCCAAAAGCGAAATGTGAGCATAGGATGCATAGGGTCAAAAGTAATACGCACGGCCATTAACCATGAGCCAAGCGAATTATTGTGTGAAGCAGGGCTGGAGTGTCGAGTGCTTGGGGAATTTCAATGGATTCTACTCCTTTCTGTTGGAGCTCTTGGGCAGTGGCCTCACCAAACGCAACGCAATGCATCGTCGAAGCATGAGCGTTGTGATGGTTGAAGAAAGAGCGAACATTGCTCGGACTCGAGAAGACATAGACATCGCAGATGTCGACTGAGCAAGGTGTTTCAATGGTGCGATAAACCGGCAAGTCGATAATCTGTTGCGGGTCGAATGCAGCTTGCACATGGCGCAAGCTGTCGGCGGCTACAGGGAAAAGTACCGTTTGTTTTTGAATCATATCAGCGAATCGATAGGCCGAATCTTCGATGTCCATAGCATCTCCGATGAAGTCGACTCGGTGAAATGCAGCTAATGTTTGCGCAGTGCCTTTGCCGATAGCTGCCATGCGTTGTTCACTCAATTGAGGCTTACCGTGAAAGAAGTGCCGCACAGCATTCGATGACGAAAAGAAAATCCAATCGGTGAGTGGAATAGTGGAGTCGAAGTGTATGGCTTCTGTAGTAATCAGCGATGCGGCGTGCACGTCAAATTCGTTGGCGGTAAGTGCATCTATCAACTCACCACATTCGGATGGTTGACGCGATATGAAGACCTTTTTTTTCACTGCTGTTCTATCCGTTCGAGAATGTCGGCAACGAGTTGTTCGGGATGAGGGCCTTCTACTTCAAAGCGGAGAAGGGGAGCATCCCATTGTTTGGCGTAAGCTACCTTCACCTGATATATATCGTTCTGATAAATCGCATGCACACCCAGTGGCAATTGACATCCGCCTTGCAGGCGATTGAGCACTTGCCGCTCAATGTGTATGTTGTGCTGAACTTGTTTGTGATTGATTGCTTGCAGGTGATTGATGATGTCGCTATCGGTGGTGCGACATTGAATGGCGAGTGCTCCTTGCGCAGGTGCCGGAACGATAGTGTTTTCATCAATGGCGATCACGTGCAAATCTGAAACATCAAGCTTGAGGCGGTCGATGCCGGCTTTGGCAAGCAGTATGGCATCGAATTGTCCATCGCGCAATTTCTGCACACGAGTTGGCACATTGCCTCGAATATCGCTGATCGAAATGTCAGGGCGAACATTCAATATTTGCGCTTTACGTCGCGCGCTGGACGTGCCTATTATCGCGTTTTTTTTGAAGGAAAGTGTTTGTTGTTCATCGACAGCCTGCGGATGTATGAGTAATAATTCACGCGCATCGGCTCGGTGGCTAACAGCGGCAATGATAAGCCCTTCGGGTGATGTGGTTTCGAGATCCTTGTGTGAATGAACGGCAATGTCTATGATGTTGTTGAGTAGTGCCTCCTCAATTTCTTTGGTAAAGAATCCCTTGCCTTCAATCTTGTCAAAGCTGAGGTGCTGAATGGCGTCACCTTTTGTTTTGATGATATGAATGACCGATTCGAGTCCGATGGAGTTGAGTTCGTTTTGCACAAAATGGGCTTGCCATAATGCCAGATCGCTTCCTCGCGACCCGATGATAATCGGATGTCTCACAAGTAAAAAATTTTGGCGAATGTAGGTTTGATCAGTTCTTATTCACTTCATCGAGTAGCACATCTTTCGCCATTTTCATGGGGATGGAAATGTACTTTTTCTCCATGTAGTTCATGATTTTTTCAAGCACATCCCGCGAGTGTTCGTCAAGTGTTTCAAGGTCTTTTGCGAACACAGAACCCAACGCGGTGTTGCGGATTTCCTTGATGGTTTCAGGAATTGAAACCATTGCTTTTTCGATCTGACGTTCTTTGTGGGTTTTCTCGAAATCGCGAAGTCCGGCTTGTATGATAGGTAAGCAATCTGCTATGGCTTGTTCGCGGTATTGCAAATTTTCCTGTGCCTTTTCTCTGATTTGCTCCATGCTGTAGTAATGCATGTCGAATTGGTTGATGACATCGCTATGAACGTCATTGGGCAAAGCCAAATCGAAGACTGTTTTTTTATCGGCTTCACCATGCAGCAATTGCGCATACAAATTACTGTTCACCACATGGCTGTCGGAACCTGTGCAACTGATGAGCGCATCAAATCCTTCTGTGAAGTGCTGAAGCTCGTCGAGTTGAAGAGCCTTGCCACCGAAGCTTTCTGTGAGAGTCACTGCATTGACTAATGTACGGTTGGCGAAAGTGAAATTGGAGTAGTTGTTTTCGAAAAGAAACTTGGAAAAATTGCGAATGATTTGTCCGGCGCCAATAAACAGGATGCGTGCATCTTTAGGCAAATCGTGTCGGCGAAATTCTTCCCAGGCGAGTGAAACAACACTCACGGGCTTCTTGGCTAAATCGGTATGAGTGAAAACTTCCTTAGCCGTCTGAATGCATTGACGTATGATCAATCGTAGGTCATCGCCGGTGAGTTCCATCGCAGCGCATTCTTCATATGCTTTGCGCAGTTGTGTAATGATTTCGCGTTCGCCTATGATCGCAGAATCTAAACTTGACGCTACGTTGAGCAGATGCTCCGATGCTTCCTGTCCGTTGAAGCGCTCGGCTTCTGCAGCAATAGTGCGGATTTCACTTTCAGTTAATGAAGGCTGAATAAGGCGAAGAATATTGGCTGTTACACCAGGGCACACAAAATGCGGAAGAGAGAAGATGATTTCGACGCGGTTGCATGTAGAGAGATACATGAGTTCCGACATCCCTATTTCACGAGCGATTGCAGCGAGTTTTTCTTTGCGGGTATCATCGGCAATGTGGAATTTACCGATAGTATCTAAAGCAAAATGCTTGTGGGTTAATGCAACTACTCGAAGCTCGTTCACGCGGGATTTCTTTGGATGACAAAGATTCCCGTGTGACCCGTTTTTTTTGTCATCAGAAAGTCACGGGCAGGCTGATGGATATCAGTTTTAGCGCGGACGGAACTTTTTCTTTTTGTTGTTCTTATTGAATCTTGGCTTGTTTTTCTTGCCAAACCGTTCTGTTTCGTATTCTTTGAATCCACCTACTGTTAATGGCTTCACGGTTTGCAATTGAGTCACATGCTCGAGTCGAATTGTTCCTTTTGAAAGCATGGCCAAATCCTTAAGAATCACATCATCGTGCACGATGTTGCGGTTCCAGTTGGTGGCGTTGTACTTCATGAGGTTCGCAATCGAAAGTGCGAAAGCATTTTTCTCTTCCCCTTCTTCCATGGCGGCACACTTGAGGATCATGGATTCCACATAATGCCCGTAATGCCCAAATCGAATTTGATTGTTGGGGTACTTCATAGGTTCAGGCCTGCTCTGAAGATGTTCCTTGTCGGGCTTGGGGTATGGACTATCTACTTCCAAGCGAAAACCTGACATGATGTGCAGGTGATCCCACAATTTGTGATTGTAGTCTTCGATGTCGCGCAGGTGGGGAAACAACTGTCCCATTACGCTGATGACAGCACGAACGCACTTGTTGCGTTCTTCGCGCTGGTCCAACGTAAGGGCGTACTCAATCATCCGCTGGATATTTCTTCCGTATTCCGGAATAACGAGGTGGGGGCGGTTGCTATTATAAGGCTGAAGATTCAGCTTATCGTTGATAGTTTCGAGCATGTGTGAGGGAAAAACGATTTAGACATGGCGAAAATAGGGCAAAGTTTCAACGCCACGATGCGATTTGGTAAATGAGTTTTATCTGTATTGGATGGGTGGTTGCAAGCAAATGGTTTTACTAACATTGGCAGGTTCACTTTTTTGAAAAGTCGCGCTGCAATGAGCCTCAATGTTGTTCTTTATTAGGCCTATCAAATTACTGTTGTTTGCACCTGCCTAAAGATGCTGATAACGAACGACAAACCCATATCAACCAAAATGGAAAACTCATTCAAATTCGATTTGCCGACCAGCAGCTCATCCATCATCAAAGTGATCGGAGTTGGCGGAGGTGGCAGCAACGCTGTCAACTACATGTATGAACAAGGAATCAAAGGCGTAGACTTTATTGTTTGCAATACCGATGCACAGGCACTCGATAAGAGTCCCGTTCCGATAAAAGTGCAACTGGGCAATACGCTTACTGAAGGTCGCGGAGCAGGCTCCATTCCGGAAGTTGGTCGCAATGCGGCCATCGAAAGCTTAGACGAAATCAAAGCGCTTTTGAGCGACAATACAAACATGGTATTCATTACGGCAGGCATGGGCGGTGGCACCGGAACAGGTGCTGCACCAGTGATTGCTAAGGTGGCCAAGGATATGGGTATTCTTACCGTGGGTATCGTTACTGTTCCCTTCATGTTTGAAGGGAAGAAGCGCGATAGCCAAGCGCAATTAGGCCTGGAGGAAATGCGTGCCAATGTGGATACGTTGCTTGAAATCAAGAACGATAAGTTGCGTGAGTTGTATGGCAATCTTACGCTGAAGGCTGCATTTGGTCATGCCGATGAAGTGCTTTGCACAGCAGCCAAGGGCATTGCAGAAGTAATTACGTTGATTGGAACTGTGAACGTTGATATGAACGACGTGAACACAGTCATGAAGAATAGTGGTAAGGCCATAATGGGCTCTGGTCGCGCCAATGGTGAAGGCCGCGCAATCAAGGCAGTTGAAATGGCACTTGAGTCACCACTGTTGAATGATAGCGACATCACCGGAGCGAATTTCGTTTTGCTCAACATTACACATGGCGACGATGAGTTGCTTATGGATGAGATCAGCGAGATTACCGACTACATCCAGGATCAAGCCGGCATGTCAGCTGAAGTGATTTGGGGTTACGGTCAAGATGTTACCCTAGGCGATGATGTTTGCGTAACTGTTATCGCAACAGGCTTTACCGGAACTAAGAAGAAGGAAGGCTGGAACCAAGCAGAAGAAGAGCCGAAGAAATTGTGGCTCGAGGCTGAAGGTGCTAAGGAAGTTGTTGCCAAGGTGGAACATCCGGTGGCAGAGCTTCCGGAAATCAAGAATGAAATTACCGAACAACTCACTGAGCCATTTATAAAAAACCAAGAAGCTCCTGTAGAATTCGAGTTCGAAGTTGAGAATAAGATTGATGAGATGGCAACCGATATTGAAGAAGTGCCCACGTTGTCATTTTTGAAGATGCGCGAAGAAGAAGTAAACTTGGACCAACCGGTATTCATGCCTTTGGGAACGAGCATTAGCGACATCGCTGCGAAATCTGAGGAGGAAGTTCCTGCTACTACTTTCGTTCACAAAGAAGAGAGTGTTGTGATGACTGATCGTCCGACACGCAAGGAAGTACTTGAGCGCAACAAGGAGCGTGAGATGCGCATCCGTGAATTCACGGTGAAGTTGAAGACTCCGAATGGCTTGAGCGAATTGGAAAACGAACCCGCATACGCGCGCAAGAAAATCACTTTGGAAAATGCAGCGCACAGCGGTGAAAGCAATATTTCACGCTATGCTTTGAATGAGTCGGTTGATGAAGCCGGACAGCGCAAAGTCGAATTGCGTGAGAACCCTTTCCTCCACGACAACGTGGATTGATTCCTTAAACTGAAAACAATTAAAAAAGCCATGCAGATTGCATGGCTTTTTTATTGAGTGATAAATTGTTTTTGCCTTATGCGCTTTTCTTTTCCTTCACGTTGTTGAGGCGAATATTGAGTGACTCAACAATGACCGAGAAAAGCAATGCGATGTATGCATATGTCTTGATGTTGACACCTTCTGGTAAATGCAGTACGGAAGCATCTTCGAGAGCTTCCATCACAAGTATGATTCCGATAACGACCAAGAATGTTAATGCAAGCATTTTGATGGTCGGGAATTTTTCAATGAAGTCGCTCACGTAAGGAGCAAAAAGGAGCATGGCAATCATGGCTAAGACTACAGCCATAATCATGGTGGCCAATGCCAGTGACGCGTTTGGATTGTCTGATGTTACACCGACCGCCGTAATGATGGAGTCGAATGAGAAGACAATATCAATAAGTGTGATTTGAAGTATTGCCTGCGTCCAAGTGAGTTGGCGTGATTTGGCGCTTTCTTCTTTGTCGGCGATTTTGAATTTGTGATAAATCTCTGATACCGTCTTAATGATGAGAAACGCACCGCCACCAAAGAGGATAATGCCTCTTCCGGTAATAGGGATGTGTCCTAAGTAGAAGAAAGGGTCAACCATCTTAGTGATAAAGCTGATGGTAGACAGCAGCAGGATGCGCACGGCAAGAGCAAGCATCAAACCAATGAAGCGTGCGCGTTGTTGTTCCTTTTTATTGGGAATGTACCCGCAGATGATTGCAATGAAAATGATGTTGTCTATTCCTAATACAATTTCCAGAACCACCAGCGTAAACAAGCTAATGATTCCTCCTAGAGTGGTAAATACTTCAATGAATGCGTCGAGCATGAATAGAGGAATTAATTCGGTGACGAAGATAGTTTCTCGAATGATTACAATGTGATGGATATTAAACAGAGCTGCATGGCTTGGTTGTATTTGAGTCGGTACCTAGCGCGCCGGCTACAATAAAATAAAGCAATGCAGCTCTGTGTAAAAACTGAAATCTATTTCTTCATGATTCCTGTAGGCCCATCCAGAACAACGGATGTGCTGCGCGCTTTGTTATTAGCGTCGATCAGTGAATCCTGTTTTTTCTTCATTTCGTTCATTTTTTTCTCCTGTTCCAGATACTCTTTGTACGAGGGCACTTTGAATTCCTGGAGTTGAGGTTGTATGGATTCATCGATGGCTTTGAAATCGGCATTATTCGGGTCGTTTTCTAAAGCCAGCGTGCTCAGACGGTCATTGATTTGAACACGCATGGTGATGTCCTTCTCAATGAGCGCTTGATGACTTTCGTCGAGGCTGTGGTAAAATTCAATTTCCTGATTGTTGAGTTCTATCATGCGCTTGCTGAGTTCAAGTGCTTTCTCGTCATAGTCAGCTTCGTACATCATGTCAACGAGCTGCCACATGATTTGCGGTTGATCATAAGGCACGTTGTATTCTGGCATCACATCGAGTGATTTTTGAATTACTTCTCGGGCGAGATCAAGTTTGCCTTCAGCAATGAGTTGCTCAGTAAGGTGACCAAATTGCAAGCGCAGGTTGGTGGTCATGCGACGATTGTTTTCGTCGAGATAGATTTTTTGATTATCCATGTTCCCCCACTCAAACTTCTTCATCATGTTTTCATACATGAGCGCTGAACTTACACCGCCATCGATGTTTGGGTTCGGGTTCTTGGCGTGCTTGATCGGTGTGAGGCGATAAGCCAAACCTTCAAGCTGGAAATATTGCTCAAGACCCATGTATGCGTCGCCGCCTGTAGTAACAGCGAAGTAAACCGGACGATTCCAATCCAAATTGTTCAAAAGGTCGAGCACAGCTAAGCTGGCTTTGGTGATGTATGAGCGCGGGCGTCCACCGGCATCGAGCAGGCTAAATTGAATGTCATTGACTAATGTGTCGCCATCGTTGAGGTATTGACGGTAGCTTTCCACTACTGCGCTATCCACCTTGATAGAGAATTTGGAGGTAGGTAAGTATGCAATTTTGTTGCGGCCATTGTCGATGGTTTTGCTGTCGTCGAGCGCCACTTGCATGGCTTCCGATATCGGCATGAACCCTTTCGTCTCGCGGTTTGGATCCACGAAGAGCACGTCGCGTGTGCCTTGACGGTATTTCTGCTCGGTCATTTTGAATGGCACCGGCGCACCATCGTATGCCTGACGTTTCATCTGATCGATATACCAGTCGGTGTTGAGGAGCGATAAGTTTACCACACGCACATCGGTGCGAATACCCTCAACTTCCTGAGCGTACCACAATGGGAATGTATCGTTATCACCATTGGTAAAGATGATGGCATTCGGTTGCAGAGATTGCAGGTAATTGATGGCCATCGACAATCCTGTCTTGCGATTCGCGCGCGAGTGATCATCCCAATTGTTGTAGCCCATGAGCACGGGTGTCACCATGCATATGGCCAATGCAGCAAACGCTTTGCTTCTGCTTTCACCTTGAATAATCTTATTGAGCAACAGCATGAGTCCGAAGAGTGCGGTGGCAACAATACTCATAAACATTAACGAGTAACCGAAACTGTTTGATCCGGTGGCGAGGCGCTCTGCAAAAAGAATAATGACAGATCCACCCACCGTCATCGAAGCGAGTTTCGTGAGGTTTTGGAAAGTCCATTGGGTGGCAGCGTAATACAACGCATAAACTGCAAGACCAATCCAAATGGCGAATGCGTAGAACGAACCAGCGAATGCATAGTCGCGTTCGCGTGGTTGTTGAGGTGTTTGGTTGAGGTAAACGATAATCGCAAACCCGGTAAGGACAAACAAGAGGCCTACAACCCAGAAGTCTTTTTGCTGACGAATGAGTTGGAATACCAATCCAATCAAACCAAGAATCAGCGGTAGGAAGAAGTAGGTGTTGAAGCCAGGATTATTTCTATCGATTTCGGAAATTTTCTCACGGTTACCAAGACGTTCTTCATCAATGAGACTTACACCCGACAACCAGTTGCCTTCGGTGAATTCACCATGGCCTTGGCGGTCGTTTTGACGACCGGCGAAATTCCACATGAAGTAGCGCCAGTACATGTGTCCAACTTGATAACTCGTGAAGAAGCGGAAATCTTCAGCTGCAGTTGGAATCATTTTTTCGCGCATGCGATCCAAGCTCTTCATCATGGCACGAGGATCTTGGTCTTCGGCGCCGCGTGGCATTTTGTTGGTTTGAGAATAATAGTTGAGGGCAGATTCGTACTGATCAATGGCCTGTTCGGAGTTGGTTACTTTTTCTTTACCCTTTTCCGTATTCCAGTTTTGGTAATTGCTCCACTCTTTGTAATCTTTCAAGTGGTTGCCTTGGTTGCTATGCATGCGAGGGAAATAGCCACAGAAGTTTTTGTCGTAGTTGGGCACACTTCCCTTCTTTTCACCACTCTCGATGTATTCTTCAACGAGCATTAGCTTTTCGTCGGGATGCGATTGAACGTATTGCTCTGCAGTAAAGCGATCGCGGCTAGAAAGCACCAGTTGGTTCTTGGTATTGTCTTGACGCACGCTGTATGATTTCACCCACACATCACTGCCATCCTTGTAAGGATCTTCCATGTCTTGCGGGGTGTTGAAGTACTGACCGAATACCAATGGGCGATCACCATACTGTTCGCGGTTGAGGTAAGAAAGCAATGCGAACAAGTTCTCCGGATTGTTTTCATCCATCGGAGGGTTGGCATTGGAACGGATAATGACGGTTGCGAAACTGGTGTAACCCAATATGGCCATGGTGATGCCCAGTATGAGGGTGTTGGTTAGAATGAGATTGCGTTTGTGTGTGATGACAAGACCAATGGTAATGAGTGAAACAACCAGTAGCAGGTAGAATATTCCGCCGCTATTGAATGGCATGCCGAAGTTGTTTACGAATATGCGCTCAAAGAATCCGGCCATTTGCACGAACCAGATGATTACGCCGGTATTGATGAGGAATAGCAAGAACAATGAAATTGCACCTGTGGCCAGAAGTCCTTTCAAGCTGTATGAATATTTCTTGAAATAGTAAACCAAGCAAATGGCAGGAATGGCGAGCAAGTTGAGCAAGTGGACACCAATCGACAATCCCATGAGGTAGCCGATGAGCACGAGCCAGCGGAGTTCTCCGCCTTCGTTCACTTCCGATTCCCATTTCAAAATTGCCCAGAACACAATGGCAGTGAAGAGCGATGACATTGCATACACTTCCGCTTCTACAGCAGAGAACCAAAACGTATCAGAGAAAGTATAGGCCATAGCTCCGAGCATACCGCTTCCGAGGATGGCCCACAACTGGCCTGAATTCGGTTCTTTGGAGCCTGCAGGCAGGAATTTTTTGGCCATGTGCGTAATGGTCCAAAACAGAAACACAATGGTCAAACCACTGCAAAGAGCCGAAAGGAAGTTGATCATAACAGGCACCATCGAAGGCTCAACAAACGCAGAGAATACGCGGCCAATAAGCATGAAAAGCGGCGCTCCCGGTGGGTGACCTACTTCAAGTTTGTAAACCGAAGAAATGAATTCACCGCAATCCCAGAAGGGCATAGTTGGTTCCAGCGTAAGCGCATAGACAATGGTGGCAATAAGTCCCATGGCCCATCCGGTGATGATGTTCAGTTTGTTGAAGTTCATATACTTGGATCTAGTAGTCTTTTAATAGTGCTCGCGAATTTAGGCAGAGTGGGTTAATTCCTGTCTAAATTGCCGCCTACATTCAATCTTACTATGAATTTTTTCAAGAGCCCCATCGATGAGATGCCTGCATTGGGTTTGAAGCAACATGCCCAGTACAGCAATGCAGCACCTTTTCCGCACATCGTTATGGACGACTTTTTCAGTGCGGATGTATTGCGTAAGCTGTTGGATGAGTTTCCCGAATTGGGAAAGGAGGCAGGAGACATCAACTATGTAAATCCCAACGAGAGCAAGTTTGCATCGAAGGGCGAAGGCCGCCTAGGTGCCGGTGCGCGCGAGTTGGTGCATTTGCTCAATTCACAACCATTTTTGGAGTACTTACAAAACCTTACAGGCATCAAGGAAACCTTGATTCCAGATCCATATCTGGAGGGCGGAGGCTATCATCAAATCAAGCCGGGTGGATTTCTGAAGGTGCATGTCGATTTTCACAAGCATCGCCTCATGAATCTCGACCGACGCATCAATGTTTTGGTATATTTAAATGAAGATTGGAAGGAAGAATATGGTGGCCATTTCGAGTTGTGGGAACGCGATATGAGCAAGTGCGCCGTGCGCATCGCTCCGCTATTCAACCGCATGGCTATATTTTCTACGACAGATTATAGCTGGCATGGTCACCCGGATGCGCTTACCTGTCCGCCGGAGCGCTCGCGACGTAGTTTGGCTTTGTACTACTATACCAACGGACGTCCTGCAGAGGAGATCAGTCCGGAGAACCGCACCCGCATTACTACCACGTTTACCGCTCGTGAGGGTGTCGATTCTTCTGATATGAAACGCTACAACGGCTTGGTGAATTTTGCCAACGATGTGTTGCCGCCTTTTGCTGTGCGTTGGATTAAAAAATTCCGCAAAGGCTGATGAGCACAATAAAAACAATGCATGCGCACGGACTTGCGCTCGACCACCTCACCGAGTACACGGCTTATCCCGTGCACATGGAGCGTCTCAATTGGTTGGTAAAAACCATTCAGACCCAACGCACTTCAGCCAATCAAGCCGTACATATTCTTGACGTGGGTTGCGGCACAGGTAACATCACGATTCCACTCGGAATGATTCCCAATTCTAGCGTGGTGGGTATTGATATGTATCAGCCCAATATTGATTTGGTAAATAGCCGCAATGAGCTGCCGAATGTGAGTGTGACTTTTTCTCGATTGAATGATTTTGATGTCTCAACATTTGATTTCATCATCTTCACGGAAGTGCTTGAGCACATTCCCGGGTATCGAGAAATTCTTGATGATTTGAGTAAACGCATGAAGCCGGATGCTCAAATTCTTGTAACCATTCCCAATGGTTGGGGTCCATTTGAATGGGCCATGCAACCGATGTATATCATGCGTCGCATGGGATTGAACGGTTTCATAGGCAAGGTGAAAAAGCTGTTGGGGAAGAAAGAGCCCTATGCCTTAAACCAGGAGATTGATCCACACGTGAATTTTTTCACGCGCCGACAAATCAAGAATGACTGTGCACGCTTCGGATTAGATCTTGTAGAATTTGAACCGGCGTTTGTGATGGCGCCGATTATGGAAACCTACACACCTTTCATTTCACTGAAACGCATTGCATATATCGACAACAAGATTGCGCACGCATTGCCGGTATGGCTTGCGAGTGGCTGGTATTATCGCATGAAAAAGAAGTCATAAAAAAAACGCCCGGAACAACGGGCGTTTTTTTATTCAGTCTATTTCTATTAGTGTGCTATTTCAATTGGAACCACCATGGATTCGCTTTTAGAAACCACATGTGCCAAGTAAATGCCGTTGCTCCATGCTTCGGTGTTTACTTGAATTTGTTGTTGATTCGGTGTAATCGATTCGATGAGTTTGCCTGTGATGTCATAGATGTCCAATGTCGAAATCGGAGCATCGGCTCTGAAAGTAATTTGTGAAGCAGCCGGATTTGGATATGCCAAAACATGCGATGATTCGAATTCATTGACGTTGATTGTGCAGTCTGCATTCACTCCAACCGCCGCTGAAGTGCTGGTCATGCCTGTGGTGAGTTCGATTGCTGCCAGCTGTTCTGCATTTGTGTTCATGAATGTGCACAAGAACGAAATTGCCTGTAGTGGAAGTTCCGATGCAAGTTGCACTTCGTAGCAACCATCGGGCACACACAATTCAACTGTTTCATTGAATTGTCCTTCAGTTGGCCATACCGCCTCGTATACCGCAACTCCATTGGCTGTCGCTTGGAATTGGATAATATCACTTACAGGTTCGAAATAGATGCCATCAACGGCCATAGTGATGAGGTTGAATTCACACGGTGTTATGATGTTGTCAACCACAATGACTTGACATAGCGTGTTTGTGCAATTGTCGGTAGTAATAGTGAGGCACACGGTGTAGATGCCATTGGTGTCGTATTGCACGTTGCCGCCTTGTGTGTCGCCATAGGTGCCATTGCCATAGTCCCAGAAGAACTGAGCAGTTCCGGAGTAGGTGGAGTTGTTGGCAAATTCAATGTGCCCAGGTGTAACTGTAAAATGAGGTTCGAATGCTGCTTCGCACGAATCACCGGCTTGGCAATCGCTGTTGACGCTAATAAGGAGGGTGACTGAAAAATCGTCTTGATAGATGACCACAGGATTCTCTAGCAAGTTTGTTCCATTGATGTTGAAGAAAATATTGAGCCCTTGGCCGATTGTAATCGGATTGCTGCTCTCGATAGTCATGTAGTAGCATCCGTCTTGCACGCAAACTGTGGTATCCATATATGGATGTGCTTCTGAATACGATGCGTATCCGTTGACGATAATACTCCCTGTAACAAC
>CANHPZ010000022.1 GCA_947462725.1 Flavobacteriales bacterium
CAGTACAAGGTAAATCTAACGACACGCCGTGATCAGCAGCGACGGATCATTGGCGGCTCTGCGTTGCAAATTGGCTTGGTGTATAGTCTTGAATCGAATTTGCTGGCCGAATACACCGAGTTGATTACTGCCATTCGAATTGTTGGCACGACAGCGTTGCGCGACACTTCGCATTTCCTTGATGCCGAGCGCGGGCGACTTATACTCCCGCAAAAAATTCAGGCCGGAATTGCCTACAAACTGTATAATAAAAACTGGGGTACACTTTTGCTTGGCGCTGATTACAAAGTGCAAGACTGGTCACTCTACCGGTTGAATATTGCCGATGATGCCAACCTCGACAGAGGTCTGCAATCGGCCAGCAGCTTGGCTGTTGGGGCCGATTTTAAACCCACGACAGATGCCAGTAATAATTTCTTCAATCGATTAAACTACCGCGCCGGATACCGTGTTTATCACTCAGAGTTGGTGCTCAAAGACACACGTATCGAACAACGTGGGATTACAGCAGGTTTGACCATTCCGATGATTCGCTCCCAATCCAAGATTCACCTTGGCGCAGAATTCGGCACACGGGGCACACTGGCCAATGGCCTAGTGCGCGAAGATTATGTCGCCTTCATGGTTGGGTTCTCGCTTTCGCCATCCACTTTCGACCGATGGTTCCGACAAGTCAAATACGATTAAAGTATTGAAAGCTCGCTACAACTTTTTCTTGTTAAGTCTTACGCTCACCCTATTGAGCGCATGTCGCAACGATATTGCCGACATCCGCGCCATTACCGACAAGAACACAAAACCCGTTCAAACAAGCTATCAAGCAACATACACCTTCTCGGAGAAAGGCAAAAAACAAACACGACTGCAAGCCACACAACTTGAGCAATTCGAAGTGGATGGCGATGACGATTACATCTTGGCCAGTCAGGGTTTCACCATGACATTCTTCGACAGCTTGCAGAGAGAAGAAGCAAAGATTGCGGCCGACAATGGCATATACGAAGAGAAGAAAAAATCACTCAAAGCGTGGGGCAGCGTAGTGCTCACCAATGCAGCGGGTGAAATGCTGGAAACAGAAGAGTTAATTTTCGATCAGGACAGTGCACACATTTATACCGATAAGCGAGTGAAGATTACCATGGCCGGAGGCACTGTGCTTCATGGCATGGGCATCGAGAGCAACGATAGCTTCACCCGTTACCGTATTCTTCAACCCACCGGCGACCTCGTTCTTGAAGAAAAAACAGATACTACCCATGGAGAAAACCAATAAGATCATCGAGAAATTCTGGCTGTTGTTTACCATCGCCTCATTTGTATTTGCATGCTATTCCATTTTGGCGTTTGATCCATGGCGCGCTGAAGTCAACAAATTTTTCATTCCAGCCATCGCCTTTTTCTGGTGGATGTTTCGCCGCAAAATGCGCCTTCGCATTGAGCGTAATCAGCGAAACTCAGCTAGCTAGACTTCCGCTGTTAGCATTTCACTACATTTGTAGCACTTCCTGCGCTGGGTGCAGCTTTACCATTTCTGCCCCAATCGTGCCGAGTACATGGATTCCTATTGGCCCCTGATTATCTTTCTATCGTTGCTGGCATCAGCCTTCTCCAGTGGAATGGAGATAGCATTCATCACAGCCAACAAGCTCAAAATCGAGCTCGATAAAAAGCAGGGTGTTTTCGCCTCTAACATCATTGGTCATTTCGTTAACAAGCCTAAGCTATTCATCGCAACGATGCTGATAGGCAACAATGCCGCGCTAGTTGTGTATGGTCTGTATATGGGTGAGGTCATTGAGCACTCCATCATGAACCAATTCCCCATGGTAGCTGAAAGCATCGGCGATTTCGGGGTGGTGCTCACACAAACCATTCTGTCTACGATCATTGTGCTGGTTTTCGCAGAGTTTATCCCTAAGGCAATATTCAGCATCAACCCCAATCGCTGGCTCAACATGATGGCTGTTCCTATGGCAATTTGGTACGGTGTGCTCTATGTTTTCGCTTGGGTAATTACCGGCCTTTCCGATATGTTCATCCGCATATTCGTGCGCAAAGAAATAAAGGATGAAGAGGTGGAATTTGGTCGTATCGATTTGGACCATTACCTCGAGGAAGCCACCGGCAACATTGACCAAAGCAAAGCCATCGATCATGAGATTCAGATATTTCAGAACGCTTTGGATTTTTCCAACTTAAAGGCTCGTGATTGTCTAATCCCTCGCAACGAAATAGTGGCTGTGGAAATCACAGACACCGTCGATGAACTATCCAAAATGTTTATTGAGACCCGACTATCTAAAATTCTGGTTTATCGCGAAAACATCGACCACATCATTGGTTACGTGCATTCGTATGAGTTGTTCAAGCGACCGCAACATATCCAGCACATCCTTCGCCCGATTTCAATTATTCCTGAACCCATGCCGGCATATGAAATCTTAGAGTTGTTCATCAAGCAAAAGAAGCATGTTGCTGTAGTGGTGGATGAGTTTGGTGGCACTGCGGGAATGATAACGATGGAAGATATCGTGGAAGAAATCTTCGGAGAAATCGAGGACGAACACGACAAGGAAGAAAGCACTGAGATCGTACATAACGACGGCAGTTACGACTTTTCTGCCCGTCTCGAAATAGATTACCTCAACAACAAGTACCCGTTAGAACTTCCCGAAAATCAAGAAGCATATGACACTTTGGGAGGCTTAATCCTTTTTTTGCGCGGAGACATTCCCGAGGAAATGGAAACTATCGTGCACGGTCAGCATATATTCACTACACTCAAAGTGAGCGAAACCAAAGTTGAATTGGTGAAAATTAGCCGAAATCCTTAAGCAGGTTTCCATTCAAAACAACCGAATCACTCCCTTTACAGGCTCATTTACAATCACTTCCACCAGCAAGTCTGTTTTCTAATTGTTGAATGCCAATTATTTGAAGCTATCTGATTGAAGTTTAGCGTGTATTTACGATATTCGCAACCCGAAATTTTAAGATTAACTGACTTATGGCAATGATTGAAAAAATCCGACAGCAGCGAGGTTTGTTGTTGGTTATGATAGGTGTAGGACTCCTATCCTTCCTGATTCCTTACGACGCGGTGATGTCGCTTTTTGGAAACAGCAATTCCTCAATTGGCGAGATTGATGGTCAATCCATCAGTGCTCAAGAATGGCAGCGCGCTGTGCAAGATCGCGAGCCATTGTTCCAATACCAAGGCAACGAGCAATCACTCTCGAACGACACATGGAATCAATTGGTTGAAAACATCATTTACCAAGATGAATATGACAACCTCGGTATCGAGATTTCAGACGAAGAATATGATGAAATCACCTTTGGTGAATTGCTTTCGCCTTTCGTGAAAAGCACGATTTACGGCGGAAAAGACAGCACCTCACTAAAGGAGCAAGTGCGCAAAAGCTTTGACGGTATGGACGCCGCAATGGCCGAGAACTGGAGGAAACTCATCAAGCAAAAACGTCAGAAAGAGAAGTATGACTTGATGCTGCGCAAAGGCACATACGCCAACAATGTGGATGCTAAGTGGGCTTTCAAAGCAGCCAACGACAAAGTGGCCATCGACTATGTAGTGAAGACCTTCACGGAAATTGCTGATAGCACAATTACCTGGACCGACAGTGATGTTCGCGCTTACTATAACAAGCACAAAAACGATCGTGAATACCGTCAGGAAACTAGCCGCTCAGTGAAGTACATCAACTTCCCGGTTCAAGCAACCGCAACTGATAGCGCAGCTTTGCGTGAATCATTGGAGAAAATGGCTGAGGATTTCCGGAAAGCTTCAAGCGACTCGATGTTTGCCGTTAACAACGCAAGCAATGCTTCAGAAGCCTTTACTAACTATGCTGATGGTATGTTCCCGGCCGACATTGAAGCTCGCATCAAGGGCGACTCATTGGGCACCGTTATCGGACCGATAGTAAACAATGGTCGTTATTTCTTGCTGAAGCCGAGCAAGCGTGGCACCGACAATAACAGCGTTGAGGCCCGTCACATTTTGATCAAAGACAAAGCAACAGGTAAAGCTAAACTCGATTCTTTGAAAGGTGTAATTACCGCCAATAAGAATTTCGAGGAAATGGCGAAGACCTATTCTGAAGATCCAGGCAGCGGCGCTCAGGGCGGTGGCCTTGGTAAATTCGGTCGCGGACAAATGGTGAAGCCATTCGAAGATGCTTGCTTCAACGGAGCAGTTGGTTCATTGCAAATTGTAGAAAGTGATTTCGGCTGGCACTTGATTGAAGTGACAGGTAAGAACTTCCCTTACACCAAAGTTGCTCAAATCGACCGCCCAATTGAGCCTAGCAGCAAAACAGTGAAAAGTGCATACGCACTTGCCAAAGAGTTTTCTTTGAATTGCTCAGACACAGCGTCATTCCACGCATCTGCAGACACACTCAATGGCGGTACGAAGCTGATCGATGGCAAAAACATCAAGGCCAACGCAACATCTGTTGCAAGCTTGAATGAAGCCGGAGAGCTCGTTTCATGGGCATACAGCGCAGAATTGGGTGAGGTTTCTCAACCTATGATGATCGGTAAGGAATACATCATTGCCGCATTGACAGAAGTGAAAGAAAAAGGAGTGCCTACATACGAAAACGTCTATGACGCAATGAAGGCTGAAACCATCAAGGAAAAGAAAGCTGAGAAATATGCAGCCATGATGAACGAAGGTTCTTTGGCCGATATCGCATCACGCATTGGCGGTGAAGTGAAGAAGGCTGAAAACGTAACCATGCGCAGCTCTAACCTGCCTATGTCAGGGGTTAGCGCTCAAGAAAACGTGGTTATCGGTGCATGCTTCGGTATTGGTACCGGTAAAATGTCAAAAGCCATCATTGGAAAAGGCGGTGTTTATGTAATCCAACGCAGCGCTGACGCTGTTAGCGGTGAGTCAACCGACAACTACGAATCAGATCGCGATAGAACAACTTCATCGTACCAACAAAAAACCAGCAACAGTATCTTCTCTTCATTCAGAGAAGCTGCTCAAATCGAAGACAACCGCTACGAGCGTCGTTAATTCGAATAAGAAACAATTGTGAAAAGCCCGGTGCCAAGCATCGGGCTTTTTTGTGCGCATCTATCAATAAAAGCAAACGAATTGTTGATGTTTTCAAGCAGCGATGGCGTGTTGGCGTTTTTCAAGACCAGTACATTTGCTGCATGATTCAAAATCTGTCACCAGAAGAAATTGTACGCCGCGAATCTCTCGATAAATTGAGAGCTCTCGGTATCGACCCTTTCCCCGCAGCGGAATACAAAACCAATAGCAACGCGCATGATATTCTCAACAACTATGAGGAAGGTCGCGAAGTGCGCATTGCCGGTCGCTTACACAACATGCGCGACATGGGCAAGGCTAGTTTCGCGCAGTTGCAAGACTCTACAGGTAAAATTCAGATTTACATCAGCATCGATTCCATTTGTCCGGGCGACGATAAAACGCTCTACAAGGAAGTAGTTAAGCACTTACTACACTTCGGTGATTTCATTGGTGTGAGCGGAAAACTCTTTACTACCCGCATGGGAGAAATTTCGGTTCATGTTGAATCCTTTATGCTGCTCGCAAAAGCCGTTAAACCATTACCTGTGGTTAAGACGGATAAAGACGGCGTTGTGCACGATGCGTTTACTGATCCTGAGTTGCGCTACCGCATGCGCTACGTTGATTTAGTAGTGAATGAGAAAGTGCGCGACACGTTTATTGCACGCACGAAAATCGTCAATGCTATGCGTAATTTCTTCAATGCGCAAGGTTATTTGGAAGTGGATACCCCTGTCCTGCAAGCCATACCTGGAGGAGCTTCTGCCCGTCCGTTCATCACACACCACAACGCGCTCGATGTGCCGATGTACTTGCGCATCGCCAATGAGCTCTACCTCAAGCGCCTTATCGTAGGTGGATTTGAAGGCGTGTATGAATTCAGCCGAAACTTTCGCAACGAAGGTATGGACCGGACACACAATCCGGAGTTTACGGTAATGGAAATCTATGTAGCTTACAAAGATTACTATTGGATGATGGACTTCACCGAGGCCATGTTGCGTCATGTATGCGAGCATGCCCTTGGAACCACTACTGTGCAATTTGCGGATCGAACCATTGATTTTGGCAAACCATTTCACCGCATCACCATGACTGATGCAATCAAGCAATTCACCGGTTTTGATATTTCAGGTAAAAGTGAAACAGAGCTTGCCGCCTTCGCCAAAAGCATTGGCATAGATGTAACGGACGCCATGGGCAAAGGCAAGCTCATCGATGAAATTTTCGGCGCCAAGTGTGAGGGCAACTTCATTCAGCCCACATTCATAATGGATTATCCGGTTGAAATGTCGCCGCTTTGCAAACGTCATCGCGACAACCCCGAGCTTACCGAGCGATTCGAATTGATGATCAATGGTAAAGAAGTGGCCAACGCATACAGCGAGCTCAATGACCCTATAGACCAACGCCAGCGTTTCGAAGATCAAATCAAGCTTCAAGAACGCGGCGACGATGAAGCCATGTTCATAGACCAGGACTTCCTTCGTTCTCTAGAATACGGCATGCCACCTACCTCAGGTATGGGTATAGGTGTGGATCGTTTGGTGATGTTCCTGACCAACAACGAAGCGATTCAAGAGGTGTTGTTCTTCCCGCAAATGCGTCCGGAAAAGTTCCAAACAGGACCAGACCTCAGCGAATACACAGCTTTAGGAATTTCTGATGTTTGGGCCGAGCATGTGATTCGCGCCGGCTACGACACCATTGAAAAACTCAAGGCAGCAAAGCCAACAGCCATTCATCAAAATCTCAACGGATATCGCAAGAAGAACAAGCTCGATATTCCCGCTATCCAACTTGACGAGGTTCAAGCGTGGCTAGCATAAGCGCGCTGCACATTGCATGGTTCAAAAAATATATCTACCGCCCTTACAGCTATTGTTGGAGTACTTGATTTTTGTAGGCAAGTCAATAAACACATGAACAAGATATTCCTCCTCATTTCACTGGTAGTTGTTACACTCAGCAGTTGTGTTCCACAGCGCAAATACGCTGAGTTGGAAGCCAAGAAAAGCACGTGTGACAAGGATATGGAAGGGCTGAAAAAAGCGAACGAATTGTTGTCTTCCGGAAACAAAGATTTGCAAAACAAAACCATGTCGCAAACCACGCAAATCAGCGAGCTTTCTGCGGATACTACACAAATGGGCAAAGAATATCGCCAGCTCAAAAATCAATACGACAAAATCAATGAGCTCAATGACATTCTCTCGAAGAAGAGTTCTGAATTGCTCAGTCAAGCCACAGGCGAAAACAAGAAACTGGTAGAAGAGTTGAATCGCACGCAAGAGTCCTTACAGAAGAAAGAAGATATGCTGAAGGGGTTAGAAAAAGACCTCAATGAAAAGCAAGCTGCTATTGAAAAAACCAACACTGAACTGGCTGAAAAACAAAAAAGACTGGATGATTTAGAAAAACTACTAGCCGATCAGCAAGCCGCGGGTGAAGCGTTGAAGAACAAAGTTCAAACAGCTTTGCTTGGCTTCAAAGACAAGGGATTGACCGTTAGTGAAAAGGACGGTAAAGTATATGTGAGCATGGAGGCTAAATTACTTTTTGCCACAGGAAGCACTGCGGTAGATCCCAATGGTAAGAAGGCATTAGTTGATTTGGCAAAGGCTATTGAAAACGATGTGGACATGGAAGTCATCGTAGAAGGTCACACGGATACAGATAAACTTAACGCACCGGCGTATCCAAAAGACAACTGGGATTTGAGTGTATTGCGTGCCACGGAAGTTGTCAAAATCATGATGGCCAACAGCAATGTGCATCCTGAAATTTTATCCGCTGCCGGTCGCAGCGAATATCATCCGGTAGACGCTAACGACAAGAGTAAAAATCGCCGCATTGAGATTATTCTGCAGCCCAAACTCGATGAGCTTTATAAGATTATTGAGGGTAAATAGCACTACTACCGGATAAGTGCAATTGAGCCTTTGATTACAACCTCAGGACTCAAGGAGCCATTAGCTTCCACCTTCTGGTAGCGAATGATATAATCATAGACTTCGGAATCCACGTATTGATTGCCATCGCGACGCTGGCCAAGCCATGGCACAAGTATGTCGTGGCTATCAAAGAACATCTCGCCCCATCGATTGTAAATCTGCACGTGAAAATTGACCACATCAGCGCCATAGACGAACCAGGCGTCATTGATTCCATCGCCATCGGGTGTAAATGAATTGGGCGCATAAATCGCCTCTTGGCATTCCTGCTCAAATTCAGTTTCGAATTCGAGTGCACAACCCTGTTGTGTGGTTACCCAAACGTTATACGCGCCCGGACCATCAATCCGCAGCAAATGTGATGTGGAATCATTATTCCATACAAAGGTGCAGCCTTGGTTTTCAGCATCCAGATAATAGGGCTCAGGGTTTGCCTCAAAACAGTAGGTATAATGAGGCAAGAACGGCTGCACAGGCAATTCATAAATCTCCACAGCAATGGTATCATAAGAATAGCAGTATCCATTGGTCACTTGAACATCATACACACCAGGCTCCGTTACAAAAATCTGACGCGACAATTGACCGGTACTCCAGAGGTATTCAAAGCCGGGATCAGAAGCCGTTAAACGTATCTCACCACCAAAGCATGTTGCGGTATCCGGTCCCAAATCCAATTCGGGAAAATCAAATACTTCAACTACAATAGTATCGCGTGAAGAACATCCATTGGGCGACAACACACTTACACTATATGTAGCGGATTCATCAACAATGATAGTATTCACAACCGATCCTGTGCTCCATACAACGTCATATTCAGCAGGCCAATCAAGGGACAGCTGCAGCGTTTGTCCGATGCACAATCCGGTATCAACACCAAGATTTGTAATGAGAGGAGATACTTCAATCAGTAGGGAATCTGAGGCCACGCATCCACCGAAAGTAGTTGCCGTGGCCAGGAGAATTCCCGACTGCTCAGTAACAAGTGCAGTAGCACCTTGATTGGCATCAGCAACCCAATCGGCAGGTGACCACGACCATTGCACCGGTTCAGATGTATTGGCTGCGGCCTCAACGGAGGTGCCTGCCGCCTGACACGTCTGAATTACATCGGGGGAAACACTTACTGAAAACGCCTGTACCACATCAATTGAAATTTCCCTTTGCACGGAGCATCCGGAGGTCGATTGTTCTGCCAAACAAGTAATAACAGCGTCCTGCGTGGGCTGCGCATTGATTTGCGCTACAATAGCGCTGCTCAACGTGGGATCACCAGACCATGTGAACGTGATTCCATTTGACTGGCCTGTGAGAATAGCTTCGAGTGAAACAGTTTCACCGGCGCAAAGCGAGTCATCGCTCGCCACAATTTCAAGATCAAATAAGGAACCTAGTGTAATGGTAACCTCATTTTGCTGCTCACAGCCATAATCAGAAATCGCAGTAACTGTATACGTTTGAGTTTGTTCGGCCGAAACCATTGTGTTGAATGAAAATGGTCCTTGAATATTCAATGCAGGGCTCCATTCATACGTGTAACTACCCAATTCACTGGGAATGGCAGTCAATAAGACGTCTTGCGGATAGCATATGGTAACATCAGGAGTGACTGACAAAGAGAACGGCTGGCCAACGTCGACCAACACAGAATCGGTGTAATCGCATCCTGAAATAGGGTCTGTCATGGTAACTTCATACCAAGTGCCTTGCGCGGGAGTGGCACTAATGGTTGCGCCAATGGCAGAGGACAATCCAATAGTTGGCGCCCACGTATAATTATACGCTGCAGTGGCCATCTGGCCCACATAAGCATTCTCCAACACCCAGTTATCCTGATTAGCGGTGTACGATCCATTCTGCCTCCAGCGAATGCGCGTATTAGGATTGCAAGCTGCAGCGGGTAGCACAACACTAAGTTCAGCAAAATCGGGATAAGCAGATTCATAGAATGTTTGCAGATTTATCCAAGGACCATTGGCTACAGAATAGGCCAATAGTACATTATCACCGGGTTCGGCATCGTCACAAGGCGCGGTTCCATTCGCAATTTTCAGAGAGAAATACACGGTGGCTCCGCCCGATAAATCCAGAGGCTGTGTCACTGCCTCACGCGGATAGGCCCCATTAAAATAAAGTCCATTACCGTTCACTGTGCCGCATACTATACTCTCTTCGCCACCCAAAATACTTTGCCAATCGCCCCATGAAATCGCTGGGTCAAAATTGTCGTGCCATACCAACCGCTCGGCCTCGACATGTAAATCGACCGACGCCCCTTGACAAATTTTCATTTGATCTTCCACCGCGTTGAAACTTGCAACATCCCCTGGATTGACGACAATAGTTGCACTAGCTGAAGTTTGCGCACAACCACTTGGCGTTGAAACAATCACTTCATAGGTCGCGCTCTCTTCAGCTTGAACCGATATAATGGCACCGGTATCATCCAGCAATTGCCCGCCGGGGAGCCATTCATACTGATAAATGGCTGTTGATGGCTGCGCCAACGCCGTCAGTGTTACGTTTTCGAATGAGCAAACATTCAATTGATCTTGTGTAATAACAACCGGGAATGGATTAGGACTCTCCACGCTATAGTAGAAAGTATCCACGCAGCCAGAAAGTAAATCTTCCGCATGCAGCTCATAGGCTGCGTTTTGAATTGGCGCACTCAGCACGAGTGGATTGCTGGTTGACAACAGCGCGCCAGGATCATTAACATAGTACCAACGAGGCGATGCATAATTCGCTGGGACATCCAATGAAACTCCGGCATTCGAACAGACAGTCTGATCCCATATAATCGGTGTTTCAATTAAGGTAACAGGCAAGCTTTCGGCATAACTCGCGGTAATAGATCCATTGCTTGCATGCCCGAAAAGAATACCATTAAAACCAGTGTTGCAAGTCACCGAATGCTGACCCGGCGTAAGGTCAAATGTACCCACCCAATGCGCATCACCAGCGCCTACCGGTTGAAATTGAGCAGACGGAATGACGACGCCATCCAAGGCAAATGACCCTAACCCTGCTGCTCCAATAACCACACTGATATAATGTGTGTCGATAGCGCCAAAATTGTTCGCGTTTATAATTGCCGAAGTGGAGGTATTCGCAATATCATCTAAGATGACCATTGCCGGATCACCATTGCCCGCGCAGGAAATCCCTTCCATATATTGAACAACCATAACAGGCTGATCGGCAGAAATCTCATGAGCGATAGTCTCGTTATTGAACTCCTGAAACTGACCTGCCTGCAACACAATGGCGGTCACATCATCTATTACGACATTCGTTCCGTTCAATGCCGCTATAATTCGATAGGAATAACGCGGTTGGGTAATGCTTGAATAGTTGGGGTCGATGAGAAATTCGAAGGGCGCAAGGACATAATTCCTTCCCCATTTATCCAGATCATACAACTGCTCGTACAAATGATCGCAAGCCTGAAAGCAAGTATTTGGAATATTAGCGCACACCGCGCCCCCGAAAACTGCGAATGGTCTGCACTTGCCGCTTTGCGCTGTTGCCATTATCTGGGTGCCGGTTAAATCGCCAGTTCCCGAAGCCGCGATTCGATAGCATTGTCCCGCCCCCATTTGCACAGTGAAAGGAACACCGGCTGCGCTGCCTGCACTTGTGGTTACGCTGGGTGTAATTTGAATCTCAGTTCCAGCTTCGGTGGCTACAATCAGCAATTGGGATGCGGCTCCGTTCAATCCGGCATAGCTCGCAGCAATGTATTTAGTACCCAGAACCGGCTGAGGTAAAATGCGTGAAGCGTCGGCGCTACTTTGCGCATAATTCGATGCGAAAACACTAACAGCAACATTCGTTTCGATATGAATAGCTCGCGAATCAATAAACTGTTCCGTTGACACTTCACCAATATTGTCGGGAATTGCAATTTCGATGGAGGAATTCGGATCGACGAAAAACGTTTGACTCCAGTTTTGTCCTGGCACTTCGATAACACCGCTTGCGGCTTGGGAAGATGTTATAGTCACTTCCAATTCATCTTCGGGACCATCGGTGCTATTTGCCATGAATCCAAACCAAAAAGAGGACCCTTCAGTCGACACCTGTGCATTTGCACCGGTGCAGCTGAGCGCGAAAAAAACACAGCATACCAATTTGAGGATGCGCATTCCGAGCACGTTTTTTTGTTTTCCTGTTAAGGAATCAAAGGTATATATATTAAGACCCGTCAATTGAATAAATGTTGCTTCGTAGCCATGCCAAATAGCGGCCGCAATAAACAGCTCCCTTTTTACTGCAAAAGGCAGTAAATAGATTCATTTAATCTACGTCTTCTTTAGGGTAGACAACCAACAAAAAAGGCCAACCTTACGGTTAGCCTTTTCAAATGGTTATTCCTAAGACTTATTCAGCCAGAATAGTTACCTTGTTATTGAACACTTCCACAGTTCCGCCCTTGACATCAAAACGATGCTCCTTTCCTGCGCTATCTTTCACACGTACAACACCCTTTTTGAGTGATGAAATAAGCGGTGCGTGGTTGTTCAATACACCCAAACTACCATCACTTCCGGGCAAATACACAAATGTGCCTTCGCCTTCAAAGAGGGTGGATTCCGGGGTTATAATTTCAACTTTCATGCGTTGTTTCTATAGTCTTATTAACGTGCTGCAGCTTCAGCCAACATTTTCTTACCGGCTTCGATAGCTTCTTCGATGGTACCTTTCAGGTTAAATGCTGATTCAGGGATATCGTCGCAATGACCATCAAGGATCATATTAAATCCTTTGATAGTATCCTCGATTGGCACGAGTGTACCCTTGATACCGGTAAACTGCTCGGCCACGTGGAAAGGCTGCGATAAGAAGCGTTGCACTTTACGAGCGCGGAATACAGCTTGCTTATCTTCTTCAGAAAGTTCGTCCATACCAAGGATGGCGATAATATCCTGCAATTCCTTGTAGCGCTGAAGAATGAGCTTTACGCGCTGAGCGCAACGATAGTGCTCTTCACCAACGATTTGAGGAGTCAAAATACGCGATGTTGAATCGAGTGGGTCTACCGATGGATAGATACCCAACTCTGCAATCTTACGGCTCAATACGGTTGTAGCATCCAAGTGAGCGAATGTTGTTGCAGGGGCCGGGTCAGTCAAGTCATCCGCAGGAACGTAAACTGCTTGAACCGAAGTAATCGAACCACGCTTGGTAGAAGTGATTCGCTCTTGCATTTGACCCATCTCGCTAGCCAAAGTTGGCTGGTAACCCACAGCTGAAGGCATACGGCCCAAGAGAGCCGACACCTCCGAACCTGCTTGAGTAAAGCGGAAGATGTTGTCAATGAAGAAAAGGATATCACGACCGCCTGACTTTTCATCGCCATCGCGGAAATATTCTGCTACAGTCAAACCTGACAAGGCCACGCGCGCGCGCGCTCCTGGAGGTTCGTTCATTTGTCCGAAAACAAAGGTGGCTTGAGATTTCGCCAATTCTTTAGGATCAACTTTACTAACGTCCCAGTCGCCCTTTTCCATGCCGTGCATGAATTCTTCTCCATATTTAATGATACCTGCTTCGATCATTTCACGAAGAAGGTCATTCCCTTCACGGGTACGCTCACCAACACCGGCAAATACTGAAAGACCATCATACGCCTTGGCGATGTTGTTGATCAACTCCTGAATCAATACGGTCTTTCCCACACCGGCTCCACCAAACAAACCAATTTTACCACCCTTGGAGTAGGGCTCAATCAAATCGATTACCTTGATTCCTGTGAAAAGAATCTCAGCAGATGTTGAGAGATCTTCGTAGCGTGGTGGTTGACGGTGAATTGAATAACCACCGTCTTTGCTCACTTCAGGCATACCGTCGATGGCGTTTCCTACCACATTGAACAGACGACCTTTAATGGCTTCTCCCACAGGCATTGTGATGCTGGCTCCAGTAGTGAAGACCTCCTGACCGCGCTGCAAACCTTCGGTGGCATCCATCGCGATAGCGCGAACGGTATCCTCACCGATGTGCTGCTGGCACTCGAGAATGAGATCTCCTCCTGGGCGCTTGATCACAAGCGCATCGAGAATGTTGGGGAGTTTTTGGCCGGCCGGGAAGGAAATATCCACTACCGGACCGATAATTTGGGCAACTTTACCTGTGTTTTGAGACATCGTAATCGGTTAAAATTCGGGCGCGAAAGTAATGCTCAGATGCGCTAGTAAAAAACTTTCTAGTCAAACTGTTTAAAACGTGCTGAAACAAGGCCTCATTTGAGCCGATTTGTCAGGGGGCAAGCAATTTGAAACCCTTTCCGTGAATGTTGATGATTTCAACGTTTGGATCATTCTTCAAATGTTTGCGCAGCTTGGCTATATATACGTCCATTGAACGTCCATTGAAATAGTTGTCATCGCCCCAGATGGCCTTGAGCGCATACCCTCTTTCCATTACGCCATTTTTGTTTTTACAGAGCAGATACATCAACTCGTTCTCCTTGGTCGTGAGTTTAACATCAAAACCAACCGTGGTCAAATGCTGCTTATGGTAATCGAAGTTATAGGTGCCAATCTGAAAGTGGACATCGGCATCCGCATCATCGGGCAAGGCGGCACTGCGGCGCAGGATGGCATTGATTCTGGCCAATAGCTCTTCCATGCTGAAAGGCTTGGTCATGTAGTCATCACCACCTGCCTTGAAACCCTCCAAGGTATCTTCCTTCATGCTCTTGGCCGTGAGGAACAGAATGGGTGTATGCTTATCGTCCTGACGAATTTCACTTGCCAGCGTAAATCCGTCCTTTTGTGGCATCATAACGTCGAGAATCAGAAAGTCAAATGAACTCCGACGAAATGTTTTGAGTCCTTCAACGCCATCAGTCGCTAATTCAGCTTCAAAACCTTTGGCATTCAGATAATCTTTAAGCAAAGTGCCCAAATTCGGGTCGTCTTCGCATAGTAAAATTCTAGTTTTCCTTTTCATTGCTGTGTGGTATATGGATGGTGAAGGTGCTTCCCTTCTTAATTTCACTGTAGACATCAACCGTGCCGCCATGCATTTCTACAACGCCCTTCACATAACTTAACCCAAGGCCAAAACCTTTTACATTGTGAATATTGCCGGTGGGAACCCGATAGAGTTTATCAAAAATTTTCCGCTGATTTTCTTTACTTATTCCAATGCCTTGGTCCTTGAAAGCGATGGCTATTCCATGCTCCTCATCACGAGTTTCAATCGAGACCCTAGGCGCACCATCACTGTACTTGATTGCATTATCGATAAGGTTGTATACGACATTGGTTATATGCAGCACATCACCCAAAACAATAGAGTGAGAAGCTTCGAAATTAGTTTCGATTTCCCCCCCCTTACTGTTCACCTGGATTTCGATGTTGGCAATAACCTGCAGGATGCAATCGTGAATATCGAAACGTTGTTGTTTCAGCCTCATTTGTCCATGTTCGAAAATGGATGTGCGCAAAACATTTTCAACCAAAATACCAAGCCTCCTATTCTCGTCGCGAATCATTCCCACGTAGTTCTCTGTTGCCTTCTCGCTGGTGCGCATATCCGGATCACTCAACGCCTCGCACGCCAGGGATATTGTTGCGATTGGGGTTTTCAATTCATGCGTCATGTTGTTGATGAAGTCGTTCTTAATGCTATCTAGTTTCTTCTGGCGATAAATCGCGTTGATTGAGAACGAAAACAAAAGCATAATCACGAGCATTAATGCTGCTGAAGTTGCGAGCATCATACCCATTGTACTTAATACATACTGGCGTTCGCGAGGAAACCACAAACAAAGAAAGTTGGGATCTGCAATTGGATCATTGGGAAAAAGCTGTATTCGGTAACCTTCCTTTTGAAGTTGCTCTAGAGCTCCATGGGAAAATGCGGGCAGTATTTCAGGTTGCTGCAACTTATTCAATACGCCGTAATCATATTCTGCTCGAATTCCCTGGCTCATCAAAGCATTCCTCACCAATGTATCAAGCACTAAAGTGTCGATGCGATCAATTACACTAGTGTAAATGTCCAACTCAAGAAGTCCACCCATGATATCATCCAGAATACCGGACTGGGAGAGAATCCCCGCATCCTTTACACCCGCCTGAGCTAAAGGATCTACAGAAACACTATCATTCAAATTGCCTAATTCCATTGGCTGCACAACGCTCACCTCCCCATCACCATAATCGATTACCAAATTCTCCTTATCCGGGGCGCTTATACTCAATGATGACAATGCTGTTCCATTGTCCTTTCCAATGCCTTCGCGCTGCTCCAATTCTTGGGTAACGCGTTGCAATGCGGCATGCACATCATCCGAAAACTCTTGTTCGCGAAGGGTAAACGCATTGCTAATCCAATACACTTGAATAGCGATAAGTCCAACCACAGCAAAGGCACTGCTTACAATGAGCCATTTGATGTACTTGTTCTTCATGTATTAGGCAAATGTTTCATCGTTTCGCTCAAAAGCTGCTGACAGAAATCAAGCTTCTTGAGTTTGCAAAAGTCTGAATTCAAGCTCGGAGCTGCTTGACCTTAACGTGATTTAACGGCACAAATACAACGGATGTCCTTTGTTGCAAGTTTGAAATGAGGTTGATGGTCAAAATTCATCCACTATTCAAGCATCACAAATCAGGTGTTGGATGCGCGGATAATCTTAAGTCCTTGCAGAGGGACCTGCTCACATTTGACTAGAAACGATAGCGTGCGCTTATTCCACCGCTATCCCATTCGATGTAGTGGCTGCCATATAGGTTGATGCCCGGTTTCCAATCGACACTAAATTGAAGTGGAATGCTGCGGAGATAATAAGCCATGCCTACCACCGCATCCACACCGAGTGCGTATGAGTTTTCGCGAAGAATATTATCTTGAAGGACAGAATTCTTATTGAACACCCACACGTGGGCGCCGGCTCCGTAGAAATAGCGTAAACCGCGCACATCAAACATTTGCTCATGTGCTTCAGCGAGCACAGTTAGATTGGCAGCGCCGAATCTTTGGTAAGCTATGCATTCAAAGGCGTTGCGATTACTAGTAAAATGCTGAAAGGTGACACCAGAGCCCAAACCGGCGCGTATCCCAACTGCATTATCCAACATCCCACGCTGCGCGCAAGCGGCTGATGCGGTCAGAACGACAACCGACATCAGTAGAATTAATTTTTTCATGCTCTTTCTTTATTCGAATTCAAGATTGTACTTCTTGCCGAATTCCTCCTGAGCTTTATAAAAGCGCTCTTGCGCGATTTTGGATTGCATAAAAATGCGTTCTTGTACAGCAAAGTTGGAGTCAACAATTGCTACGTTTACGCTTTCAGCTGGCAAAAGTTTTATTTCTACCAATTTTTTATAATCAAAATCGATTAACTGCTCATAGGAGCGGAACAAATCCCTGGCAGATAGCTGCAGTGACGGGTCTTCCTCAAATGATCCGATACTATCCAAGCCCAAGATGGCATGTTTAGCTTTTGCCTGAAGACTGGCGTAATGATAACCCACCACCTCAGCAGTCGCATTGGTGTCATTAAACGTTGAGTCCATCAATACTAGAGCATCCACAATAGCCTTTTGGTGCTCCACGATTCGGTCGTTGTAGCCTGCAGCCTTTTCAGCACGAGATGAGCACGAAGCAAAGGCGATCATCAAAATAGAAAGCAGCAGCAAGTTCCGGTTCATGCATCCAAAGCTAAGTGTTTTATGGAAAAGAACAAGACTAAGTGAAGATGTCACTCTACTTTTGCGCGCATGATGCCAACCAACAACTTTGGGAGTATTGAAGAATTTGTCAAGGGCACTGTGCTACTCATCGACAAGCCTTTAGGCTGGACAAGCTTCGATGTGCTCAACAAAGTGAAAGGATTTGTGAAGCATAAAGTGAAAATTCCTCCCAACAATCAAGGCCACCAGCAACGATTCAAAATAGGCCACGCAGGCACATTAGACCCTTTGGCAACGGGACTTCTCGTGATTTGCACGGGGGCGTTTACCAAGACCATCGACAGTTTACAAGCAGGCAAAAAGGAATATACAGGATGCATCACTTTCGGCAAAGTGACACCCAGTTTTGATTTGGAAACCACAGTTGAAGGGGAATATCCCACCGACCACATCAACCGCGCAGTTCTTGAATCCGCGGCCCTCAGCATGATTGGCGAGCAAATGCAGCGTCCGCCCAGCTATAGTGCAAAGCAAATAGACGGTCAGCGAGCATATAAAGCAGCGAGGAGAGGAGAAACAGTAGAAATTCCGGCGGTTAGAATTACCATCGAAGACTTTAAGATTACCGAATTCCAAATGCCGGATGCTCATTTTCATATTACCTGCAGCAAAGGCACTTACATTCGAACAATAGCCAATGATGTGGGAAAAAATTTAGGTAGTGGCTCGCACCTGAGTGCATTAAGGCGTGTGGCCAGCCATCCTTTTCACATTGAGGATGCCATTACCGTCGAACAATTGCTCGATAAATTAGCTCAAATGGCTCAAGTTTGATTTTTTAGCAACTGATACACAGCTGCTTATAAAGTTTTCCTTTACAAAGGCCTTTGAGAATCGTACATTCGATGACCACTTTAAAATCTTAGAACATTGATTTCCATGATGAAACTAGGGCAGTTCAGATACAAACTGCCGGAGGAACTGATTGCTCAGCAACCTACCAAGCACCGCGATGAAAGCCGTCTGATGGTTGTTCACAAGCGTTCAGGCAAAATCGAACACAAGATGTTTAAAGATGTCTTGGACTATTTCGAAGAGGGCGACGTGATGGTGAATAATAACACCAGAGTTTTTCCTGCACGAATGCTTGGGAATAAAGAGAAAACAGGCAGCATGATTGAGGTTTTCATGTTGCGCGAACTCAATGCTCAAAGCTTACTATGGGATACTGTAGTAGATCCAGCTCGCAAAATCCGTATTGGGAACAAGTTATACTTCGGTGAAAACGATGAGTTGGTTGCTGAAGTGATTGATAATACTACATCACGTGGTCGCACGTTGCGTTTTCTATTCGACGGCACACATGAAGAGTTCAAAGCGCTAGTCTATAAGCTCGGTGAAACGCCGATTCCAAAATACATCAATCGTCCAGTTCAACCGGAGGATGAGGAATGGTTTCAAACCATTTTCGCCAAGCACGAAGGCTCTGTAGCCGCACCAACAGCAGGCTTGCATTTCAGCCGTGAAATGCTGAAGCGTGCCGAAATCAAAGGCGTGCAGATGCCTGAACTCACAATGCATATCGGATTAGGCACCTTCCGTCAGGTTGAAGTTGAAGACCTTACCAAGCATAAAATGGAAAGCGAGCAATGCATTATTCCTGAAGAAACTGCTCGTATCGTAAACCATGCGTTGCAAACCGGTCATCGTGTTTGTGCAGTTGGCAATACTGTTCTTCGTTCATTCGAGAGCAGCGTGAGCACCGATCGCATGTTGAAGCCATTTGATGGTTGGATTAGCAAATTCATTTACCCACCCTACGAATTCAACATTGCCGATAGTCTCATCACCAATTTCCATCAACCAGAAAGTGCATTATTAATGAGTGTTACCGCATATGGCGGCTACGACCTGATTATGCATGCATACAACGAAGCCATCAAAAACAAGTACCGTTTTTGGGCGTATGGCGATGCGATGCTGATTCTGACTTAAACGGGTTTTGCGACAGCAGCTTTCAAGCTCAAAACGAAACAAAACAATGCGCTATGTGATTTTTCTATTGCTCGTGGCTTGCATAGGTACATCGTCACCGGCACGGTCGCAGGGCATGGAATCTTCATCAGGATTTGTCGGTAGCATGCTGTTTCACACCGATGACAATGGGCGCGTAGTTCCGTGCAAGCTTCTCACTAAGCAGGAGAATCCACGTTTGGTTGCAATAGCACTTGATGTCACACTCGGACTTTTCGGAATGCACCGTTTGTATTTGGGAACCGACATGAAAGTGCCCATTGGTTATACACTCACCTTCGGTGGCGGAGGAGTTCTGTGGTTCGTGGATTTAGTCATGCTAATAGCGACTCCAGACATCACGCCCTACATGAATAATCCGCATTTTTTCATGTGGATTCCTGCAGTAAAACCGAACAAATAAATTAACCTACGCGCTTGATGCCACATCCAACCGGCTTCGTTTCTGCCGGTTTGATTTTTTTACCTGCAGCCAATTGATTCATGGCATTCTTCAGGTAGGGTTCTTTCACTGCTTTACTATCGTCGACATTATCGTCAATTGCTCCTTTGTAGACAAGTTTCAAATTGGCATCAAATAAGTACACGTGAGGTGTCGTGCGGGCAAAAAACGCATTGGCCAATTTTGAATTGACATCCAACAAATATTTGCATTTAGACAATCCATGCTGTGAAGCGCGATCCTGCATGCTCTTCAAATCATCTCCTTTCTCACGTTTGGCTTCATTGCTATTTATCAAAGCCATGCCAATGTTTTTGCTTTCAGCCAGACTACGCAATTCCTCGTAACGGCCTTCCCATCCTTCGCTTCCCTGGCTACCAACTACAAAAGGGCAACCGTTGCATGAAAAAATAACCAGCAATCCGCCATCACCCTTTATGTCATTCAAGCACAAGTCAGCTCCGGAAATATCTTTCATTTTCAAATCAGCCATAGGCGCTGCCTGGCCGATGGATAGTGTTTCATTCGACGCCTGACCCATGCAAGCTTGAATAGAAATCATAACCGAGAATACAAGAAAAAGAATGTGTTTCATTGGAGTGTTTTTGATGAGGCAAACATGAATCATAATAGTTGAAACACCAAACAAAAAGGCCACCTCGCTAGGTGACCTTTCCGTAAATGAAAACAATTAACTATCTAATACCTCAATCAAGAGATCTTACATGGCTTTTAACGGAGCC
>CANHPZ010000023.1 GCA_947462725.1 Flavobacteriales bacterium
ACGCCAAGTGTGAGTATTCGCTCCAGCATTACATCTGCAGCATCGATAGCGTAGAAAAAGTAACAGGCATCAACTTCTTTTATAAGCTCGATGACCAACAAGAGGAATCCATCGAATCACACGTAGACCAAACAGCATGGTTGCCGGTTTCCAAAAGCAATGAGGCACAAGCGATTGACCCCACCAAACTGCCGCGCAACACCTTCAATACAGAACAGGCAGCGTTTTACGCCGGCAAACGCGATGAAATTACCGTATGCGGCAAAGTGGTCAGCACAAAGCTTTCATCAAAAGGAAATATTTTCCTCAATCTCGACAAACCATTTCCCAATCAGATTTTCACGGTAACCATTTTCAAGGATCAGGTGCACAACTTCAGTTATGCGCCAAATGAAGCTCTTGATGGTAAAATGATTTGTGTAAAGGGGATTGTGAGCAAAGACAGCAACGGCGTTGCAGGCATGATTATCACTAACGAAAATGCAATTGAATGGATGGATCAGTAATCGATCCACTGTTTCATGATAGCGCTTATGCGTTGACCCGGTTTCAGGTGGTGAGTGTGCAATCCTGCCTTAGCAGCGCCTAACACATGCTGCTCGCTGTCGTCTATGAAAAGTGTCTCTTTCACATTCAAATTATTCCAGTCACAGATTTGAAGGAAAATTTCGGGATGAGGTTTTCTAAAGCCAATCACGTTGGAGTAATAAATGGCCTCAAAAGCCGAGCGAAAGAATTCAAAATCCATCGTCTCAGCGATCATGCGCTCAAACTCTGTGACATGAATTGCATTGGTATTACTCAGTAGAAATGTGCGGTAACCTGCATCTCGTATACGCTTGACGTGCGTCACCTCCTCGGGCATGATATGCAAGAGAATTACATTCCAGGCATGAGCCACTTGCGCTTCTGTTGCATGCGGAACCAGGCTATGCAAGTAATTCAGAAATTCCTCATTAGAAACCTTACCCGTCTCGAGCAAATCATAAATCGGATTTTGATGCGCTTGGGTGTAAGTCTCACGATAACCGAAAAAACCTAATTTTTCAAACGCTTGTGCCGGCAAATCGTAATCGATTTCAAACAACACACCACCAAAATCAAAGATGATGTTGCGAATTTGTCCTGGAATCATAGGGGTGCTTACTGATTTGTCTTGATCCACGCTTTGGCTCCTTTGGCTTGAATCTGTCGCAAATCGGCAACCGCTTCTTCGCGCAGATCATAGTTGCCATATGCTACCAAATGCAACTCATCGCGCATGCCGGCCAACGATGCATCGTACCCTTGGCTGCGCAATTGCTCGACCAAGCGTTCAGCATTTTGTTTCGATTGGAATGCACCACCAATTATGGTAAAAGTGGACTTGCTGTGATTACGAACAATCTCCTTTTCCGCCACCTTCGTGCTAACAGCAACAGCATGTTTTTTAGCAACACGCAGCGCAATGCCATCCTCACAGGCCATGCTATTCACAAAATCCAACTGGTGTTGAACGGAATCAGAAAATAGCGAAGTATAATCTTCCTTAGCCAGCGCCATTTCCATATTCCACGCCTGAGTTGCGGGAACATAAGTCGAAGGTTTATGGGCTTCAGCAAATGGATTTATGGAAGAAAATCCGAGCTCGCCATGATTTGACACGCTGCTTCCCGCAAGGTATGAACCAACAAGCATGATGGGCAGTGCTATCGCAGCAGCAGCTTTCCAGCCGTTCCATTTCTTAGGCTTGTGGTTTATAGATACAACGGGTGTTTCATTTTCCAATTCATTCTCTTTAGCCACAACTGGCTTCAATTGAATGGGCTTACAGCCGAATGAAGCAGTAAGGAAATTCTCCCTTTCTTCAGGAATAAATTGAAGTTGACCACTGCGGTCTTTATAGAATACGCCAATGCGATCGATAACAAACTTGCCACTCGTTTTCAATTGCTGATTGTAGCCTGACATAGTTTCGGCAACCAAGGCAGAAGCTTCCTTGTAGGAAAGACTAAGCACAGAGGCCACGTAGTTCACGAGCAAGCCATCATTTTGCTTCAATCGAGAATTGAACCCGATGTGTTTGGATGGCGGATGAATAACGTGCGAGATGATATTCAGTCTGGCCGGACGATAATTGGCCACTAAGCCACCGAACTCCGGCAGAATAACGCAGTCATGATCATACAGTAGGTCAGCAATAAAGGGATCTAATCGCATAGGGCAAATATAATCATCGCCAAGAACACAGCGAGCAAAAAACATGAAAGGCAGCCGTTACTGCGCGTTGCCCGTCATCAACGATTGTATGAATTTCACATATTGAGCGGATTTCACCCGCATTGACAATTCCTCATCAGCAGCCGCAGCCACTTTCATTCGCAAGTCGTTGATGGTATTTAATCCTTGATAGAAAATTACAATCTCCTCCCAATTCAATGGGCTATCATCGGCAGGTACATTTAAGGCATACCTGCTGAGTGTTTTCGAATTCGAAACATCGGTGTCTGTGTATCCCAGAACCATGGGAACACCGGCCATGAGACACTGCCTCACTTTAAGAGGTGAGGCTTCGCTGAGGTTAATTTTATGCAGTGCGAGAGAACCTACCGCCAAATGATACTGCTGCATCGCAGCTTCCAGCTGCGCGGGGTTATACCTGCCGAGGGCAGATATCTTGTAATAATCTGTCGATGATACAACAGGGACTTCCTCGCCTGTAAATCCGATAAAATCGAGCTCTATAAAAACCTCTGCGTTGCGATACCTCTTCAGGCCTTCAATCAACCGATCGATGCCATGCCATACGTGTTTATTACCTAGAACCATGACCACTTTCAACCGGTTATGAAATTCAGGAGCAGGATAAATAGCATCGTTTAGTTTCGGGGCTCCATTGGCTATGCAAATTGTATTATAACCCTTGGCCCGAGAGCGCTCATAGCTTGCTATTTCATGTGTTACGCTAATGCCTCCTATGACGGATTTCAAAATTTCCGAACCAAACTTACTCTCCCAGGTTTGCTTGAGGACATAAGATCTTAGGAAATAACTGAAATACGAAGGGCTGAGAGAAAATGGCAGTTTCTTGAAATGCTTGCGCTGAGTGAGCAACATTTCTTCTTGCTCGATAGTGTTATGTTCGAAAATGATTTGCCGGCCAAATTTCGCAACTAGTTGCAGCAACCCGGGCGAAGCAAAAGGATATCTGAACAACACGGCATCCGTGCTTTTTACGTTGACATCCAAGAATTCATGCAAAGTCGGAAATGGGTCAGCAGAAGCGCAATGTATGATGGTCAAGGGTTGCGTATGATTTAACTCGCCCTTTTTGTGATGAACGAAAGCCACAGTCTCTACCACTACCCCAAGCGAACGCATTTCCGAAGCCTGTGCAAAGGTCTTTTGTGCAACTCCGGAATTTCCATCCAACAGATAATTGCCAATATGAACGATAAATACCTTCATGCGCTAAGAAAAAACTGAGATAGAGATTGAACTGTTACGAAAACAAATGATTGTGGCAAGGATACAACTTCAATTCTAGGATTGCTTTGGCTAATTTTGCACAATACTTTCAGATTATGAATCAATACGATGTAACAATCATCGGGTCAGGTCCCGGCGGCTACGTAGCCGCTATTCGCTGCGCCCAACTTGGCTTAAAAACCGCGCTCATTGAGCGCTACAACAGTTTGGGCGGCACATGCCTCAACGTTGGTTGCATACCAAGCAAAGCATTACTTGATTCATCCGAACATTTTCACAATGCGATGCACACGTTCAAAGAGCACGGCATCGATTTGAAGAGTGAGCCCAAGGTCAATTTAGGTCAGATGATTAAGCGCAAGCAAGACGTCGTGGATCAAACCGTTGGCGGCATCAATTTCTTGATGAAGAAAAACAAGATCGATGTCATCCACGGCCATGGAACTTTTGAAAGTAAGAACGTAATTAACGTGCAGAAGGACGATGGGACATCGGTTTCCGTTGAGTCCAAGAACATCATAATTGCCACAGGCTCGAAGCCGGCTTCATTACCGTTCATCACCATCGACAAAAAACGCATCATCACTAGCACTGAAGCATTGAAGATGACTGAAGTTCCAAAACACCTCATCATCATTGGTGGTGGTGTCATCGGATTGGAGTTGGGCAGTGTGTATGGTCGCTTGGGAGCTAAGGTAAGTGTGGTGGAATTCATGGACAGTATCATTCCGACCATGGACCGCACGATGGGCAAGGAGCTTCAGAAATCACTGAAGAAAAACAACTTTGAATTTTACTTGTCGCATAAGGTGAAAGAAGTAACGGCAAAAGGAAAAACCGTTACCGTAAAAGCTGATGACCCCAAAGGCGGAGAGCTTGTGCTGGAAGGCGACTACGTGCTTGTTGCCGTTGGACGCAAGGCTTACACCGACAATCTTGGCTTGGATAAGGCAGGAGTACAAATGGATGATCGCGGACGCGTTGCGGTTGATGGTCATTTGCAAACCAATGTACCCGGCATTTATGCTATTGGTGATGTTGTGAAGGGAGCGATGCTTGCGCACAAAGCCGAAGAAGAAGGTGTATTTGTAGCTGAAACCATTGCGGGTCAAAAACCGCATATTAATTATAACCTTATACCGGGCGTAGTTTATACATGGCCAGAAGTGGCCGCTGTAGGGCAAACCGAGGAGCAGCTGAAAGAAGCCGGAGTGAATTACAAGGTAGGTAGCTTCCCCTTCAAAGCCAGTGGTCGCGCAAGAGCCAGCATGGATCTCGATGGTCTCATTAAAGTGCTTGCTCACAAAGACACTGATGAAATTTTGGGCGTGCACATGATTGGGCCACGTGCGGCAGATTTAATTGCAGAAGCGGTTGTAGCCATGGAGTTTCGCGCAAGTGCTGAAGACATTGGCCGCATAAGTCATGCCCACCCGACCTTCACAGAAAGCTTCAAGGAAGCAGCTTTGGACGCCACCGGCAAACGTGCGTTGCATATATAAATGAACTGAACACGGAATTTTTTGTTTAGTCAATCGTTCTTAAAAATCAGAAACCTCAAGTAAACAAATCATATGGCATCATTAGTAGGAAAAAAAGCGCCTTCATTTAAGGCCAACGCAGTCATCAACGGAACAACCGTTGCTAACGACTTCTCATTGGATCAATACATCGGAAAGAAACATGTCGTGTTTTTCTTTTATCCAAAAGACTTCACCTTCGTGTGCCCAACCGAATTGCACGCCTTTCAAGAAAAATTAGCAGAATTCGAAAGCCGCGGAGTGCAAGTAGTAGCTTGTTCTACTGACACTGAAGAATCGCATTGGGGTTGGTTGCAAATGGCCAAAGAGCATGGCGGAATCAAGGGGATTACATACCCCATTGTAGCTGACACAGGCAAAACCATTTCAGACTCTTATGGCGTTTTGGCCGGAGAATACACTTATGACGAAGAAGGAAACCTAGTGGCTATGGGGCCAATGATCGCTTTTCGCGGTTTGTACCTCATCGACAAAAATGGTGTTGTGCAGCACATGCTCATCAACAACTTCCCATTGGGTCGCAACGTTGATGAAGCCTTGCGTATGGTAGACGCCCTGCAGTTCTTCGAAGAGAACGGAGAGGTTTGTCCGGCCAACTGGACCAAGGGTAGCCAAGGTTTGAAAGACACCCACGAAGGAGTAGCCGACTACCTCAGTAAGCACTGATAATGAATAGCATTATAGAAATAGGCCCGCATGCGGGCCTATTTCATTTAAAATAATGTGTCTTACCGGTAGGTTAATTGTGCCGCAATCGGTAGTAGAAAATACGGGAACATGTAGTATGTTCGCACCTCGATTTTCAGAACCCTTCACGGGGCGATGAAAAGACCAATTCAAAAACATCTTTTAATAACACCAATAAAACCACAAATGCTATGAGCAAGAAGTCTGGCAGCAATTTCAGCTCGATCTTCCCTTACATCGCCATCCCCGTTGCCCTCATCGTGGGTGTGCTTATCTACATGTTTGTACTGGGTAACCCTTCCAACTTTGAAGGCGGCGACCCACATCTGGGACATCCGATCGACGGCAACCTCTACGGAACAATTTACAAAGGCGGATTTATCGTGCCTTTCCTTATTGCCGTAAACATCATTGTACTTACTTTCTTCCTTGAGCGTTTGATTAGTCTTTTCCAAGCGCGTGGAACCGGCAGCGTTGACAAATTCGTTCAAAATGTTCGCACTTTGCTCAACAATGGTCAAATTGACGCGGCTATCGCAGCTTGCGACAAACAAAAAGGATCCGTTGGTGCTGTAATGCGCGCGGGTTTGATGAAATACAAAGTATTGGAATCAGACCACACCATGGACAAAGAAACCAAGGTAACTGCGCTGAAGCAAGAGCTTGAAGAGGCTACTTCACTCGAGTTGCCAATGCTTTCTAAGAACCTCGTTATTCTTTCTACCTCTGCATCATTGGGGGTATTGATTGGACTGTTGGGTACAGTATCCGGTATGATCAAGTCGTTCTCGGCTATGGCTGCCGGTGTTCCCGATCCTGCTCAACTTTCTGTGGGTATCTCTGAGGCACTTGTAAATACATTCCTCGGAATCTTGGCGTCGGCCCTTGCCATCTTGTTGTACAACTTCTTCAGTAACCGTATTGACCAACTTACCTACGGTATTGACGAAGCCGGATTCTCTGTTGCGCAGACATTTGCTTCAAAGCACTAATTGCTTTGTTAGTATTCACTCGATAATAACAGCAGAACGATGTCAAAAATCAAGATAGCGAAATCGCACAGCAACCGCTCAGGCACGAGATCATCATCTACAGCGCCTTCATTGGACATGACTCCAATGGTTGACCTTGCATTCCTGCTGGTAACGTTCTTCATGCTCACCGCTAAGTTCCGCAACATGGAACCTATCGAAGCAGATCCACCATCCTCGACCTCGTTGACACAGCTTCCCGAAAAGGTGATGCTGATTACCATCGACACAGCCGGTCGCGCTTACTTCGACATTTCAGGGCGCACGGTAAGGGAGAAGCTCATCAATCGCATGATGGTGAGATACCCGGGATTGAAGATGACCCAAGAACAAATTGAGAACTTTTCTAAAATGGGAACCTTTGGTCAACCCGTTGAGATGCTTCCACAATATATCTCAGGTGATGATGATATTAAGAATGCACTCGACGAAGTTGGGAAAGGCATACCATTAGATTCGCTCAACAATCAACTTGGTGATTGGATTCAGGAAGGCTATTATGCCTTCGTAGATGACGCTACCGAGCAAGGACTAACCAGAGAACAATTGAAAGAAGACGGTTTGCGCTATGCCATCAAGGCTGATGCGAATACCGAATATGCCAAAGTGGAGAAGGTCATAGACGTTTTTCGCGAAAAGCAAATCTTCCAATTCAACATGGTAACCAACCTTGAGGGTTCGGATGCCAATGCAGACGCGAGTCTGACCGCAGAATAATAACCAACCTGTAAAGACCGAATAAACAATGGCAGAAATAGTACAAGGCGGCGGTGGTAAAGGCGGAAAAAAGAAAGCCAAGAAAGGCTCAGCCAGAATCGACATGACCCCCATGGTCGATTTGGCGTTCCTTCTTTTGACATTCTTCGTACTTGCAGCCACGCTGGCCAAGCCGAAAGCCATGGAAATCATCTATCCAAAAGAGGTAGATGATAAAGAGGACAAGACCAAACTCGACGATGCTTTGGCCACAACTCTCCTCCTTGGCGAACATGAGAACGAAGTTTTTTACTACACCGGTGCATATAAGCCCGACACTACGCAATTGATGCTTACTGACCTTTCAAAAGATGGTTTCCGTAAGATTATGCTCGATAAGAATGCACGCGTCAATGATCAGGTTCTTCAGCTTAAAGCAAAATTGGAAAGCAAAGAAATTGACGAGGCGACTTACGAAGAAGCATACAAACAAGTGGTGGGTGACAAAGACGCTCCTTTTGTAGTTATCAAAACAGTTGATGAAACCAAGTTCAAGAATGTAATCAGTGCAATGGACGAGCTCAACATCTGCAATGTGCGCAAGCGAGCCATTCAGGATATGGCCGAAACAGAGGCCATTGCCGTTCGCCAACGCGCAGCAGAATTGGATTTGAAGAAAAAATAAAAAAGGACTGAACGCCGTTGCTTGCTCCGTGTACAGCAATGTGAATTCAGTTCTAACCAAAAACTTACAGCTATGACAGGTTTAATAATAGTGCTCATCATCGCGGTAGTAGTTGCCGCTGTGAGCTTAGACGTCAGCTGGACCAATATTCTGAATAAGGAACGTAACGAAATCGTTTTTCAGAATAAGTTCAAAGAGTATGGCGCCTACAAGATTCGCAAAGGACATGGAATGACATTGGGTATTGCCCTAGGGACTACCGTGTTCGTAGCAGGAGCCGGTTTTACAGCACCTATGATTTTCGGCAAAAAAATCGAAGAGACGGTTGACATCCCGGCTGAGAAAATCGTGGAAATGTTGGCTCCTCCGCCAACCAATCCGGAAGAACCACCACCGCCACCGCCGCCACCACCGCCACCGCCACCACCACCATCGGTTGAACAGATTAAGTTCACAGAGATTGAAGTGACGGAAGAAGAAGTGAAAGATCCGCCACCGGCTGTAGAAGAGTTGAAAGACCAAAATATTTCGACTACAACACAGGAAGGTGAAGAAGGTCCTGTTGGACCGGTGGAAGTTGTAACCATCATTGAAGAAGAGAGGCCGGAAGAACCGGTATCATTCGCTCAAGAGATGCCATCATACCCAGGCGGTGAATTGCAAATGCAGAAAGACATCATGGAAAATGCTCCTTATCCTGAAATGGAAAAAGAGAACAACATCCAAGGTAAAGTCTATGTGCAATTCGTAGTTGAGAAAGATGGATCTGTTACTAACGTGCGCGTGCAGCGCGGCGTGCAGGGTGGTCCGAACCTCAGCAAATCGGCAGAGAATGCCGTGCGAAAACTGAAGCGTTTTGCACCAGCCAAACAGAACGGTCGTCCGGTACGTTTGGTCATGACGATTCCGGTAAACTTCACATTGAAATAGTCTAGCTTAACCATAGTTAAAACGGCCACCTGATGAGGTGGCCGTTTTTTTTTGAGGAATTCGCACATACCAGGAAAAACTTCCCATTGGCCGCATGGCCGAGATATACATTGTACTTTCCAAAATCTGTAGTGCCCACGAATTATCTTTGCAGACATTCAACATTACTATGCACAGAACACACACTTGCGGAGAGCTTCGCATCGAACATAAAGATCAAACTGTAACCTTGAGCGGATGGGTTCAGCGCTCGCGCGATAAAGGCGGCATGCTTTGGATTGACCTGCGTGACCGCTATGGCATCACACAACTTTTTTTCGAAGAAGGAAAAACCAGTTCGGACATCATGAATCACGCGCGCACGCTAGGCCGTGAGTTCGTTGTGAAAGCAACAGGCAAGGTTCTGGAGCGCTATGCCAAAAACGACAACATTCCCACAGGTGCAATCGAAATTCAAGTGGAAAGTCTAGAGGTGTTGAACGCGAGCAAAACACCTCCATTCACGATTGAAGATGTAAGCGATGGCGGCGATGATTTACGCATGCAATGGCGCTATCTCGATTTGCGCAGAAACCCGCTAAAGAATAATCTCATGTTGCGCCATCGCATTGGTATCGAAACACGCAAGTATCTCGATTCATTGGCGTTCATGGAAGTAGAAACTCCATATCTCATCAAGAGCACACCGGAAGGCGCGCGTGACTTTGTGGTTCCTTCGCGCATGAACGGTGGACAGTTTTACGCTCTGCCACAATCGCCTCAAACCTTCAAACAAATTTTGATGGTAGCCGGTTATGATCGCTATTATCAAATTGTACGTTGCTTCCGCGATGAAGACTTACGCGCCGATCGTCAGCCGGAGTTCACGCAGATCGACTGTGAGATGGCGTTCGTTGAGCAAGAAGACATTCTCAACACTTTCGAAGGACTCGTACGCCATTTGTTCAAGACTGTGAAAGGAATTGACATTGCAGGTGTGCCGCGTATGACCTACGATGAAGCCATGCGTCTTTATGGAAACGATAAACCAGATGTTCGATTTGGAATGGAATTCCAGGACATCACATCATCCATGCAAGGCAAAGGCTTTCCGATTTTTGATAGTGCAGAAGCGGTATTAGGCATTGTCGTTCCCGGCTGCGCCAATTATACCCGCAAGCAGATTGACGAGCTTACGGATTGGGTAAAGCGTCCACAAATAGGCGCCAAAGGATTGGTGTATTGCCTATGCAATGAAGACGGCACATTCAAATCGTCGGTAGATAAATTCTATAGTGCAGAAGATTGGGCGCAGATAGCCGCGAACACCGGTGCGAAATCCGGTGACCTTATGCTGATGCTTTCCGGTGATTTACATAGCACGCGCAAGCAACTTAGTGAGCTGCGTTTGCTCATGGGAACTAAGCTCGGATTGCGCAATCCTGATGATTTCAAACCATTATGGGTTGTAGACTTTCCACTGGTGGAGTGGATTGAAGACGAGGGGCGTTGGTTTGCTATGCACCATCCCTTCACGGCTCCAAAACCTGAACACTTCCATTTACTCGAGACCTCACCGGGAGATGCCCGCGCCAACGCTTACGACTTCGTATTGAACGGCGTGGAAATCGGAGGCGGTTCCATTCGTATTCACGACCGCGACATTCAGGCGCGCATGTTCAACCTACTTGGATTCACTCCTGAAGAAGCGCAAAAGCAATTCGGTTTCCTATTGAATGCGTTTGAATATGGCGCACCTCCACATGGAGGAATTGCCTTTGGATTCGATCGCCTGTGTGCATTGTTTGGCGGGGCCGAGAGCATTCGCGACTTTATCGCATTCCCGAAAAACAATAGTGGTCGTGATGTGATGATTGACGCGCCGAGCACCATCGATCAAAAGCAACTCGACGAATTGAGCATTGCCCTTAACTTGAAACCATGAGATACCGCATTACGGAATATCTAACTCTGCTTTTCATGTTGCTTTTTGTTTGCACAGCTTCAATTGCTCAAACATCAAAAACCAACCTCAAGGGCAGCATTAATAAGCCTCAGCGTGAATTCTTCCTGCTCAAAAGTTTGGGTCGCAGCGACACCGTAAAATTGAGCACAGACGGAAAATTTGATGTGCTAATAGAACAGCAGACAGCCAATTACTTCACGATTGAATACAACCGTCAGAGCATAACCCTTTACCTGCTGCCGGCCGACGTAATCACGCTAACCTCAGGAGGCGTGAATTTACTTGACGCTAACATCAGTGGGTCCAGCGCTGCCTATTGTAATTTTTTGATTCAACGTCAGAATGAAGACCGCGCGTTTCTGGGAGCATATCCAGCCTACAAATTAGGATCAATGTCCGCAGAGGAATATTACGCCAAGCGCGATTCAGTTCTCACAGTGCGCATGACAACGCTTGAGAAAGCATCAAAGGAAAAAGATTTCATTACCCCTTTCAAAACGATTGAGGCCAAAATCTATCGCTATCAGATGGGCCTTGATCTCATCAATTATCAAAAACGAGTAGCCGAAATGGGCGTTACAGTGATGCCCAAAGTCATTACAGATTACATTCAATCCGTTGAAGTGAATGACGAGTCGATGGCCTATGACGCTGCATACAAATCATTCACGCTCACCAAAGCCTCTATTGAAGCCAATGCACAATACCTGATTGACACCGACAAATCAGCTGTGCATTTTTATGAGCTAGCCATTAAGTCACTCTGCAGCATGCTCACCTATGAACGCAACAAGAGTGTGCTCATCAGTGAGCTCATGCCTCAGATTTTAAAAGATGCAGGCACCGCAGATTTAAGCTCGTTCATTCAAACCCTTGAACAATGCTCGAAGGATGCGAAATTGATCGGATCAGTCAAAAAATACGCAGCACAATTTGAGCATCTCTATGCCGGCAAACCCGCACCGGATGCCGAGTTCTACGATGCCAGCGGTAAAACTTCAAAACTCAGTGACTACCGCGGTAAAGCTGTATATATCGATACATGGGCGACCTGGTGCGGCCCATGCAAACGTGAGATACCATTTCTAAAAACACTTGAAGAAGAATTTCACGGCAAGAACATTACATTCATCAGTGTAAGCACCGACCGTGATGTTGAAGCATGGAAGAATTTCATCACCAAAGAATCCATGGGCGGCATGCAGCTCCATCAAAATGAGAACCCACAGAAGTCGATGAACAACTTGTATGTCGTTAATTCGATACCACGTTTCATTCTTATTGATGAGTCGGGAAACATTGTGAGCACGGATGCGCCAAGGCCCTCCAGTGGTGATGCCATTCGCGGCATGATCAACAAGGTTTTAAATGATTAACAACAAAACAATGCAACGGAGGTAGGTTTCATACACCTTTGCGCAAGAAAAAAACAAGAACATGTATCCACCAGAATTAGTAGCCCCTATGCGTCAGGAACTCGATAACGTCGGGTTTGAAGAAATGATGACACCAGAATCAGTTGACACGGCTGTGAACAGCACAGGTACCGTATTGGTCGTTGTGAATTCCGTTTGCGGATGCGCCGCAGGCAGCATGCGCCCAGGCGTGCGTAAAGCGGTTCAATCCGCCAGCAAATTACCAGCAAAACTTACGACAACGTTTGCTGGTGTTGATCGTGATGCCGTAGATCGTGCGCGCAAATACATGCTTCCATACCCACCATCTTCTCCAAGCATTGCTCTTTTTAAAGATGGAAAATTGATGCACATGATTGAACGCCACCACATCGAAGGCCGCACAGCAGATATGATTGCCGAGAATTTGAAAATGGCATTTGAAGAGTTTTGCTAAACCGTTTTAGCAAAAAAAAGGCCTCCAGTTGGAGGCCTTTTTTTATTTGAGTGAGTTCATTTAAAATCCTATCGCCACACCAAGCTGATAAACCGCCTTATTTGTGCGTGATTCCTTTAAATCAAAGGCAATCGTATTATCGCTATTGACATTGATGCTTGCATCATCAACATATTGAACCTTACCGCCCGTAATATTCTCATACCTACCCTCGATGTAAAACCCGGGAGCTACACGCAGTCGCAGTCCAAGCGCCCATCCATAGCAATAGGTCATATCGAGATGATCTCTGTTTGTGGCGAGTTCGGAACTATATCCGCTATTATCGAGGGTTATTGATGTTGCTGTTTTAAACGTTTCAATGCCTGTAAAAGCATCCGCGTAGGGTTGAATCTTGCCCGCCAGAGGGCGAAAGCGACAGTGAAGCAAATAACGACCTGTAGTACTGCGAATAGCAAGAGTTCCTTCTGAGTAGACATTTCCTGAAACAGAATCTTGATGAATAAGAGCAATGATATCACGATCACTCGAACCCATGCTATTCCAGGAATAGCCTACGCCCCATTCGATGGGTGAACGCGCTATGGGTATTGATAACGACCCTGCAATACCGGCAGGAAATCCTTGATATTGTTCAGAAAATTCGCCGAGCGGTTGAACCAATTGAAATCCAATATTGAGATTTGGCGAACGTCGTTGAGCGGCCATTTGTGCAGTGACCGCCAAGAAGGCAATTACTAGAATCGTTGTGACCTGATTTTTCATGGTGATTGAATTTAAGTCGCGCAGCCAAGGACTATGCCATTAGCACAAAGATACCATGACAACCAGCATACAGATACTGTGCAGCGGGATTAACTTCGCGACTGGATGAAGAGCAAAATCTCCATATTGGTAACAGGCGCCAATGGCCAGTTGGGGCGCGAGCTTCAAACAATCGCTTCGTTGCATCCTGAATTCACATTTTTATTTTTAACCCGGAATGATTTCGATATTACTGTAGAATCTTGGGTGAATAAGCGCATCCTTGACACAAGGCCGGATGTTGTCATCAACGCTGCGGCATATACCAATGTGGAGAAGGCAGAAGAAGAACAAGCAGAAGCCGAAGCCGGAAACACATTGGCCCCGGGTTATTTGGCCCATGCCTGCAAAGAGGCGGGTTCTATGCTCATTCATGTATCTACTGACTATGTTTTCAATGGCAACCAGCGCCAACCTTACGTTGAAAGTGACGAGCCCTCACCATTGAATGTATATGGCAAAACGAAATTGAAGGGCGAGCGTCGCGTTGATGCAGAAATGAATCGCTATTTCATCTTGCGCACCAGTTGGCTATATAGTTTACACGGTCACAATTTCTACAAGACCATGCTGCGACTGGCAAAGGAGCACGGCAAATTGCGTGTCGTAAATGATCAAATTGCAACGCCTACATATGCGCGCATTTTGGCTCAGGACATTCTCACACTTATTCGAAAAAAGCTAATTGAAGAACAACCCATTCCTTATGGGCTATACCACTACACACATGAAGGTGAAGCATCCTGGTTTGATTTCGCAGAAGCGATAATGACATTGAATCAACTGTCTGTGCCTGTTGAACCTGTCGCTTCTTCTGCCTTTCCAACAAAAGCAATTCGACCACACTACTCCAAACTGAATATTGCTCATTGGGCCACTTCAACCGGTATAGCCACACTCACCTGGCAGGAAGCCCTGCGCCACTGCGTTTCAGACGGAGCGAAATGAACCTTGCGTAGTAATTCGAATTAATCAGCCAATACGGCCATATCCTTGATTAATGGGAGTTTGACGCTTTTATCAGAGCCTTGCAGAAAGCTTGCGCGAATTTCGCGACCCATTGCCACGTGGTTTTTCAGATGCGGGCCACGGGTGATATGCATTGTTTTGCAAATCGTTTCAAAGTCTGTTGTTTCGCCTAGAGCCTGCATAAAGCAATTGACATCCAGCAATGCGTTTGCCACACCTGCGCTTGTAAACGGCAGCGCCACATGCGCGGCATCGCCGATGAGCAATACATTTCGATCATGAAATGTAGGAAGGAGTTCAAAGTCTGTTGTATTCCAAACGTAGTTAGCAACTACTGATTTGCATTCCATGATTTGTTTCACTTCCTCGGGGAATTCGCGAACAACTTCTTTGCAAAAAGCAGCAATTTCTTCCTGTGTGTTAATTGATGTTTGGCAGAGATTCACATCGAACTGAAGAAACCAAATGAGTTCAACATCGCTGCAAGGAATGAAGCCGATGGCCAAACCCTTATCACGACTAAGGTATTTCGTGAACATATGCGGATTGCGTTCAAGAAGTTCACGCTTATCAATCGTTCCTAGAATTTCTTTCACCAAAACCGGGGTATAATCAGTAGGTCCAAAAAGAGCTTGACGCACTGCTGATCGTGCGCCATCACAACCGATAAACCAATCGCCATATTCAATATCACCATTGGCGAAGACCACTGCAACCGCTTTTTCATTTTCAAAAATAAAATGTGAAAACGACCGGCCATACTGAATGACTTCAGGCGGCAATTGCGATGCGAGCGCTTGCATGGCCTCGCAGCGCTTCATGCAAACCCACCCATCCAACGCCATATCATCCAGCACATCATCATCAGCGTTTTTCAGTAACAACCGATCAATGGTTCTTCCAGGCATCAAATGATACGGATCGGTTTCAACTACCCTTTCGAGCACCGCCATAGCATCGGGATGAATAAGAAACGCATGTCCGTTGCTGCTTGATCGCTCATCACGTTCACACACAGTGACTACATATCCGGCATTACGCATAGCAATTGCCAATGATAATCCGGCCACTCCTCCTCCAATAATTACAGTCTTCATCATTGTTGTGATAGGTTTTTAATGCGATGAAACGCCTCTTGAATCACTTGCTCTGAAGTAGCGAAACTGATGCGAATATGTCCGGAAGCATTGGCGCCAAACCAACGCGGCAAGCCGGGAACAACAGCAACACGTGCTTCATTGAGCCAGCGGCTGTGAATCTCCTCTGCTGTGAATCCTGTTTCCTGCACGTTCGCAAAGGCCACGTAACACCCTTGCGGCACATGGCAATGAATGCCCGGAATGGCGTTGAGCGCGTCCACTGTAAGATCACGCATGTGTTGCAAATGATCTATAAATTGTTCGAGCCAATACTGAGCGTGCTGCAGAGCTGCTGTTGCAGCTACTTGTGCGAGCACGTTGCAACCATGCACCGTGGATCGTTGGCCTGATGCCTCCATAATGCTTTCGTAAAGCGTTTCATTCGGAGCGATAATAGCCCCTGCGCGCAGTCCGGCGAGCCCATAAGATTTACTAAATCCTGTTACCACAATCGTTCTATCGGCGGCTTCAGGCAGTGAGGCCATACTCACATAGCTATTGGGAGTGAATACAACGTCGCTCCAGATTTCATCAGAAAGAATAATTAGGTTGTGTCGCTCCGCGATGATGGCAAGCTCATGCAGTTCTTCTGCTGTAAAAACCTTTCCGGTTGGATTCAGTGGATTGCACAGGCAAATCAGTTTAGTACGGTTGTTCACCAGATCCTCAAGAGGCTGCCAGTCGATTGTTTGTTGAGGGTCGATAGGCACATCGAAGAGTTGTGTTCTCGCTCCAACCAATTCAACACTATGCTTGAATAGAAAATCTACAGGATTGAACACAATGGCTTCATCACCCGCATTCAAAAACGCTTTGCACACTGCATAAATTCCAAAAGCAGCGCTATCGCATGCGATCGTATAAGCGGCGGAGCAATGCACACCCTTTCGCTCTTGATAATATGCTGCCATTGCTTCTCGAAACGAGCGAAGACCTTCAGCGGGGGCGTAAGACAGATAACGATCTCGGGCATATTTAGCTATGGCTTCAGCGATTTCAGGGGCACATGGAAAATCGGGATCAGCTGCAGTTAGTGGGATTACACCCGGTTCTACCGCGGCCCAGCGCAAATTGAACGCTCGCTCACGCAGGAGGTCCATACGAATCTGCTCATGACCGAAATGGACATCTGTTGTAGGATGCATAGCGGGTGATTTAGTTAAGGTAATTGAAGGTCGTCACCCTTCAATTCGAATTTGGTTAATACAAAACCAAATATAAAAATTTCACCCAATTAACAAAAAAATCTGACTACAAAATCTAAATCGGAAACACGACTTCATCTAACGGTATACGAAAACGCGGACCATAAATACCTTCAGGCATGCGCTTACCGCAGGTGATGACCATATTGATTTCTGCTTTTCGCGGCAACTGCAACAACTTCTTTACCCGCACGCTGTCGAATCCTTCAACGGGACAGGTATCGTGACCTTCAGCAACCATAGACAGCATGAAGGTTTGAGCAGCCAAGGCAGCGCTCTTGTGTGCAACGATGCGTATATCGGTGCCGTTTACCTGACGCACCATTGGACGTTTCAATCCGATGACCCACGCCACCAGCATTTTGATGCCGCCGCGAATTCCCAAGATATCATTGTTGTAGAGCATCGGCATGAGTTTGCCGTAATAGCTTAATGCGCTGCGTCCTTTGAAAGCCGGGCGATCGCCAAGGTTTGTCTTTACAAAATCATAATTGCTCTTGGCACGTTGTCGCCACAAATCAGGACGGGCTACAATTACAATCATTTCGCGTGCTGTTTCCGTGGTGTTTTGCCCCATGCAATAGCGAGAGAGCTCCTTCATTTTATTGGGGGAGCTTACACGATAAAACTCCCACAGCTGCATGTTGCTGCTGCTTGGAGCCAAATGTGCACGCGCTAAACTTTTAGTGACCGCATCCGGATTATAATCATCGGGATTGAACTTGCGCACTGCACGTCGTGTCTGTACTATGTTTTCAAAACACTCACTTTGTGTTTTTTCATCCACTATCATGCGACAAATGTATTGGGCAGAGATTGCCACTAATTTGTGATTTAGCAAAGTTCTTCAACATTCGCAGAGAAATTCATAAACAACAAAACCAACCATCGAATCAGCACACATGATTAGTTAGAGTAATCAAGACGCGTCGATTCAACGGTTGGTTATGTATTTCACGGAACCACCGTGTTAACCAATTCAACTAAAATCCGAAACCAAAACCGGTAGCCACAATTATTCCGCCTGGAGCAATCATCTTCATGGCGCTCTTCGACGTATCAGAAAGTGTTTCACCGGATATAACTGAGTATGATATTCCCGTTATGGGAAATGAATAGCCAACTTGAACAAAGAACCTATGATGATCCTGAACCTTAAAAGAGCGATACCAAGCCAATTGCAAATTGGTTTGTGCACCAAGTTTCAATTTTACCTTTTTAGTTTCCGCATTGGCCAATTCCATCTCGGTTTCCATTTCAGGCAAACCACTGGCGTAGGCCAATCCGGCAGTGACCGCACTTCCCTGTTGCATGCAGCCGGAATAGAAATAGCGGAACTCGCCGGCAGTTTTAAATCCCCAAGAACCCAACCCGCCTGAAAGACCCACTTGAACTTTTTCCAGCAATTTGAAATCGGCTCCGATACCTACGATACCATAGTTCGAATTGAAGCCGGTGCCCAGTGTAACGAAGGTTGTTTCACAAACAACGTCCTGCGACTTAGGATCTGTTGTCGACTGTGCATGTGTAATTGTATCAACGACCACAATGCATATAACCAAAAAGAGTTTTAGGAGTTTCATGCCCATTTGTATTATAACGCAAACCTAGCGGCAGGTTCTCGGCTTTACTCTGACGATACATCCATACACATATGATAGGAAGCAGGGTTGGAGATGATGAAAGAAATCTGCTCGGTGTAAACACCATTACGGCGTTTCGATCAAGTTATATATTGTGCATTGAAGAGCTATAGGCTTCTAGTCTAAAGAGATTGGAATCGAGGAATATCCAATAACTGCACATGGATTGAAAAAACGGAAAAGTAGCCCCGACGGGAATCGAACCCATATCAAAAGTTTAGGAAACTTCTATTCTATCCATTGAACTACGGGGCCAAGAAAGGTGTGCGAATATACAATGTGCCGTGCGGAGCTTCAATGCGAATATCAGTGATCTAGCGCAACCGATACAGGTGCATCAGCGAGTCGGAGGAGGAAAAACAAGCTGCGCTCTCATCAGCGAAAAAATCACTCCAATGCGACCAAGCTGCGCTATCGGCTTGCGGCAACTCACCAATCGTGAGTATATATAATCGCTCCCCGGCGAAAGGCTTCAGTGATTCAATGGGGTCGTGCTTCCAGCCTTGGTCGAGCATCTGCACCATATCCTCGCTGTTGCGCAATTCCGGGCTCCACATCACAGGTGCATATATTTTGTGACCGCCCAAAGCGTCGACCATCACCACATCGTGCACATTTCCCAAGTATTTGGTGACGTGCTCCAGCGGCCAATCGTATCGGAATCTATGCACCAACAAAACCCCCGGGCGGTCGATGCCTCTGCTCACCTCCTGTACGTCCGACATGAAATAAGCCTGTTCCTTATGATAGCTCAGAATTTTCTGACTATGATCGATGGTCACAAAAAGCAACACCGCCACCGCCATCCATTGCAAAATGAAGGTTCTCACAAATGCCAATAGGAGCAGCATCATAACGGTTAACAGCAAAAAATTCAATCGCACACTGAGTGCGCCACCGCCGCTTGATGCATCGGGCATTAGAAAATAGAGAGCCGCAATTAGTGTTACAAATCCGAACAACAGCCCAAGCGCATGTGCAGGCCAATTCATTCGTTGAATGGACTTCACTTTGAAAACCAATAGCGCCCAATCCATCGCAATCGCTATTCCCGGAACAATCCAATACCATCGGGTAAAAGCGAGTTCATGGCGGTGATTGATGATGAATCCTTGCATTACGCCCCATTGGCGCCACAATTCACTTGACTCGATAAAGACATAATTGGAGGTTTCGCTATCGTGCAATTGATATACTACAATCAAAACGGATACAGGCATTGCGGCCATTGCCAGTGGCCGCGTTGCGAGCCATAAAGAATAGAGTTTCCAATTATGCGTTTTTCGATACTTAAAAACATCAGCCAAAAAAATGATGGCAACGAGCGCACACGCAATTACCGCAGGTACTAGATGCAGCAGATAAACCAATACAAGCAGGGCTGAAAGCCCCAACATGAAGCGCGCATTATTG
>CANHPZ010000024.1 GCA_947462725.1 Flavobacteriales bacterium
TCACTAATCACTATTAAAACGCGTACGTCGCCCCCAGCGTGGCCAAGAACCGTTGCGCCTGATATCCTCCCCAGCGCTGGTATTTCATAGCGAATGCATTGTTGAACTGCACCCAGGCTGATAGACGCTTGTTGTAGCGGTATTCGACTCTGAAGTTGGCATCGAGGAAGCCTTTCAACTTGTATTCGTAGCTCACGTAGCCGTCTTGCATGCGCGGCGTTACACCAGCCACTGGCACTGTCGATTTGGCCCAACGTGAACCGATGTAGAAGATGTCTGTTCCAATGATGAATTTATTCTTCAGGTTATACTGACCATTGGCCATGATCTTGATGCCAGGCTGATGCCAGGCATACTCTGCTGTTTTGGTTTCGTAGCGATAGAAATCTGCGCGCGCATTGGCTTTCCATTTTTCTCCTGCATAAAGCGCGAGTTCGCCATACACATTGTAGCTTGTTAGGTCGTCATAAACAACAGTAAATACATTTCCCCATGAATAGAAGCTGCCGCTAGGATAGGAGAGGCTGTCGCTGATGAAATAGGCGAAATTGCCATAGCGACGGTAGTTGAATCCTGCTTTGTAGGAAAGTGTTTGTGAAAAAGCACCACCTACACCTACATAAGCATCGAGTTTATTGTTGAGATTCTTGAGCGTCGGGAAACTTTGTATGTAGGGGTTCTGACGGTATAACGAAAGGTATGTTGTTGGCTCCATGCTTCCACGCATACCTGCGAATGGAACGATGAGACCATCGAGGATGCTGTAGCTAACTTCTGCTTGCGGGTAGAAGTGACCTTTCTGAGTGCTTCTTGCATCGATATATACACCAGCTCCCACCTTTGCGCGAAGACCTTTCCACGTAGTGCTTGCAGAAGGTACAAACTTGATAATGGCGTTGTCGATTTCGCGTGACTTGAATGTGGTGTCTACACCGGCGTTGTTTTCTACACTCCAATCACGGCCATTGAGCAAAGGACCGGTGAATGCGAAGTTGTTGTAGTTCACGCCCAAATCGGCACTAAAGAGTGTGCTGTCTTTGAGCATACGACCATGCGCTGCCACATCGAAGTTGGTTTCGGAGTTATTGAAAATGTCTTTGCTGTTGCGCATGGCTGCATCCGCATTGAAATTGAAATCACCTGTATCGCGCTGATAGCTCAGGTACGACAAGCCTCCTCCATAAGTGTTCATGCGTTGGTTGAAGTTCAGGCTATCGAAGGATGGACCTGCGTAATCATTTTTTAAATCCACGCCATACCAATGGGTCACATTGCGTTCCCAGTTGACTTTTCCAACGAGCTGCGTTTTCTTGAAAAACCATTTACCCCAGGCTTCAGCGCGGTTGTCGCTGTAGCGATCCGGAATGCTGTCGGCGTCATCGAGTTGCACACCATCGCCACGCAGCAACTGGTAGTGCACGCCGTAACTTCCTTTCTTCGAGCGGCCGTCGGTGAAGTAGAAGTCAACCGGCGTTGTATTGTAGCTTCCCCATCCGCCTTTGATGTAGCCGCGGTATAGGTATCCCAGTTTTTCTTCCACATTGATTTTTGCCGCGGGTATCAGTCGCGGTTCAATCGTTATGGCAGTGGGTGTAGGTAAAGTGGTGTATTGAATGCGTGTCATCTGCACCACGCTGTCTTTGGTTTGAGGCCAAATACTCACCTTGTTGGCATCGCGCAGAAACAAGCGTCGGTTGCCCTCAATAAGGAAATCGTATTCCATGGTGGCCGCAGTGTCGGTTTGCGCCAATACTCCCGCGCACAACCCAAGTGCTATAGCGAGTAGAAATAGGTATCTGTTCATGATGTGTTTCATTAGTTGTTCTCCTGCTCAGGTTGAAGGTTGATTTCTACATCGTTCACCGATGGTTCTGTGGGCGTCGGATTTTCGAGCTGATCGATGGTGGCCTTCTTTGCGTTTGCTGCTTCTATTACCCAAGGTTCGGTCACGTTTTCTAAGATGGCATTCACAGTCGCGTTGGCTTGGAAATAATCCTTCAGCGAGATGTATACATCGATGAGCAGCAGGAATCCTTTGTACTTCCATTCATCGAAGGCAGAGAACTTTTCAATAAGTTGGAATATCTCCTTTTCTGCGGCTTTGAATTCTTCTTTCGAATAATGTGAACTTGCGATGAGATACTTGGCTTCTGCGCCGGCATTGCCGCCGCGTTTTACCACTTCTTTGAGATCGGCGATAGCATCGTCGTAGTTTCCGTTCACGTGCAAGATGCGGCCTCTCCAAAGCAGCGCAGTGTAGCGGATTTCTTCAGGTGTAGCGGCATTGGCAATAACCTTGTCGGCATACATCTTAGCGTCGGCAAATTCATTGAGCAGATAATTGCAACGCATCAAACCGATTTGTGCTTCGAGCACATTGTTTTTGGAGACAGCGGTTTGCTCCAAATCGCGGTAGTGCGTGAGAGCTTGTGAATAGTCTTTGTTGTTGTATGAAATGGTAGCGGCCATCACCAGACATTCTTCGAGGTAATTGCTGCTGCCTTGACCAATGACGAAGTTGCAGTATTCAAGCGACTTGTTGAAGTCGCTCTTATCGTAGTAGCAGTTTGCCAAGAAGTAGCTCGCATCAATGGCGTGATAGGCGGGTTGGAACTTGGTGAGATAGTCGGTTAGCTTGTTAACGCCCATGTCGCAATTGCCATCTTGAACATAGCTAACGGCCTTACGATAAACGTCTTCTTCGAGTTGGTCCTTCGATGCACCGCAAATGGTTACTGCATCGTTTTGGAACTCCGGATCTTCGATTAGAATGGCCTTGCAGATTTGGTATGCATCACAAACTACAGGGTCTTTTTGATACTTGTTTTTGATGGCTACCCAGGCATCTTTCACTTGTTGTGCATTGTCTTCTTTCACATAAATCAAACACATATCGCGCATGCTGAGCTTGGCATATGTAGACGTTGTGTGATTTTTCAAAATGTCGTTGAAGTACGTTTTGGCTTCAGCAAGTCGGTCTTGTTGCAGATAGGTTTTAGCAATTTCATATTTCGCATCTACTTCAAACTTTGAGTTGGGACTTTCGGTGATGAGGTTTTTCAATACCCACGATTTTTTCTCGGGCTGACCTTCGTATCCATAGCACATGGCTTTCTGATACAGGGCGTATTCAGATCCTGCTTTGTTGGTTTCAATGGCCTTGTCGTAATAGAGAATCGCCTGCGCGTAATTCTTTGCTACATAAAAGCAATCGCCGGCGCGGGCGCATGCATCGCTCACTTTTTTGCTTTCCTTGCCATGACTGCCATCGATGTATTTTCGGAAGGCTGTATTGGCACTGTTGTACCAGCTGTTTGCTGTTTCATTGTTCTCCTCAGCGTTTGCCATTTTGAAGTAGGCATATCCTTGACTGTAATGCGCCAAGCCATAGAATTCACTGTTGTATGCTCCCGGCTCAGCAATGAACCCACTGTAGCGCTGCACAGCCTTGCTGTAGTCGTCGTTGCGATAGCTGATTTCCGCTTTCCAAAACTTAGCATCGGCATTCACTGTTGGGTTTACCGGGTAGGTTGATACTTTATCGAAATACTTCTCGGCGTCAGCAAATTTTTCTGCCTGAAACAACTCTACTCCGCGGTTATAGGCCACAACTTGATACGCTTCCTTCACACGTTCATCTTTGTTCTTGATCTTGTCTAGTGAAGCCAATGCCTTGTCGTAGTTGCGTGTGCGCATGTATACGTTGAGCAAAAACTCGTAAGCTTCATCCCGGCGTTTGCTGTTGGGGTATTTGTTGAGATAGTCTTCAAAGGCTGTTATGGCCTCGTGAAATGGATTGTATGAAAGCTCAAATGCGAGTTTAGAATAATTGAACAATGCATCTTCCTGAATTTCCGCGTTGAACGTCATGTCAGCCGCTTCTGAGAAAGCATTGCGCGCATATTCTTTTTGATTCAGTTTCAAGTAGCACTCACCCAAATTGTAAGCTGCTTTTTGATGCAGCTCGTCATCGGCATCATTGCACTTGCCATATTCTTCCACGGCTTTTTCCCATTGCCCGCTGCGGTGATAGGCGTAGCCGAGTTGGTAGTGATCTTCGCGAGTGATATCGGCAGCTGTTGCTTCCTTGTGATAGGTTTCAAGGAATGGAATGGCTTCAGCATATTGTTTCTTCATACAATGACTGTCGCCGATGATGCGCGAAATTTCAGCTACACGTTTCGTAGCATTGGCTTGTGCTTGCTGCAATGCACCCGGGCCATATTTCAGCACCTCGTCATAGTTCTTCTGCTTGTAATAGATGTAGGTTATGTAGTAGGGAACTAGTCCTTTGAAAGTGGCATCATTTTCAAGTTGTCGAAATCCATCAAGCGCAACCTGCAAGTCGTTTTGCTCATATGCAATATGGCTGTAATAGTAGATGGCTGCTTTTTGAAATTCACTTTCCGATTGCTTGGCCTCGAAGAAATCTTGTCGTGAAGCCGCAACATCACCCGTTTCAAACAAACTGTGTCCTCGTTTATACCGCATCTCAATTTTCTCCGCGGCATTCAAGTCGCGCTCATCCACATGTTGAAACCATTCCAGCGTTTTCTTGTATTGCTTCTTCTGGTAATTGAATGTGGCCAGTTCGAAGTAGGCGCGTTGTTTCCAAGGAGAATCAGGATGCTCCAACACAAATTTTTCGAGTTGGTACTCCGCGTCTTTGTGCAGCAGGTAGAGTGCACAAATACCGTTGTAGTATTCAGAGTTGATACGGAGGGCTTGCTGCGGGTCTTTTTCAAGCGCAATGAACTCAAGGAATTTCTCCTTTGCGGCCACGTATTTCTCGTGGTCGAAGAGGTCGAGCGCTTCTCTATAGACGCGCGTTTTGTCGTAAAGCGCAATGGGGGGTTGCGCATTGAGTTTGCACTGGAAACCCAGCAGCAACAAGGCTATGGCGATCGTTCTCATGAGATGTCTTCAGGCGGATTATACCAACAAGTGAAATTAGAAGGTGCAAACCCTTGACTTTTCGTCTATTGGCAAACTTGCGAACGATGCCCTGTGAAATGTATTTTGTCAGAAAAAGTTAAACAAGGAGGAAACGCTGCAACTTGTGGGTGATTAACCGAATAAATTCGATTCGACATGAAACTCTTTCCCGTAGAACAGTTGCGGCAATGGGATCAGCGCACCATTAGTGAGCAGTATGAATCTTCAACGGCGTTGATGGAGGTGGCTGCCAAAGCTTGCGCAGAGAAGTTGGTATCTAAAGCACCCTCTCCGTTGTATGTCTTTTTTTGCGGTACAGGCAACAATGGAGGCGACGGGCTGGTGATGGCTCGCATGCTTACCGAGCAGGATTTACAAGTGGTGGTGTTGGTAGTCGGTGACCCTGCTAAAGGTTCAAATGATTTTCGAGCGAATCTTCAATTGTCAATTCATGGCGATTTGCCATTGAAGTTTTTATCCGAATCTGATTTTGACGTCATCATTCCGCAAGGGGCAGTAATTGTGGACTGCATCTTTGGCTCGGGGCTCAATCGCGAGGTGGATGGATGGATTGCTCAAGTTATCGGCAAAATCAATCTGCTGCCAAACAAGATCGTTTCTATTGATATTCCATCTGGTTTATGGGCTGATCGATTGGATCTTCAGACGCAGGTTGTCGTAGAGGCCGATGTGACACTAACCATTCAAACACCGAAACGTTCCATGCTGTTTCCTGAGAATCATCGGTATGTGGGTGAAATGATTGTTGTGCCCATCGGGCTCGATATGGAGTTTCATGATGAAACAGAATGCCGCTGGCATTTCTATGATGAAGTGAATGCATTGGGCGAGATGCGCCGCCGTTCGAAATTTGATCACAAGGGAAACTTTGGTCATTTGCATGTGCTGGCAGGAAGCAAGGGGATGATGGGGGCCGCATTGCTCAGCGCCTACTCCTCATTACGCTCAGGTGTGGGTAAAGTCACAGCGCATGTTCCGAAGTGCGGATTGGCGATCATGCAAACATCGGTGCCTGAGGTCATGTGCACGGAAGACCATGCCGACGATTGCATCACATCCTATCAGCTGACAGATGCATGCACTGCGCTGTGCATTGGTCCTGGTATCGGAAAGAGTGAAGCTACATCGGTGATGCTCGAAAACGTACTGAAACACGCCACACGCCCATGTGTGTTCGATGCCGATGCATTGAATTTGATAGCGACACACCATTGGTTGACCAAGCTTCCCAAGCATTCGATAATCACTCCGCATGTAGGCGAATTCGATCGATTGTTTGGTGTACATGAAAATAATTTTGCTCGATTGACTACGCAGATAAAGCAATCTCAGGAATTGAAGCTCACCATTCTCATGAAGGGCGCTCATAGTATTGTGACCACTCCAGAAGGCGAAGTGTTTTTCAATTCAACAGGCAATCCCGGTATGGCAACCGCGGGAAGTGGAGATGTGCTCAGTGGTATTATCGGGTCATTGCTCGCGCAAGGTTATGCTAGTCAAGTTGCAGCGAGGCTTGGAGCATTTATTCATGGTTTGGCGGGTAATGCCGCCGAAGAATTGCGCGGCTCCGATGCTATGATTGCGCGCGATATGATTGAGTTTATCGGCGATGCCTTCATGCAGATTCATGATCTGCGCGACTTGATTGCTTAGAGGAAGTCAACCACACCTTTGCCTTGTCTCACCAATCGAATATCATCATTGGTGCAGTCGATAACGGTTGATGCTTCGAATCCTCCGGGGCCACCATCAATAACGATGTCGACGAGTTTTTCGAATTTTTCGTGAATCAAATCGGGGTCGGTGGTATACTCCAGTACTGAGTCTTCGTCGTGCACAGATGTAGCTACGATTGGATGCCCCAATGCCTCAACAATGGCACGAGCAATGGCATTGTCCGGCACACGGATACCTACTGTTTTTTTCTTCTCTGAAAATATTTTCGGAATGGCTTTGCTGGCCTCAAGAATGAATGTGTATGGTCCCGGCAGCGAGTTACGCATGAGCTTGAAAACCGGGTTGCTCAATTGTTTGGAGTATTCCGTGAGGTTACTCAAATCATGACATACCAGCGAGAAGTTCGCCTTCTCAAGTTTGACTTGTTTGATGCGGGCCAATTGCTCCAGCGCTTTGGTGTTGAGCATGTCGCAGCCAAAGCTGTATACAGTGTCGGTAGGATAAACGATGATTCCTCCTCGCTTGAGGCAATCCACGACCATTGCAATTTTGCGAGGGTCTGGGTTTTCGGGGTAAATGGGGAGGAGCATGTTAGTTACTAGTGGGTAGTGACGAATGACTAGTGACGAATGACGAATAACTAGTCACTAGTCATTCGTCACTATTAACTATTTGGCTGCTTTCGCGTGATCGGCGAGGAACTGCGCTAGGCCGTTATCGGTGAGCGGGTGTTTCATGAGAGCTATAATTGCGCTCAATGGTCCTGTCATCACATCAGCGCCAATCTCGGCGCACTTCACGATGTGCATCGGGTGGCGAACGCTAGCTGCTAAAATTTCGGTTTCGTAACCGTAGTTATCGTAGATAATGCGGATTTGCTCAATGAGGTCGATGCCATCGGTGGAGATATCATCCAAACGACCAATGAAAGGCGATACATAAGACGCTCCGGCTTTGGCAGCGATGAGCGCTTGTCCGGCTGAAAATACCAACGTGCAGTTGGTGCGAATGCCTTTGTCAGAGAAGTATTTGATTGCCTTTACACCTTCCTGAATCATCGGTACTTTCACGACGATGTTGGGATGCAATTCCGCAAGCTCTTCGCCTTCGGCAATCATGCCAGCCAAATCAGTTGCGATGACCTCAGCACTTACATCGCCATCACCTACAATTTCGCAAATGGTTTTGTAGTGTTTCATGATGTTGTCTTTACCCGAGATGCCTTCTTTGGCCATCAGTGAGGGGTTTGTGGTAACGCCATCGAGAATACCTAAGTCGTGGGCTTCTTGAATTTGTGCGAGGTTGGCTGTGTCTATGAAAAATTTCATGGCTTGGTTTTATGCCGCGAAATTAGGTAGGCTTACTTGCTCATTTCACTGATGTTTATCGGATGTCGATAAAATTGGTGTCACATTACAACCTACGATTTCAGTCGTGGCAGCACAAGCGTAATCCAAAGGCGCAATTATTCCAATTCGTTGCCGCCGGTATGCTTCACAACCTTCATGTTGCCGCCCAATAAACCGTTGACCAATGAGATGAAAATAGCCAGTAGAATGGCCGACCAAAAACCTTCGATGTGGAATCCATCCACGATTTGTGCGGCAATCATAAGAATGGCGGCATTGATTACAAGTAGGAAAAGCCCAAGGGTAAAAATGGTAGCCGGAATCGTGAGAAGCACTAGGAGTGGTTTGAGGAATGCGTTGAGCAGAGCAAGCACGATGGCGGTTACTATAGCCACCCCAGGTTGGTCGAAGTGAATACTATCCATCAAGTAGTCGGCTACGAGCAGCGTTACCGAGGTACTGATCAGTTGCAGCAGCGTGCGCTTGAGTTGATCCTGTTTGTGCATGGGGGCGAAGGTAAGCGAAGAGATACATTTTCGTAATTAGCAATAGTCCTTTACGGAGGTTCACAGCTTCATGTTTGGCATGGCTCACGATGCGCAACTGACTCTCCGTCCACTAGAAAAAAAGAGAGGCCGCATGCGCAGCCTCTCTAGGGTTTGATGTTTAGCTCAGGTTAATGATGCGCAACTGCGCTCCCATGCCTTTGCTCAATATCGTTTGCTCATCAATTTAGTGTTGAACTACAAATTCCTTGCTTACTCGGTTAGCACCCGTGCCAATGCTCAGGGTATAGTTGCCGGCAGGCAGGTAAGTGAAGTCAAACGACTCGCGATCGTTTGCGTTGAAGTTTTTGCTAATGCGGGTATAAACGATTTCCTGACCCATGGCATTGAATACACGCACAGGAGCGTTTGCCAAGTCTTTACCGGTGATATTGATAATACCGGATGTTGGGTTCGGGAAAAGGTTGATTTCAGCTGTTGCAACGGTGCTTTCAGCAACGTTTGCGCTGATGTCTAAATCATTGGTGATAGCGAGGTAAACGATGTCGTTGTTGTCCCAAGAGTCCAAATCACCGCGCACATTGAGTCCTGGTTCTGTGTCGCGTTGCACAACAATGTGCAGGTGATCACCCACCTCTTTCCACATCGATGCGAAAACATATTCATATTCGTTGAATTCAACATCAGGAGTCAACTCCACTTGATCTTGAACAGGCGCACCGGTAGCATCAAGAACGCGTGCAAAGAGGTGACGGAAAACTTGATTCCCCATGTATTCTTCATCGGCGGCTGAGAAAACCACATAGATATTGCCATTGGCATCTTCACCCATGGTAGGCATAGAAGCGAGTGACGTACCATAATCAGCGCTCTGAGCAATAGCTATGGAAATGGATGTGTCCGGGCTTTGCTGGATTGATCCGATGATGTAAACTGAATCGGTAGCGTAGGTAGTATTCCAGTAGAGTAAATCTTCGGTGAGGTATGCGGAGTAGAAGGTATCATCCGGCGTGTCATCTGACATAGCACCATAGCCGAAAGTTACGTGAGTAGTCCCATCGGAACCAATCAACACAGCTCCGCAACCATCGGTGATGTCGAGGATATCAGCCACGCTGTCTCCATCGATGTCGGTGAGTGTGTCATAGGTGTATCCATCAATAGCGAAGTCCATCATTACCGTTGAGGTCCATGTGCTGCCACCATCTTCTGAAGTAATCAGAATGGCATCAGAAAATTGAGAGAATACCGCGATAGATACTTTGCCATCACGAGCGTCGATAGCGTAGGTATCGGCGCTTACGAATTCGAATTCGCTGCTGTCGATTGCTGCGAACAACTGACTCTGAATGTCCCAAGTAGCTCCATTATCGGATGAGCGCCAATACAGGAGGTTTCCATTCACTCCATTTACGGGTGTGCCATCAGTAGTGGTGTTGGAAGGCTCACTAAGTGCAATAACGTGAATAGTATTTCCGTCAGTGGCAGTGCGTGGCCAAAGGAAATCGTTGACAAAAGTGCCTGGCAAACGGCTCACATCCCAAGTGCCTGAGCCAATGGTGCTGCGCTTGAGCATTGTGATAGAGTCCACGCCTTGGTGACAGAAAACGGCTTCACCGCCATCGCCTGTGCGAACCAATCCGGGCCATCCCGAGCGGAAATCTTCTTGACGGTCTACCGGCTCAGCGCCCCAATTGGTGGTTTCACCGGAGTTGTAACCCGTGCCGCGGTCGGGCCAAGTGGTTGAGTTGGGCGCAGTGCTCAGCGTCCACGTGGCATGAGCCACTTGGCTGTCGTCGAGAATGATGCGGCCCTGCGACGAGTTATTTGATTGGTTGTCGTATGTAGTGGTGCCAATAACCTGCTCCCACAAGGTCATGGATTTTGTAACCGGATTGATGCTGTAATTGGTGTTTGGGCGAGCTGCCGACTGAACATTTGCAGGTGCTACAGTGTTTACTGCATCTTGCTGATGAATTGAAGTCTTTTTGGCTGGACCAACGGCATGAGGTGTGAACTTTTGGAGCTGTGCAAAGCTTCCTGTAGCCGCAGTCATTAAAGCCACAATCATGTAGAATCTTCTCATGGTGATTAAGTGGTTTGAGGTTAATTTGGTCGAAATGTAAAAATAACATTGGATTATTGATTGAAATGGAAACAGAAAAAATGGAGAGCGATTTAATACGAGCAGAAATCTTGGCCATCGGCGATGAATTGTTGATTGGCCAAACCATTAATACCAACGCCGCGTGGTTGGGAGAGCAGTTGAATGCTATTGGCATTCGAATCGGCCGCTCCGTGGTTATTTCGGATCAACGCCAAGAGATTGTTTCTGCTCTCAATGAGGCTTCGGGTAGAGCTCAGATCATCATCATGACCGGCGGCTTGGGTCCAACCAAGGACGATATTACCAAGCATACGCTTTGCGAATACTTCAATACAGAGTTGCAGATCAATGAAGAGGCATTGGCTCGCATAACTGAGTTTTTCTCACGTCGCGGCTTGCCGATGCTGGAGACCAATCGGATGCAGGCTGCATTGCCGGCTTCTTGTGAGGTCATTCACAATCATCGCGGCACTGCTTGCGGAATGTGGTTTGAGCGCAACGGTAGTATTTATATTTCTATGCCCGGAGTTCCCTTTGAAATGCATGGCATGATGGAGGATGAGGTGTTTCCGAAGCTCGCTCAATTTTTTAAGCGCCCCGTTATTCGTCACCGTACCGTTTTGACAACGGGTGTTGGTGAGTCATTTTTAGCTGATCAACTGAAAGAATGGGAGCACATGCTGGAGGCTCGAAATATTGCGCTTGCCTATTTGCCTTCGCCGGGTCAGGTGAAACTGCGTATGTCGAGCTATTCGGAGGCCGGCCGTGATGTGCAAGCTGATTTTGCGGAATGCGAACAGGAATTACATCGACTAGTGGGCGAGCATATATATGGATATGATAAGGATACGCTGCAGTCGGTTGTAGGCCATATGCTTCGTGATGACAAGGCCACATTGAGTGTTGCCGAGAGCTGCACGGGAGGAACGCTTTCTCGATTTATTACTTCCGTTCCGGGATCGAGCGATTATTTTCAAGGAGGCGTTATTGCCTATCAGAATGAGATAAAGGAACGCATCTTGGGCGTGAGTCCTTCGCTCATTGAAACCTACCATGTAATGAGTGAGCAGGTTGCAATTGCCATGGCGCATGGGGCTCGCACAGCATTTCATAGCACATGGGCCATTGCTACCACAGGAGTGGCCGGACCGGGCGGTGGAACAGAGACACATCCCGTAGGGCAAATATGCATAGCCGTGGCCGGTCCTAATGGTGCGGTGGCGGCCACTTTGCGATTGGGAAAGCGTCGCGAAAACAACATGGATATGGCCGCTCAGGCGGGATTAAATTTGCTTCGGAAAGAAATTTTAAAACAAAAGGCAGATTTTTAAAGAAATTGTCGTTTCTTTGCCGCCCATTTAAAAGTTATAGGCTATGGCACGCGTTTGTCAAATTACAGGAAAGACCACACAATCAGGACACAGAGTGTCTCACTCGAATATTAAGACCAAGCGTAAGTTCTACCCGAACTTGCAATACAAGCGTTTTTGGCTTGAAGAAGAAAAGCGCTGGGTTGAGTTACGTGTGACTCCGAAAGGAATGAAGACCATTAATAAACTGGGTTTAATGGCGGCTATGAAGCAAGCCAAAGAGCTCGGTTATATAGCATAATCATATCATGTAAAAAAGTGAAAGCACTGCTCAATGCGGTGCTTTTTCTTTGATACGTTTTTGGTTACTCACAAGGTGTATGTTGAAAGTTTCAATGTACACACGTTTCAAAGGCGCTGCCGTGCTATATTTGCAACTTTTGATAAATTAGGACTTACCAATTTTAGTTTAGTTACATGCGTAATAAATCGCTTTTATGGGTCTTCGTGATCCTACTCACACTGACAGTCGTTTATGTACTGTCTTTCGGATTCGTGGCTCGCAACTACGAAAAACACATCGGCAAACTCGTTGAGGACTCATTGAGTACAGCTGGTGTTCAATACACGGTTGGCGATTCTGCCTACACGGCGCTTTATCGTAAAGCACTTCGTGATAGTGCCGATGCAGCTGCGTTCCCGGTGTTTGGCCATAGCTACAATTACTTGAAGGAGCGCGAGCTCAACCTCGGTCTCGACCTTAAGGGTGGTATGAGCGTGGTGTTGGAAGTGTCGATTCCTGATTTGTTTATTGCACTTTCCGACAACAATACGAATCCGGTATTCGTAAAGTCTATCGCCGATGCGAAGGCTGCACAGCGCAGTTCTTCTAAGGCATATGTTGATTTGTTCTACGATGCATGGAAGCAAAACAACACCTCCGGCTTGGAGATGTGGCGTGTTTTCGATACCATGGAGAACAAGGGGAAATTCCCTGCTAAGTCCAACGATGATGATGTCGTGGAAATCCTGCGCAAAGAGGCGGACGACGCTCTCAACAATACAGAGAACATTATCAAAAAGCGTATCGAGCCATTCGGTGTAACGCAAGCGAACGTGCAGCGTCAGTCGCTGACTGGTCGCATCGTGGTTGAATTGCCAGGTGTTGATGATCGTGAGCGTGTGCGCAAGACCTTGAAGGCAACAGCCAATCTTGAGTTTTGGGATACATATCGCACCGATGAGGTGTTTACCAAAATGTTTGAACTCTATGGTTCAATTGGAAAGAAGGTAGCTCCTGATTTGTATTCGCAAGATCCTGATCGCGATCGCAAAGATTCTATGATGACTGTAGCCTTGAAGGATACGTCACTTACTAAAATTCAGCAAGATTCTATTCGTACAGCTTACCGCGATACTACAGTTCGTCCGGATAGCTTATTGAGCGAAACCGAATTGAGCCGCAAATACCCATTGCGCAAAATGCAAATCAATCCACAAGCCGGTTCACCGGTGATTGCATTTGCTATGGTTAGCGACACTACAGAAATCAACAAGTATCTCAATATGGAAGTAGCCAAGCAGGCGCTACCACAAGATTTACGCTTGCTGTGGGGCGCTAAGTCCGAGAAAAATGTAGTGGCTTTGTACGGTATTAAGGACAAGAGTCTTCGCGGTAAGGCAGAGTTGGATGGTAAGTCGATTGTTGATGCCCGTCAGGACTTTAACATGATGACCGGTGAAGTGGAAGTGAATATGACCATGGATTCTGAAGGCGCTGCTACATGGAGAGAGATGACGCGCAGAAATGCTGCGGATAATAAGCGTTCTATCGCCATCGTAATGGACAACCTCGTGTTTTCAGCGCCAAGCGTAAACAGCGAGATTCCAAATGGTAGTTCAGTAATTACCTTCGGCCGTGCCACGGGTAACGACCAGTCTAAACTCGAGCAAGAAGCGAAAGACCTTGCCGGATTGCTGAAAGCGGGTTCATTGCCTGCTCCTGCGAAAATCATCGATGAGGTAACAGTAGGTCCATCAGTTGGAGAGGAAAACATCAACGCAGGTATCCTGTCGTTCGTGATTGCTTTTGTGCTCATCCTATTGTATATGATATTCTACTACGCTTGGGCCGGTTGGGCTGCCAACGTAGCATTGATTGCCAACTTGTTCTTCATGCTAGGAGCTTTAGTTTCTATGCAAGGTTCATTGACACTCCCTGGTATCGCCGGTATCGTACTTACCATGGGTATGGCGGTGGATGCGAACGTATTGATTTACGAGCGTGTGAAAGAAGAATTGCGCGCCGGTAAAGGAATCTCTTCAGCGATGCAAGATGGTTTCGTGAAGGCTTTGAGCGCGATTATCGATGGTAACGCAACCACGTTGATTACAGGTGTTATCTTGTTGCTCGTGGGTACAGGTCCGATCAAAGGTTTCGCAACTACATTGATCATCGGTATCTTCACTACGTTGGTAACTGCGTTGATTATATCACGTTTGATTTTGTACCGTCGTCTGGAGAACAAGAAGCCAATTACATTCTACAGCAACATCACGAAGGATTGGTTTACTAAAGTGAACTACAACTTCGTTGCGAAGCGTCGCACGTTCTATATGATTTCCATTGTTGTTCTGTTGGCAGGCGCTGTATCATGGGTTACTCGTGGATTCAATATGGGCGTTGACTTCTCCGGAGGTACATCAGTACGTGTTGATTTTGCGAACGATGTGAATGTAGACGAATTGCGTAAAAACATTTCTTCAATATTGGTTGAAGAAAATGGCAACGCCGCTTCAGTTGTGGTGCAAAGCATCGGTAATGGAAGCAAAAACTACAAGGTGACAACCAACTACATGATTGATTCTGAGAATCCGGATGTAGAAAATATTGTAAGCACCAAAATGTCGGAAGGTTTTGCGAAGATGAATACAGACTTCACAGTAGGTTCATCTTACAAAGTGGATCCAACGATGAGTGATGACTTCCGCAAGCAAGCAGCATGGGCAACGATCTTGTCGCTGATTTTGGTAGGAGCATACATCATGTTACGTTTCCGCAAGTGGGACTTCGCACTGGGTGCATCTGTGGCTTTGTTGCACGATGCCTTGGTGGTAATCGCAGCCTTCACGTTGCTCAATGGTGTTGTGCCATTCTCGCTAGAAGTGAACCAGAACTTTATCGGTGCGATTCTGACCGTTGTAGGTTACTCCATCAATGATACCGTGGTAATCTTTGACCGTATCCGCGAATATCTCGGTGGACGTAAAAATGCGCCAATGGAATCTACCATCAACGATGCATTGAACAGCACATTGGGACGTTCAATCAATACATCGATGACCGTATTGCTCACCCTGTTGGTGATGTTTATTTTCGGTAGTGATGATATCCGTGGATTCTGCTTCGCTATGATTATCGGAGTTGTTTCCGGGGTTTACTCAACACTCTTTATCGCAACACCGATTGTAATCGATATGCGCAATTGGGCTAGTAAGAAAGAAAAGGCATAAGCTGCCACAGACAATAAAAAAAAGAGGTCCTTCGGGACCTCTTTTTTTATCTATACAATTCTGCGGAAGGTGAGGTTGATGCGAGGCTGGTTGTTTCGCGATGTCTTTGGTAATGCATGCTGCCAGTCATTTTGCATATGATGCATGAGCAGTAACGAACGGTCAAGAAGGTTAATAGAAATGACCTGGCCGCTTTGTTTCGAACGAAATTTAAACGTGCGTGCACCACCGAAAGTAACTGATGCGATAAGCGTGGTATCCATTTCAGGTTCGTTATCGCTATGCCAGCCCATACTGTCATGGCCGTTTCTGTAATAATTGGCGAGCACAGCATTGAAAGGGAATTCGGTAAGCTCTCGCAATGGCTTGGCAATTTCATCCAGAAGTGGATGGGTTGCTTGCTCGGGCCAATGGATATTGCTATAGGTATAGGCAGGTCCAAACCAAGCGGTAAGACGGGGCTCTAGGTGGGTCTTTCCGAAAAGGCGAATTTCATTTTGGCGCCAGGGCAAAGCCTCGGCTAACTCTGAATAACAAGATTTGGAAAAGAAGTCAGGATAATAGAGCAGGCGCTGATCGCCTTGTTCGAAAACTCGTATGAGGTTCATGCTTTCTTTTCCTCTGACTGCTCAGGTGCAGAAGGCTCTTGCTCGATTGGGGCCGGGCGTGGTGCAGGCACATCTTCAACATCGATTTGGTCGAGGCGCAGATTCGTTTGCTTGCGAATGTCATTGGCGCCTTTCATGATTTCATCCTGTACATCCTTGGTGGCATTGCGAAACTGATACACGGCCTTACCGAGCGTTTGCGCCAATGTGGGAATGCCTTTAGCTCCGAAGAACATGAGGTAAACAAAAAGGATGATGATAATCTCGCCTGTACTCACGATGCAAATGTAGCACTGTGAACCGCTTGCGGTTAATGAAAAAATCGGAATATGTGAGAACAACGAGGCTAGCTATGCACCTACATTCGACGCGTAATAAATTACACATGTCCTCTTCTCATATACAAAAGCTAAGCGCTGCCGGCGTTTTGGTGACCTTAGGAATCATTTACGGTGACATCGGTACCTCGCCTTTGTATGTGATGAGTGAAATAATGAACCACGCTCATGGAGCTGTTAGCGAGCAATTGGTGTTTGGTGCAGTATCATGTGTGTTTTGGACACTTTCCATTCAAACCACGTTCAAGTATATACTCTTAACCCTTCGTGCGGATAACCGCGGTGAAGGTGGAATCTTCTCATTGTATGCGCTAGTGCAGCGCAAGGGTCGCTGGTTGTTTTGGCCTGCTATGATTGGCGCGGCTACATTGCTTTGTGATGGCATGATTACTCCGCCCATTTCGGTTGCATCGGCAGTAGAAGGTTTGAAAATATTAAAGGATGATTTACCAGTGATTCCAATTGTAATTGGTATCATAACCCTACTATTCGTGTTTCAGCGTTATGGCACTAAGCTCGTGGGAAAGACTTTTGGTCCGATCATGTTGGTTTGGTTTACGATGTTAGCCTTGCTTGGTATAAATCAGATTGTAGACAACCCTCATGTATTGCACGCGCTCAATCCGAAATACGCTATCGATTTGTTGACCGAGTATCCCGGTGGTTTTTGGCTGTTGGGCGCGGTGTTCTTGTGCACTACAGGTGCTGAGGCGTTGTATTCCGACTTGGGTCACTGCGGTCGCGATAATATCCGCGTGTCATGGATTTTTGTAAAGTCCACTCTTGTGCTCAATTACCTCGGTCAAGCTGCTTGGATTGTATCTCAGCCAAGCATTGAGGGTAAGAACCCATTCTATGCTATCATGCCCGATTGGTTTGTTATTCCGGGGGTATTCATTGCAACGCTAGCTGCAATTATCGCATCACAGGCGCTTATCTCAGGTTCTTTCACCTTGGTGAGTGAGGCGGTGAACCTCAACTTCTGGCCGAAGGTGAGCATGAAGTTTCCGACGGAGCAGAAGGGACAGCTGTACATCCCCAGTGTAAATTGGTTGTTGTATGCCGGGTGCATAGCTGTGGTGCTTTATTTTCAGACATCTTCGGCCATGGGCGCAGCCTACGGCTTTTTCATCACGGTAACCATGATGATGACCACTTTGCTACTCATTTATTTTTTAGAATACAAATTGCATTGGCCGGCTTGGTTGGTGGGGATTTTATTTGCCATTTTCACCATCGTAGAGTCTTCGTTTTTTGTGGCCAACATCATCAAGCTGCGCGAGGCTTGGATGATGATTATCGTCTATATCATTTTGTTGCATGTCATGTGGGTGACCTTCATGTACAGAAAGATGAGCAATTACTTTCTGCAATTCGAAGACCTGGATAATTACATCGGCACACTGCGCGAGCTATCTAATGATAAGGATGTGCCTAAGTATGCCACGCACTTGGTGTTTCTAACCAAGGCCAATTTCCATCATCAGGTTGAAAAGAAAATCATCGAAAGCATATTGGCAAAAACGCCTAAGCGCGCGGATATCTATTGGTTTGTGCACGTTGATCGCTCCAACGAACCCTATACTCGAGAGTATACGGTGGATGAATTGGAAAACGACTTGGTGGTCAAGATCAATATCAAGCTCGGCTTCCGCGTGCAGCCTCGCTTGCACAACTTCTTCCGATTTATTGTGGATGAAATGGTAGAGCGCGGTGAAATCGATTTGAAAGCCAAGCCTGAGCCGTATGCCAAATACAATGACGAGCACGACTTCAAGTTTGTGGTGTTGGAGAAATTTCTGTCGGCAGATAACGAACTCAGCGTGCGTGATAGTTTTATCACCAATGCCTATATCGCGTTGAAACACGTGAGCCTGACCGATATCGATGCCTGGGGATTGGAAGAGAGCGATACGGTACTTGAAAAAGTGCCATTGGTGGTGAATCCGGCGCAGCGCATCAGTTTAAAGCGTCATGAGTCATAGGCCTTTCGGTAGGTAAAACTCAGTCAGAGCAGTTTTCATTTAGCAAACAAAAAGTTAGGAGCAATCAGCAGAGTTGACTCCCGCATGCTTATCGCATGATGGTGATGTTGCCCTCGCGCTGAATGGTTTCCGTGTCGAATCCCTTAATTCGAAGCACATAATTGTAGGCTGCATTCGGCACATAGAAGTCTCCTGAATTGGTTTCGCCCACCCACACTTCTTGTGGGTCGGTGGAATGGAAAATCACATTGCCCCAGCGGTTGAAGATGGTGAGTTCGTACTCCGCAATCGATTTGCCCACTACTTGAAATACATCGTTGAGTCCATCGCCATTAGGCGTGAATGAGTTGGGAACATAGAAAAACGCGGGGCCTTCAATCAAATAGTCCTGCGTGTTCACGCAACCGATGGTATTGATTACCGTGAGCTGCGCAGTGTAGTCGTTCAAACCATCGTATTGATGAATAGCAATCGAATCGAGACTGTGCTGCCCATCACCAAAATTCCAATAGAACGTGCAGCCGGGACATTCGGGCTGCGGTGCAGAGGAAAACAAATAAGTGTCGTCGCCAAGACTTGTTACAGCGAAGTTGGCCACAATGGGATGAATGTTTACCTGCACATTACCGCTTTGCACGCGACCACATAAATCACGCACAACAAGTCGATAATTGATAGTTCCGGCAGGAGTCACTTCAATGGAATCGCCCAATAGCTCGTCGTTCCAACGGATGATGTACGGATCCTCACCACCCTGTGCTGTGGCCCAAAGCAGCGCCGTCTGATTGGGGCAAATGGTAGTGTCGGAAGCAAAGTTGATGGAGAGGGGCTCGTCGGGAATGCTGATGTGCACGGTGTCGCTCGCGCTTTCCAAACAGGCATCAACGACATGAACAATCACATCGAGCGAGGAGGA
>CANHPZ010000025.1 GCA_947462725.1 Flavobacteriales bacterium
GCTTGAAGTAACTCCGTGTAATAAACAGATATCCTTATCATGCCACGATTGAATGATGGACTGCTTAGCCTCAGATTGACTGGCAGACAAGGCCCTTGTCGGTTCTGTGTGCAACAAATCAGCCGACAGGCGACCGATTTCGCGACGAATCATGATGAAGATTCCCTTTTCAACCAGAGCGTTAACAACAGCCGAGTTAACGCCTTGTTTTTGCAAACGCACACGATCGATTTCTACCGGCTTTTGACCATCCCAATTTGTCAATTGCAGAAAGGTCATCAACGCATCCACCTGCTTCTGAGCGCGACGTGATTCAAGCTCCTTGAAAAGCTCATTCAAACCATTGTTATGATTATAGGCGGCTCCAAGCGATATGAAATCAGCCGTCTTTGGCTTGTATTTCTCACGCAGCTCTTCTTCACTCTTGATCCAACCCCAATCAAGCAATCTTTTCACATAGGGCTGCACTTGTTTCAAGCCGAGTAATTCAGCTACATCATCAAGTGTTATGCTATCGCGTGCGCGCAGAGCGCGAATTACGGCAGCCTCACGCTCAGGCAAATCAGATTCATCGTCAGAGCATACCAATACAAATTTGGTTTCGCTTGATAGTTTCAATCCTGCCGGAAGAGCCGCGTTCATGACATCACCCAGGGTGCAGCAATAATATGAGGCCATCCAATCCCACAAGGCCAATTGATTCGGATGGATCAAAGGCCTTTCATCCAGCAGAGCATCGATATATTTTGCTTGATATCGCTGTGGTGGCTGCGAATGGAGCGTGCGTATTATCCCGGTTATGAGTTTATTCTTACCCAATGGAACAACTACACGCTGACCCACAGCCATGTTATCATTCCACTCATACGGAACGCGGTATGTCAAAGGCACAGGCAAAGCCTGAGGCACGATGATATCAGCAAATAAAGTTATGCGCTCCATGACGGCTAAAATAAGTCGATGCTTGTCATACGCAGGATGCAGAAAACAAAAGGCCCGCTTTGAGGCGGGCCAATTGTCTTTATCAAATGAACGTTTCGTATTATCGAATAATAGGCATTCGTTGAAATGCCTTTTCATCTCCATTGGAAAACTGGAAGATGTACACACCGCTAATCAGAGTATTAGCATCATAAAGAACTGCGCGAGATTCACCGGCTTTCAAATCACCAACAAAAACGTTGGTCACTTTTTTGCCATTCATATCAAATACATCAACACCCCAGCGACCAGGGGCACTTGAGGTAAATGTCACCATCAACTGATCAGCAGATTGCTGCCAGGTGCGCAACATGGGTTCAGATTGAACTGCAGATCCTTGCAACTCGAATGTTATCAATTGAGTGTAACAAGCCTCATTACCGGAGCAATCGGTAGCACACCACGTGCGAGTAATTGTTGCGCATGCATCATTCGGATTTCCAATCTCCGTAAAGGTCACGGATACATCTCCTGAGCAATTGTCATAGGCTGTAATCACTGCTGCTTCCGGAATTGACGACCCACAAGGCAAAATCAGATCATCGGGGTATTGACTCAGAACAGGCAAAGTCTCATCTATATAAGTTACAATCTGAACTTCCTGTGATACGTTTCCACATTCATCCACTGCGGTCCAGCGGCGTGTGAGATACAGAGTGCATCCAATAGTTTCTGAGGTCTCAGACAATGAGAATACCGGCTGTGAGGTGCAGTTATCAGTTACAACAACATTGTCTTCAGGTAGACTCTCGCCGCAATCCAAGACAATATCACCAGGGACACCAGAGATTTGAGGGCGTTCAGTGTCAGAAACCTCAAGCGTATAGCTCGCTGAAGTTGAATTACCGCAGGCGTCAGTCAATGTGCAGGTGCGCACCGAAGTGTACGCGTTGGGGCAATCGCCCTGCATGATGTCTTCGGTCCATTGAGCCTCAACAAATGAGCAGTTATCCGTGTATTCAATTACTACCTGTTCAACTGGCACTACATCGCTGCATGAAGCATTTCCACTACTTGGGAAGCTTGTAAACACAGGCGCTACTGCATCGTTAATAGATATTGTTTGGGTGGCTTGAGTCGCATTTCCGCAGGCATCCACAGCCGTGTATGTGCGCGTGCGTAATCCGCAAGAACCCGCAATTATTTGATCCGTGTAAGTTACATCAGCTGTTCCACAGTTGTCGGTTGCAGTCACCGTGATTACTTCTGTTTCTCCGCAAGGCAACTCAATCTGCGCTTCAAACGCATCGAAAACCGGGGCTGCATCATCATTGAAGAAAATGGTCTGAACCATAGTACTGGTGTTGCCGCAGTTATCGGTAGCTGTGAATGATCTCGAAATCGAATATGAATTACTGCAGAATCCGGGTTCCACCATGTCTTCATAGGTAACTTCAACACTACCCGAACAGGCGTCGATTGCCATTGGCAATTGCACAGCGGGAACATCATCTGTGCAGGAGAGGTAGATATCGCTCATGGTGCCTTCAAAAACAGGTCCGTGTATATCATTGAATTCTATAACCTGAACAAACTCAGTAGAATTACCACAAGCATCTTCTGCAACATATGTACGTAGGATTTGATAGCCACATAACAACGTTTGCATTTCATCAGTGCTGCTCATCGTAACAGAGCTACATCCATCCACTGCCACTACATCGGCGGCAGGAAATTCATCATCGCAATTCCGTGAAATGGTTTGCGAAACGCCTGCGAAACTTGGTCCTTCAGTATCAATTACAGTAACAACCTGTTCGGCTGTTGCGCTATTGCCACAACCATCCGTTGCTGTGAATACGCGGATAAAGCTACCCGAACAATCATCCGAAATAATACGATTCTCGGAGATGGTAACCTGAGAACAAGCATCTATAGCATACGCATCAGTGAGACCCGATTCATCGCCACAATTGATACTCGTTGCAACTGGAACAGTAACAAACAAAGGGGCAGCATTATCAATCAAAGTAATTTGCTGTGTTATACTTGTTGTGTTACCGCAAGCATCAGATGCAGAGTAAATGCGCAAAATAACACTTCCACATGGTGCTGAAACGATTTGCTCTTCCACTGAAAGAATGATGTCGCCTTCAGCTGTGCAATTGTCGGTAGCCGTAGTGAGTGACACCGGAAGAATCGCTCCACAAACGATTGAAGTATCTGCAGGGACGCCGATCAAAACCGGTGCAAATTCATCTACTACGTAGAGTATTTGAGTTGCAGAGTTGCTATTGCCACATGCATCTGTTACGGTCCAAATACGTTCAATATTGTAGCCACCGGAGCAATATCCTGGAACCAAGATTTCTTCTACACTGACAAATACATCACTGCAATTATCCGCATAAACTATATCCGACAAATTCACTTCAGGAATCATATCACAACTCGCAGTAGCATCTGCTGGCAGAGAAATAATCGCAGGAGCCGTATCATCTGAGAAGGTTAACAACTGGTCTTGTGAGGTTGCATTGCCACATGCATCAGTTGCAACCCAATGGCGCATTATCGATCCGGAACAGCCTTCATTAGTAATGACTTCATCAGTGTATGTTATCTCGACGTCAGAGCAGTTGTCTTCAACCACCGGCAATGCTGTCTGCTCGCTCATTACAACGCACAATGACATTTCGTTTGACGGTAGAGAAACAAATACAGGTGATGTATTATCTGAAAGAACAATCACTTGAATTAACTGAGTCGAATTACCACATCCATCGGTTGCTGTATACGTGCGCTCAATCATACTGCCGCATGGCGCCGCAACCTCGCTATCAGCATAAACTACCGAGGCAACTTCAGAACACGCGTCAGTAACTTCAAGCAAAGGAATTTCGAGGAGTGACGCAGCGTCACCACAAATAGCATAAACAGTATCTGAAGACGCAACGAAGTCAGGTCCAACATTGTCTGTCAATGTATAGTCGCGAGTCGTCGAGGTTGTGTTACCGCAGGCGTCTGTGGCAGTCCAAGTGTAGGTAGCAATGCTTCCGCATCCGCTAGGCACAGATGTCACATTGAGCGTTACAACCGGGGCTGAATCACAATTATCCGTTGCCGTAACTTCCGCATCAAACGAATCGCTTCCGCAAGAACCACCATTTGATTCAGGAATACCCACGAGAATAGGTGCCTCGGTATCAACAAAAGTCACAGTGGTTGATTCTAACGCTTGATTACCGCAACCGTCGAAGGCTCTCCAAATACGAACATAACTGCCTGCGCAATCATTGAGCGGTTCATCAGCCCAGGCCAGTGTAACGTCGGAGCAATCGTCTATAACTTGAGCAATTTCCAATTCGAAATTATCTCCACAATTCAGAGTTACCGATTCAGGGATGAATGAGAATTGTGGATCCACATTATCCGAATAACTTATAGTGCGCTCTGTGGATGATGCATTACCGCAAGCATCAGTAGCTGTCCAAGTAGTTGTAACAGTACTTCCGCAATCCAATGCCACCGCTACATCACTGCTTGACCAAGTAATATCGCTGCAATTGTCAGCAGCACTAGGCTCTCCAGTCGGCACCTGATCACCGCATACCAAGTTCAAGTCATCGGGTGTGTTTGAAATAACCGGCGCAACATCATCGAAGATATTTACCGTCCATGCGCGCGAAGCCTCGTTGCCACATGCATCGGTAAGAATGTAGGTGCGCACCAAAGTGTAGTTTGCAGGACAGCTGCCTTGTATAATATTATCTGAATGTGACAGCTGCGTGTTGTAGCAAACCTGCGTGTATTCCACCAACGGATTAAGGTCAACGTTTGCATCGCAAGAAGTGTTCACATCAGCAGGAAACGTAGTAAAATCAAGCGTTCCTTCTTGAACCAAGTAAATCTGCTGTTCAGCTGTGCTTGTATTCCCGCATCCATCAACAACAGAATATGTGCGAGTCAACAGACCCGGACAACCCTCCTGCACAAAGACATCAGAATAGGAAATGGTTATATCGGAACAAGCATCATTTGCCGTGATAAAGACATTGTCTTGATCAGCGCAACTCACAAAAATCGGACTTTCAAATGCATCAACTACGGGAGCAACATCATCAACAATTGTAATCACACGTGTAGTGAAAGCGACTGCGCCACAGTTGTCTTCTGCGCGATAAAGTGCCGTATACTCTGAACTACCACAACGGTGCTCAGACGTCTCACATGATCGATCCAAATTAACGTCTCCATTACCACTCACAGTTTCACCGTTATACGTTCCGCTGTAAGAAAACCAACCGCTTATACCGTTATTACTGTTCTTATTGTTCGCGGCAACTCCTGTTTGAAATCCATAGTAGTAATTGCTTGGCAAGTGTGCCAGGCTCAACTCACTTCCTTCAAGCGTTCCAATTCCCGTAAAGTGTGAGAACATGGGATTGAGTTCGTAGTACATCCAATCCAAATAATTATTGCCGGCCAGGCCTACATCATTTTTATAACCGCGGCTTAGCGCTGACCATTCTTGCCAGTTGCGTCCGTTCTCGAAGCGCATCACAACATTCATCTGCAGTGAGGAATTCGTTGCGTTTTGAATGGTACCGGTGAGTTGACCTGTACCATTGGCATAAAAAGTCAATTGCTGGTCACCGATGAAGTTCCATGCAACGGACGGAGCATCGAGGAGTGGCAACCAAACCGCCCAATCCACGCCAGGACCAAATGCAGTAGAAACATTGCACTGGTCAAGAACATTACCTGACTCATAAACGAAAGAGCTCACAGTCACGGGTCCTTCACACGAGCTAACGGCAGTTGCACCGGTCAAATCAGGTAAAGGTGTACCACAAGCAATGGTTTGGTTTTCGCCCACATTCTGAAACGTAGGTTGAGCGAATAATCCCAAAGTAAAAAGAGAAAAAATCAAGGTGAATACGCCATTCATTGCTGCGAAATAGCGCTTCAAAGCGAGGTTAAATGGATACATGACGAAAAAAATTAGGGTTGGTTATTGGCCGAGGTATACCTCAAAGAAGCACACATCGACGCTCAAATGAACTCACGTTTTAGGTTATTAAAAATGACCTTGATTCAATCTTATCAACTGTGTGACATGTATTAGTAAGTTCCCATTGAATCAACGATTCCGAGGATGAATGTTCAATACTTTAAGAAAAACACTTTAGAAAAAACATGAATCGAACTGCAAAGCATGGATTTATGATTCAAAAAAAAATGGCGCTTAAAGCGCCATTCCTTTTTCGAAACTTCGAATTATGATTTTTTCTTATCGAGCACTTCGTCGATCATGCCATATTCCTTTGCTTCACTAGCAATCATCCAATAGTCGCGGTCGCTATCGGCCCATACTTGATCATATTGTTTACCGCTGTGTGTAGCAATAATATCGTAGAGCTCCTTTTTCAATTTCTGAATTTCGCGAGCAGTAATTTCAATATCACTGGCTTGACCGCGTGCACCGCCGAGAGGTTGGTGAATCATTACACGAGAGTGTTTCAAGCCAGTTCGCTTACCCGCTTCGCCTGCGCAAAGCAATACGGCACCCATACTTGCAGCCATTCCGGTGCAAATAGTTGCTACATGCGGATTGATGTATTGCATTGTATCGTAGATGCCCAATCCGGCATATACACTTCCGCCGGGAGAGTTGATGTAAATCTGAATATCCTTCTTCGCATCAGCACTTTCAAGAAAGAGTAACTGTGCTTGAATAATATTCGCGATATAATCATCGATTTCTGTTCCAAGGAAAATAATACGATCGGCCATCAAACGCGAAAACACGTCAACCTCACGGAATGGCATGTTACGTTCTTCAATAACCGTACGCGTCATATTCTCAGGACCGTACACATGACTAATTACATCATCGACTACGGTACCACTGATGCCGTGGTTGCCCATGGCGTATTTCCTAAACTCTTTTCTGTTAATCATGATTCAAAATTGATTTGAGCGCAAATTATAATGCAAGGACCCGTGTGAAAAAGGTAAAATATCAAGATGTTCACAACCCAATGAGGAAGAACTGCGGATAATTCTCAGTACCCTCAGCAAAAATTTGAATTTGTTGCGATTCTCTTTTGCTATATTTGAATGTTCCTCCACTACGAGGAAGACTGATGGCCACGATATACTTTGTTTCTCCACCCCGTTAAACAAAACCGGTGCATAATCCGGAGGTAATGCAAATCACTACCCACTCCAATGGTTAGAATAGGTTTTGCACAACTATGAACGACCACAGCAGATGACGATTGAAAATGCACTCGGAAGTTTAAACCCTGCAATTCCCAGCCAGGGCTGTTATACTGCTTTGGATAAGCAGGGCAATTCCAATGGACCTGCCGTTGCTTCCGCACCTAAGTGTATCGAAGTCACCGAACTCGTCAATCGGATACCTTACCTGAACGAATTCCTACTGCAAAAACACGATGAGCTTGATGCTGGAGGAGAGCTCGAGCTAACTTGTATTACATTAGACAACAGAAGGCAAACGATGAAGAGTCGTTTCCCTTCAATCTGGATAATAGGATGGATGCATTTGTTTTTCTGGCATCGCCTTTTACCCAAAATAAAACCCACACGACGAATCTACCGTCGGATTTTTGGGCACAGCCAGTTAGTTATTTCAAAAGCTGAAATACTGGGCCGTTTGGTATACTGCGGCTATGAAATTGTTTCTGTGAAGAATGATGGGCATCAGCATAAAATCACAGCACGGAAAACAGACAAGAACTACCTGCACACCAAACCAAGCTATGGCGCGATTTACAAAATGCCTCGTGTAGGCAAACATGGTAAAATGGTAATGGTCTATAAAATTCGGACTATGCATCCATATTCTGAGTATTTGCAAGATTACCTCATCAAGCATCACGGTTACAGCAACGATGGCAAGGGCAAAATCGCCAATGATTTCAGGGTGCTCACTTACGGATCGTATATGCGTAAAATCTGGTTAGACGAATTGCCTCAACTCATCAATGTGTTAAAAGGAGAAATGAGCCTTGTGGGCGCAAGGCCGCTTAGCCAAGCGCGTTTCAATCAATTTCCTGAAGACTTAAAGCATTTGCGCACACAATTCAAACCGGGCTGCTTCCCTCCGTATGTTGCATTGCTCATGGGTGACGAGAAGAGTAACATCGAGGCAGAGCGCATATACTTTGAAGAGAAACAAAAAAGTCCACATCTTACAGATATCAAATATTTACTTTTGGCCATCAAAAACATTGCGATGAACAAAATACGCAGTGCCTGATTTCTTAGCCATGAAACCATCCACGTCAACATACTTTCATTACAGCAAGCCATCTTTTATTCTTATTGGATTTGCAATGGCTTTGGCGTTCATGCTGAGTGGTTGCGCTACACGAGAAAAAATTGTTTATTTCAAAGACACATCAGCCGCTGCCCAACAACAATATGCATCGCCAACATTGGAAACTGGTGATTTCATTTCAATCTTCATTACATGCAACGATCCGTTGTTGGCCATTCCTTACAATTTACCCTCGAATGCAGCGCCTCAAACCATCAATAACGGATATGAAAATGGAATACCGGCGCAATTGGGATACCTCATTGATGACAAAGGAGAAATAATTCTACCCGTATTAGGCAGCGTGAATCTAGCCGGCAAGACGCGCAATGAAGCTTGCGAGCAGCTGCGCACTAAGCTGAGCTCCTATCTCGAAAACCCTGTGGTTCACATTCGCATTTTGAATTTCAAGATTACCGTTTTGGGGGATGTCAAAAAACCAGGAACTTTCCAAGTACCCAACGAACGCATTACATTACTAGAGGCCCTAGGATTGGCCGGTGACCTCAACATCACCGGTGAAAGAAGCAATGTATTGGTCGTTCGCAATGAGGGAGGCAAATCGGTACAGTATCGTGTAGACCTCACCCACGCTGCATTACTGCAATCGCCGGTTTATTTTCTCAAACAAAACGATGTTATATATATAGAGCCGAACGCAGCCGCTAGGTTCTCATCAACATTGCTAAAAAACAGCAGCAGTGTAACCATACCGCTCATTTCAGTTATTCTAACCGCCTTTCTACTTTTCAAGTGATGAGCACAACCAGTTCCAACCAAAACCAAGAGAAGCAGGTCGATTATATCGAAAGCATGCTCATTTTGATTCGCGCATATCTGCGTCAATGGATTTGGCTCATTGTCATTTTTTCATTATTCGTTTTGGCCGGAATTGCCTTCTCGCGCTATTCAAAACTGAACTTCACTTCGCGCGGGCTCATCATGATCCAGGATGTGCAGAAGGGAAATACATCTTCGGAGTTGTCGGTGCTCAAGGATTTGGGCATTCTCAAGGGTGAAAGCAACGTGAGCAATGAAATTGAACACTTGCGATCACGAACGCTGTTGGGTAAAGTCGTTGAAGAGCTGCACCTCACCACCGAACTTTTCGCGTTGAGTAAAACTACCGGATTACTGCGTCGGGATTTGTATTTGCGCTCTCCGTTCAACATTTCGATTAGCGGCGCTGATTCCATTCCGGTGCTAACCGAACTAGAATTATACCTAGAGAATGCGCAATATTATCAAGTGTCCTGCTCTGCTCTAAATTTTTCGTCACAAGTCAACCTTGGTGATACTATTTCAACTCCCATTGGCGAATTATGCATCAGCCCTACATCACTGATGAACGATGAATTCATCGGAAAAAACTACCTCATACGTTTGGTTCCGGCATCACGAATTGTCGATGACCTTCAGGCGAGTTTGACCGTTAAGCAACTATCCAAAGAGTCCACTGTGATAGAAGTTTCCTTAAGTGGCCCAAACATCGAACGCAACAATGACATCATCAACACCCTTTTCAAACAACGTGAAATTGATGCTATAGAAGATAACAATCAGATTGCACGCAAGACATCCGACTTCATCCATGCACGCATGAATGAAATCGCTGCCGATCTCAGCGAAGTCGAAAGCAAAGAGTCAAGCTTCAAAGTAGAGCGCGACATTACCGATATTCCAACTAATGCCTACTTATACCTCAATCAACAAGGCGCACGCGAAACAGAAATTCAATCGGCCGACATTCAACTGAAGCTGGTGTCATTCGTTTACGATTACTTAGGAGGTATAAAAACGCTGGATGAATTATTGCCGACCAACATCGGTTTGAGCGACGCATCAATCAACGCAGGCATCAATCAATACAATGCATTGGTGATTGAAAAGCAGCAGTTGCAACAAAATGTGGGAGAGAAAAACCCGCAACTCATCATGCTTACATCGAAGCTTGAAAACATCAAACAATTCTTGATGGAGAGTTTACGCAACCGCAAATCCGTAATCGACCTTGAGATTAAACAACTTGATGTACAAAACAATTCCATCGATTCCAAACTGAGAAATCTTTCCGGCACCGACAGGGATTTTCGCACCATTCAGCGTGAGCAAAAAATCATGGAGACGCTGTACTTATTTCTTTTGCAAAAGAAGGAGGAAAACGAAATCTCCCTTGCCGCGACCATAAGCAACAACAAAGTTATTGATCAAGCTTACAGCGATAACAAACCCAATGGCCTATCAAAAAAAGCCATAATAGCAACATCTGCAATAGCCGGTTTACTGCTGCCATTCTTGCTGTTTTTGGTTTACGCATTCTTCGACGACATCATACGTTCTGCGAAAGAAATTGACCCTTGGAACAGCAGTGTTGTAGGCCATATTCCATTGCAGCAAAATGTAAAGATTGATGCGATTGAGCACAACAAACGAAGTCTACTTTCCGAATCATTCAGAATTCTGAGAACGAATTTAAACTTCATGCTTGGAAAGAGAAATCAGGGTTCAGTTATCCTTGTTTCATCAGCCATAAGCGGAGAGGGTAAATCATTCACCGCTCTGAATTTGGCCAAATCGTTTGCTGTTGCCAATCAGAAGACTGCCCTTTTAGAACTTGATTTACGCAGACCAAATTTGCATAGCTACTTCAGTTCAAAGCGCAAAGATGGCATCAGCAGTTACCTCGCAGGACATGACGCTTCTGTTTTGAATTTTGCTACGGATAGCGAAAAAACCATTCCCAACTTGACTTTTTTCAGTTGTGGAATCCTTCCACCCAATCCGGCCGAGTTGTTAATGTCGAAGCAAACTGCTAGCATGTTTGAGGTGTTGCGAAATTCATTTGATATCATTATCATTGATACGGCTCCTATCTCACTTGTAGCCGACACTTCAATTCTTGCAGAACATGCAGATACATGCTTACAGGTTATTCGACTCAATTATTCAAAGCGCAGTGCCTTGCAGCAGCTCGATGCGTTTAGCAATAATCACCTGAAGCAAACACAACACATTGTAATCAACGGCGAGGTTATCCCTCGAGGCAAGTACTATTCTTATAATTATTACCAAGAATCCAAAGATTAGCAATTGATTATTTTTAGACCATGAAATACCTAGCCTGCCTTAGTTTAATTCTGACACAATACTTCGCTCAAGGGCAATTCATTCCAAGCAACCTGAAACTGGATTTTTCAGCGGGGAATCATTTCAATCACACGCAGCTTGCCGATGGTTATCACATTAAAACCATTGCACTTCACAACCTAATGGGGGGCATGACCTATATGCTCAAGTCCAATTTGAGCCTGAGATCTGAGTTTGCTGTAGACATGAATCGTCCAACATCAGAATCGCTTTACTTGAAAAACGATTATTTCCGCACAACAATCGGTGTTTCTTCAGATTTATTGGATATCAGACTCAAGCGCACTGAAGGCTTCAAGAATGCCGCCCGTTTATGGCAAGACAAATTCAAGCTTATCGGGTTTTTCGGAATCGGCGTAAGTACTATGGTAAACAAAGTAAAATTCGACGAAGATTACGGCAACAAAATTTTCCTCTACGATTATATGTATAACGTAACCGGATCTATTACGCCGACATACTATCTGAACAGATACACATCAGTTTTTCTTCGCGTTTCCATGATTGGGCACATTCGTCAAGCCTACACATTTGATTTGATGGACTACAATCCAAATCCATTTTTCGATGGCGCGTTCATGACTTGCGGAGCAGGCCTGGCATTCACGCCGTTTAAATCTGTGGTTGGCGCACACGCGATCAATTAATTCCAAAGCGAGACCGCAGTGCGAAGTTGGCTTTATGAAGAATCTTACCATCAATATTGCCGGCTCCTTTCTAATTAAAATGCTGAGTCTATTGCTCAACCTTGCGCTTATACCGCTAGGAATGCAATTGCTCAACGAGGCCATGTTCAGCGTTTGGGTTATCCTTTTCAGCTTGCTTACTTGGTTCACATTTTTAGATTTAGGAATGGGCAATAGCCTTCGCAATCTGCTGTTGGAGGCTATTCACAAAGGAAGAAAGGAAGAGGCTCGTGCACTTGTTTCGACCAGTTATGTATCCATAGTACTGTTTACTGCCATTGCCACAGTGCTTCTGCTAGTCCTAGTGCCATTCATTCCCTGGCATCGGATATTTAGTGTCGATGTCATCTATTTGCCCCTGCTTAAAAAAACGATGTTTATAGCCATTGCCCTGTTTGCAGCGCAAGTGGTTCTGAAGAACATATCTTTCATCTTTCATGGCATCCAGTTATCGTTTTTAGGCAATTTGGTGGTTTTCGCTTCCAACCTGCTCACGTTCATATGGCTGCTGATTATACAGCAAAATCACGCAAACGTTTCTCTCGATTACTTTACCGGAATATCACTTGGATCTCCGATTCTCATGTATATACTAGCGAGCGCCATTCTGTTTAGCAGCCGATTCAGATTTCTTTCGCCGCGTCTTTCTCTGTTCAATCGTCAACTGTTCAAGCAACTCAACACCACAGGATACAAGTTTTTCGTTATTCAATTCTGCACCTTGATATTCATTCAGGGCAATAGCTTAATTATCGCTCAACTCCATGGAAGTTCTGACGTTGTAGATTACAATGCATCCTTCCGCATATTCAACACAGCCGTTTTGGCTTTTACGCTCATCCTCGCTCCCGTATGGAGCAGTTATACAAAGGCATTTGCAAAGAATGATTTGGCTTGGATTAAAAAAATACATCGCAGACTCCTTTCACTGTGGGCGCTAGCAGCGATCGGGCTTTGCGTTTTCCTCATTGTATCTCCATGGTTTTTTGAACGATGGATTGGCCGATTAATTAGCATACCCATCATCATACATGTGGCTAATGCTGTCTATTCTATGGTTCACATTCTTGCATCCATTTTCACTTCGATGGTCAATAGCTGTTCTAAGATTACCATTGAATTCACATCTTTCATTCTCGGATCAATCCTATTTATCCCAACGGTAATAGCCATGGACGGAATGTTTCATCAACCAAGCACGATTATATTTGTGAACGCCGCCTTCCTTCTTTGCATCAACGTGGTGCTTGCCATCCAATGCAGAAAAATCATGACAGGCAATGCCCGTGGAATTTGGAATCGATAACTACACAAAAATCGTCAGACGCATCATTCGGTAAAACGAAGTACGACCGCAGTGCATCTTATGCAATCTTCGCTCTTACCTTCTTGCTATGCTACATAGCTACCCGAGCCAATGCTATTGCACTTTCCGATCAATTAGCGGGTGTTTTTATGATTTCCACATTCTTACTCTTCATCAAAAAGGGAATTCCAATAACACGCTCAACATGGCTATTTATTGTTGGTATGCTCATCCTGTTTGCCGAGAATTTTTTCTTCACTGTTACCACATTCGACTTTAAAATTTATCTTAAGCTTTTGGCCCTCTGTGTTGCTGTGATATTTTTTATTCAAATCAGCAAAGAACACTTCTATAATGCACTGTTTCGCATTGCGGCAGCGTTATGCATTCTATCAATTCCGTTTTATTGCTGGCAGATTATTCACCCGCCTTCGCTCATTGCATTGGCACAGTCTATACATCACATTACCCCATGGCTGGACACAGGCCGAATACATCAGGACGTAGACTCACTGAATATCTTCATTTATACGGTTGAAGTCACTGAGAATTTTCGCAATTCAGGCATGTTTTGGGAACCGGGCGGTTTTGCAAGCTTCATCAACATTGCACTTACACTGCATCTCATGCGCAACAAATTCGTATTTGATAAGCAAGCCCTTTTACTCGTCGGAACTATACTAACAACATTTTCTACGACGGGATATGTTGTCCTTTTTCTGGTTCTACTCTTTTCGGTTACCAACCGTATGGTTCGAAATACAACACCCGCCTTGGCAGGAATTCGCATATTCTCCATCCTGCTTCTCATTGGTTTTTTCTCGTATGTATTTATCGCAGCGCCCATCTTCAGAGATAAAATCGACTCGCAACTCTCAGCGCAACAAATCCTAATCGGAGATATTGATTTCAATAATGAAAACTTCAAAAGTCTTGGTCGATTCGGCAGTTTGATTGTGGATTTAAGGAGTATAAAGGACAAGCCTATTTTCGGTCGTGGATACTCTGATAGCGAATTCAAACAGCAATTTGAGAACTACAATTTCACGAATGGACTTACATCTTTCATAGGCCATTTCGGATTGGTTGGGTTTATCTGGCTGATCTATTCGACCTATGCCTCAGGAAGTACTTTGCTCAGGCAGCAGACGCCCGTTGGACGATTTCCCATTTTTATAACACTCATCGTTCTCACGATTTCGTTTTCGAATCCCATCCTATTGACACCGCTAATATTGATTTTTCAACTTCATTTCATCGCACAATCATGAGCGGAACACATCATCATATCTATGAACTCGGAATCGTCATTCCAACATACAACCGTGTTGATCACTTAAAGAATCTGCTTGACCAATTAGAACTTCAGATATCCCAATGCTCGAGCAAAATTCTCATCCTCGTGGTTAATGACGGATGCACCGATGATACACAAGCCATGATTTCAGCATATGGGCCTCGAGTTCAAACCATTCACGGCAATGGACAGTGGTGGTTTACGCGTTGTGCACATGAGGGATGCAAGTATGCCATTGAACAAGGCTGCAGAAATTTACAAATCATAAACGATGATTGTGTGCTGGATGAGTTCTTCATTCAAAAAACGCTGGAGCACCTGAGTGAACCCGATTCCTTATTGTTATTTGCTCCGATATCTCTGACCTATTCAACGCCGCATCGCATCATGTTTGGTGGAGCCACGTTGCATTGGTTTGGGTTGAAACGCAAACGCGCATTTGCACCTATGCAGGCCTACCATGCAGAGAAGAAGCGCATCAGCACAGATGTATTGCCAGGACGAGGAATGACGTTCACTGCTGAATTATTTCAAAAAATCGGTGGTTTCGATTGCGCACTTCTGCAATACCATTCAGACGAAGACTTTTGCATGCGAGCTGCAAATTCAGGTGCATCGCCGTGCGTCTATACCGATGTTGTGTTATACGCTCACCATGAATTGACAGCAGCCGGATCATCCTACAAGCGCACAACCCTTCGCGCAACCTTGCAGGCAATGAATAAACCGCAGTCGCGAGTCTATTTACCCGACCGTTGGCGAATGGTTCGAAAACACAACTCATTTTTATTAGCGCCTTTCTTGTTTGCCGCGCACATTGCGCTCATCTTGCGGTCGAATTTCAAGTAATGCCGCAAGCCGAGAAACCCGCATTTGATTACATCATTTACACGCGCACACCGTGGAATGAAATCCCACGTTCGCGTCATCAGTTCACCACAGAACTAGCCAAGCGTTACCGCTGTCTCTTTATTGAATCCAATACAATTTCCCTTCAACCCTCTGTATCCATAGAGAAAATAGATAATGGACTGAGTGTTCTTCATGTATGTTGGTGGTTTCATTATAAGCTGCGCTACCGCATTCCTATGCTCAGCAATCTTTACAACCGATGGCTATTCAAGCAAATAGAGAAGAACTATGAAATTGGCAAAAGTGTGTGTGTAACCTTTGACCATACCTCCATAGAGTTTAATAATGCATTCGGAAAATCCATTTACTACGCTACCGACGATCACACGCGAGCAGGTGCTAAGAAATGGAATTTCTTTTTGAAAGGTCAGTGGAACATGGAAAAGAAATTACTCGAGCAATGCAACTTGGTGATGGTATCTGCGGCTGACTTGGCTCAAAAATTCCATCCATGGAAATCGAAGCTCATTACTCTGCCTTTGGCCGGTCCGAAGCTCCATGATCCACCGGCTGAAAAAACAGAACGCTCGAAACCCCGTGTTGCATTTCTAGCAGCATTCAATCACCAGCGTGTTCCTTTAGACTTGGTTAAATCCATTGGTCATTCTTCTGGACTGCAATTGATTTGCATCGGCCCTGTGAAGCCCGAATTCAAACAAGCCGTTCAAGCATGCGACTCCATAGAATTCACCGGTCCACTCACAGGTGAAGCACTCTACACCACGCTACGATCTTGTGACGCAGGCATTGCACCTTATCGCATCGACACAGTCAACAGCGGAGTTACACCAAGCAAACTATGGCAATACTTGGCATGCGGGCTACCGGCAGTTGCCACGCGTTTACCCAGCATGCTGGGTTTGGATGTGCCATCGCATTTGATTGCATTCAGCGAAACCAACACAGACTTTGTTGAACTTCTCAAACACGAATTGAGTTATGACAACAATATGAAAAGAAAGGAGCGCTACACTTGGTCGCAGCAGCAAACCTGGGAGTCGCGAATACATACTTTTGTCGAAACCTGTCGTGAACGTAACCTCTTACCCTAAGACACGAGTATGGCTATGGAACGCTTCACATTTTTGGGAGTACCAATATCTGCAACGAATAAGGAAGAAGTAATTCACATACTGACTTCCACCGAAACAGCGCCATGCCGTTACGTTTGCTTCCCCGACAGCTTTGTGATTCGAGCCGCCAGCCAAAATGAGCAATTGCTGCGCATATTAAGTGAATCCTGGATGACCCTACCCGATGGCAAGCCATCACAATGGTTTGCCAATCGCATCGGACAAACACATGTGCGCACAGTATCAGGATACGACGTTTGCATGGCTTTGCTGGAGACCAATAAAACCCATTTCTTTTACGGTGGGAATGAAGCTCAGCTAGAGGCGATGCACTCTAATATGAAAAAGCAATTTCCTCATGCCCGTATACTGGGCATGCACGCACCACCCATGGTTGACTTAATGGACATCGCAGAAAACAAGAAGATTCAAAGTGACCTAGAGCATATTGCATCACTCCAACCTGATTTCATTTGGATTGGCATCAGTAGCCCAAAGCAAGATGTGTTGATGCAACATGCCAAGACACGCCTGAGCGGCGGAATTCTATTGGGCGTTGGCGGTGTTTTCAATTATATAGCGAATCCTAAATCCAAAAGTCCGGAATGGATGAAGAGAATGGGCCTGCGTTGGCTATATCGCGCAGTGCGTGAGCCAAAGCGTCTCGCCGGCAAATACTTGGGAATGCTGTGGTTTATCGCAACCAATTTGCCACGCATACTATCCGATATTAGAAGTCACCGAAAGGCAGCAAAGTAGATTTACTTTGCATCATGCAAATCGCCATTGATCGCGGCAATACACAAACCAAAGTTTCCATCCAACAGGATGGCAAGCTCACTGATTTTCGCGTGATATCGGACGATGGCCTAGAGAAAGAGCTGGGAGACTACATACGTCAACACCACCCTACACAATGCATCATTTCCGACGTACGCAGCAAAGAAGATTCACAAAAATTGCTTCAACTCATTTCGTTGCCATGCGTTGTAATGTCTCACCAATTGCATTTGCCCTTTAGCATTTCGTATCAAACACCGGAAACTTTAGGTCATGATCGATTGGCCAATGCTGCTGGCGCGATTCTTCGGTTTGGCGATCCCGAAATTTTAGTCATCGACTGTGGTACATGCATCACCTACACATTTGTAGAACGCCTCGTGCTGCGGGGTGGCAGCATTTCTCCGGGCATTGGCATGCGTTTCAAGGCACTGCATGAACATACCGGGCGATTGCCTCATGTGGAGTTCGTCGAAAGCTGGCAACCGAAGTTAATGGGCTCAACTACTGAGGAATCTATTCATACAGGAGTTGCGCAAGGAATACTTGCTGAAACCGATGGTATGATTGAGCTTTATCGCGCGCAGTTCCCACAAATAATCGTAATAGTAACCGGAGGAGATGCTTCATTTTTTGAGAAGCACTTGAAAAGTAGCATTTTTGCGGCTCCTCAATTAACCCAGGAAGGGCTCCATGAAATTCTTCGCTTCAATTGTGCATAGTGCATTCATTCTTGTATCGCTGCTTGTAGCGGCTCATACAACACTTGCACAGTCGAACCCCAACTCTGTGTATTCCCGATTTGGCTTGGGCCTTTTAGAAACGCCCGGCAATGTGGTTCATTTTGGGATGGGCGGGTTAACTGTCGCCATGTCTGACCCAATATCACTCAACCTCGCCAATCCTGCATCTTATTCGTTTCTCGAAGCCACAAACTTGCAGGCTAATGTGAAGGGTTTTTATACCAATACTTCCGATGGCGCCAACACAAACAAATATCTCAACGGACAAATTCACGAGTTGAGCATGGGCTTCAAAAAGCCCGGTTCCAAATGGGGCATTGCCATGGGCTTAACACCATACAGTTCGGTTGATTATCATTTCACGTCGAAAGACACCCTGAGCGACACCCTCACGGCTACTTACAACTACATTGGCAAAGGCGGCTTGAATAAGTTTACCATCGGAACATCACGCGTTTTCCGTTTTGGTGGGCTCCTACGCTCAGACTCATTGAGAGCGCGCTCTGATAGCTCGCAAGCTCGTATGCATCAGATTTCTGTTGGAGCCAACATGAATTACATATTCGGCAATATCACTCGCGAAAACGTGGCTGCGTTCAATCAATCGGAGCATTACTCCACCGTGAACAACATAAATTTATGGGCCAAGGGACTAGCCTTTGAAGTCGGATTGCAGTACAAGGTAAATCTAACGACACGCCGTGATCAGCAGCGACGGATCATTGGCGGCTCTGCGTTGCAAATTGGCTTGGTGTATAGTCTTGAATCGAATTTGCTGGCCGAATACACCGAGTTGATTACTGCCATTCGAATTGTTGGCAC
>CANHPZ010000026.1 GCA_947462725.1 Flavobacteriales bacterium
ACGACGATAAGCATCTCGTGCTGCCGCAACTATCACGTGTGTTGCTGGATTTCGTTGACAAGTAAGATGGGGAATTATTGTGTGCGCAGCGCTTAAAGAAAAATGATAGCGAGCACAATGAACAGCACCACCATTACGATGTAGTACCAGAAGTCGACAAACCACGGAAACATTTTTTGGTATTTCTCGAAGATTTTTTTCATCAAAGTTGAGAGGGACAAATATCAGGCTGAGTAGTACAACTCTTCAGCAATTTCAGTGTTGAATTTGTTAGGTCGCGGTTCAATCTCAATTCATAAACAGGTAAACACCTGCTATGGCTGTGCCGATGAGAAACCATTTCTTGGTTTTCATGGCAAGTAGGTTGAGTTCGAAATAATTCATGTTTCAAAAGAATAGGAGAGAAGTATGATTGCGACTGCGTTGTTCGGCAGTTTTCAAACGGCAGCGGTGAATAGCGTTGAGCTCTTCAGTGGTGATGAGAAATTTCATGAATTGTTATTGCCACAGCTCACGAGTATTATCGATTTTTGTACTCAAATCCATCGTATGAGCTACCGTATCGCACCCAGCATTCTTTCAGCCGACTTCGCTAACCTCCATCGCGACGTGGAGATGATTAATCAATCGCAGGCCGATTGGTTTCATGTGGACGTGATGGATGGCGTATTTGTACCCAATATTTCTTTTGGAATGCCGGTGGTTAAGGCGGTTCACAAACACGCCAAGAAACCACTCGACGTGCATCTGATGATAGTTGATCCGGATAAATACATCAAGGATTTTAAAGCGTGTGGTGCCGAAGTGTTGACCGTTCACTATGAGGCTTGCACGCATTTGCATCGAACGCTGCAGGCCATTCGCGCCGAAGGAATGCTAGCAGGCGTGGCGATTAACCCGCACACTCCCGTGTCTTCTCTTTTGGATATTCTGGGTGATGTTGATTTGGTGTTGCTCATGAGTGTGAACCCCGGTTTTGGTGGACAATCATTCATCGAGAATACCTTCGCCAAATTGCAACAGTTGAAGGCCATGCGCGAGGAACGTCACCTTTCTTTCATCATCGAAATCGATGGTGGTATCAACGATTCTAACGCAGCAAAACTCATTCATGCTGGTGCAGATGTACTGGTGGCGGGTAACTATGTTTTCGCCTCGAACACTCCAATGGATGTGATTGCGGAATTGAAGAGCCATTAGTTAGGGGTTAAGGATAAGTGATTAAAGCGTGAGTGAAATTCATTCTTCTCCCTCATTCACAGCATTGCCGTGCGACGCTACACGCAATTCAGTCAAGGTAAACTTCGATTTGTCAGACGCATTCATTCTCGCTTCGCCCTTCGTCCTTCGCCCTTACTACTTATCTTCGCGCCATGGAAATCACTTCCCTCAAGGCCATTTCTCCCATCGACGGACGCTATAGCAAACAGACCCAAATCCTGAGTAGTTATTTCTCTGAGCATGCGCTCATGAAGTATCGCGTATGGGTTGAAATAGAGTACTTCATCAGTCTGTGTGAAATTCCGCTACCACAGCTCAGCGCCGTAACTCCCGCGCAGTGCGAATCACTGCGAAAAGTATATTGGGATATGTCTGACGATGATGTGCTGCGCATCAAGGAACTCGAGCGTACAACCAATCACGATGTGAAGGCAGTCGAATATTTTTTGAAAGAGAAGTTTGAAGAACTCGGTTTATCTGCGCACAAGGAGTTCATCCATTTTGGGCTTACATCGCAAGACATCAACAACACAGCTATACCTGCTTCGTTTCGTGATGCCATCGAAGAAGTATACATTCCAGCTATCGATCGCATTATGGAGCGTCTGGTGAATTTTTCCAAGCAATGGAAGGATGTGCCGATGCTGGCGCGCACACACGGTCAACCTGCTTCGCCGACGAAGCTGGGCAAAGAGTTTTATGTCTTTGTGGATCGTATCGATGAGCAGCTCAATCAGCTTGAAGACATTCCATACAACGCTAAGTTCGGCGGAGCAACAGGAAACTTTAATGCGCACTATGTTGCCTATCCAAAGGTGGATTGGGCTGATTTCGCCACCGGTTTCTTGGCTACGAAACTGAATTTGCGTCGCTCTAGATTCACCACGCAAATTGAACACTACGACAATTTAGCTGCGTCGTTCGATGCTCTGAAACGCATCAATACTATTCTTATCGATTTAAGTCGCGACATCTGGACGTATATCTCGATGAACTACTTCCGTCAGAAAGTGAAGGAAGGTGAAATTGGTTCTTCAGCCATGCCGCATAAAGTCAACCCTATTGACTTCGAAAATGCTGAAGGAAACTTAGGTATCGGAAATGCATTGCTCGAACATCTCTCGGCAAAATTGCCTATCAGTCGCTTGCAGCGCGATCTCACCGATAGCACCGTACTGCGCAATGTGGGGGTTCCATTTGCACACATTATCATCGCATTCAATTCGATTGAGAAGGGACTCGATAAGTTGCTGCTCAATGAGGATGCGCTCAAACAAGACCTCGAGGCCAACTGGGCTGTTGTAGCCGAAGCCATTCAAACTATTCTGCGACGCGAGGCCTATCCCAACCCGTATGAAGCTCTCAAGGCGCTCACTCGAGGCAAAACGCAAGTAACCCAATCTGATATTGCAGCATTCATTGACACGCTGGAATTGAGCGATTCAATTAAGGGTGAATTGCGAGCGATTACGCCATCCAATTACACAGGCATGGATCTACTTGATGTAGATTTCGAATAATGAGTCTATGAGTAAACTACGCGAAATATGGGCATTGGTGCAGGGATACAGAGGAAGCATTCTGGTCAATTTCCTGTTCAATATTCTCAATGCTATTTTTTCATTGTTCACCTTCTTGGCTGTAGTGCCTTTTCTCTACATCCTGTTCCGTGTCAATGCATCAACACCATCGGCATCAGCCCAAAGCAACGCCTTGTGGCAATGGGCGAGCACCTCACTTGATGGTTTCATCGCCGCCAACGGTCAAGGCACCGCTTTGGCGCTCATGTGTGTATTCATTGTCGTTTTAGCGTTGCTGAAAAACTTGGTAAACTATCTTTCTCTGCTGAGTATAGCCAAGATTCGAACATCGGTTTCGCGCGATTTACGTGAAAAGCTGTACAAGAAAATTCTCGATTTGCCCGTGGCTTATTTCACCAACGAGCGCAAAGGCGATATCATTTCACGCATGACCAACGATTTGATGGAGATTGAATTCAGTGTCATTGGCACGTTGGAAGCATTGCTGAAATCACCTGTCATGATTGTGATATCACTGGTAACACTCGTGGTCATCAGTTGGAAGCTCACGCTTTTTGCGTTGTTGTTTCTGCCGCTAAGCGGGTTCCTCATTTCACGCATTGCGAAAAGTTTAAAGCATGCAGCAAAGCACGGAAAAGGAAGTTTGGGTGAATTGATTTCTGTGATTGAAGAAACACTGAGCGGTAATCGCATCATTAAAGTATTCAATGCAGAGCAACAGTTTCAGCATCGCTTCGACCGCATGAACGACTACTATTTCCGGTTGATGCATCGCTTGTATCGGCGCGAATACCTGAGCTCTCCCATGAGCGAGTTCATTTCGTTGATTGTGATTTCGATTTTGCTTTTTGTTGGCGGTGGTATTGTCATTAGCGGTGAAATGGGAGGGGAGTTGCTCATCGGTTATTTGGTGGTGTTCTCTCAAATCATTCAACCCGCGCGAGCGTTCAGTGATGCCATTTTTAAAATCAGCAAAGGCGCTGCCTCATTGGAGCGAATCAATGAAATCTTAGATGCACCGCTCACGGTGTGTGATCCTGAAGTGCCGGCTGTACTGAACTCATTCAACCAAGAAATAGAATTTCGGGATGTACGATTCGGCTATTATGGCGACCCTGTCATCAACCAAATTTCTTTCACGATTAGGAAAGGACAAACGGTTGCATTGGTTGGCCCTAGTGGCAGTGGCAAGAGCACCTTGGCTTCGCTACTTGCCCGTTTTTATGATCCACAGCAAGGCGATGTGCTCATCGATGGAGTTTCGCTGCGCGCTTGTAGGGTAGCCGATGTGCGCAATCTGATGGGATTCGTTTCACAGGAGTCCATCCTGTTTAATGATTCTATCCGCAACAACATTGCATTGGGCAATGAGTCGGGCATCGATATGGAGCGCATCATTCAGAGCGCACGCATGGCCAACGCTGAAGAGTTTATCACTCCCTTGCCTGAGCAATACGATTACAACGTTGGTGATGGCGGTAATAAACTCAGCGGTGGACAAAAGCAGCGACTAGCCATTGCCCGTGCGCTGTATAAGAATCCGCCGATCCTTATCCTGGATGAAGCAACTTCGGCGCTCGATACGCATAGCGAACTTCTGGTGCAAGAAGCGATCTACAAGCTCATGCAAAACCGTACATCACTGGTGATAGCACATCGCTTGAGCACCATCAAAAAAGCAGATAAGATCATTGTGATTCAAGCAGGACAAATAGCAGAACAAGGCACGCACGATCAGTTGATGGCGAAGGATGGCGTGTACCGGAAATTGGTGGAAATGCAAAACTTCGCATAAAACCCAAGCTATTTCACTACTTCACCATTTCACCATTTCACCATTTCACTACTCATCGAATCACCAGAATCGACCCTTTGTTCTTTTTCTTACCTAAGGCCTCTTGTTGGTTGTAATCCAGAGCGTCAATTTGCCAGGTATAAACGCCATTGGGCAAATAGTAATCAGGAGCACCGCCTGTCCAAACATCTTCCGGGTCAGTGGTTTCCCATACCAATTGGCCGTAACGATTGAAAATGCGCAGGGTGTATTGCGTTAGGCCGTTGGTGTATATTCGAAACACATCGTTCAGGCCATCTCCGTCGGGTGTGATTGCCGTGGGAGCATAGATGTAAACGCAATCGACAGTCATATTCACGGTATCGCGCACTTCGCACTTGTTCAGATTGCTGACCATAATGAACTCGCTGCTTTTTGTTGGGGTCGGAATGAGCGCAGTGTCGCCGTAAGCTACAATCAAATTATCCACCTCCCAATAGGTTGAATCACCATCGCTCATGCCGTATAGCCAGGTGTTGTCTTCACAATCGCTATAGAAATCGCGGCCTGCATCCACAACAGGATATGGGCTGAAGTACACACTCACGGTGTCGGTGGTGTCGCAGCTTACCAAATGTCCTGTTACGATGTATACGCCTGAATTGGTAACCGAAATCGTATCAGCAGTCAATCCTCCATTCCACGTGTAGGTCACAAAATTTCCGCTAGGCACAATCTGAACGGTGTCGCCCACACAAGCCGTATCAGCGGTGGCTATTGTTTCAATGGCCAAACTCATTTCCAGGTTCACGTCGATGGTGTCGCTATAAATAGGGCAGAAGCCATCAATTGAAGCTGTGTAGTAGTAGTCGCCGTCGGCCATCGCAGTGATGGATAGTCCGGTTTCTCCCAGCATAACTGCACCATTGTGATACCACTGCAAAATGCTACCGTTGGAGCTCGCCAAAATCGGATGAGCATCGAGGCAAGTCCGCAACGTGTTGTCTATCGCATATGGTGGCGGCATCCAAGTAGCAATGGTTGCTACAGGGTGTGAATTCACCTCAACATCTAAGCTCATGGTGGTGCATCCATTGTTGGTGCCTTCCAAGGAAATTGTAGCAGCTTGTTGGTAGGTGATATTCAATGAAGACCCATTGCCCAATGGAGCACCATCTTGGTACCATTGGTATTGCTCATGGGTATTGATTGAATTCAGCACGATTTCATCGCCAGGACAAATGTCCAGCGGGCCTGCCGGTGTGATGCCAACTGCGGGCATCGGATGCACAATGGCTGTAACATCGAGGGGTAAACTTTCGCAAATGCCTTGAGTGACGATCAATTGGTAATTGAACGTGCCGTCAATTGTGGTGATCACATCGTATGCGGCCAAGGTGCCGATGGTGCTGCCATTTTCTAACCAGGTATAGGCGTCGAATCCTGCCGAGGCTTCAATGGTGAGTGGTTCATCTATACAAACCTCTGTATCGGTTGTTGTGATGCTGGCGACAGGCACAGGGAAAACAGTTACAACAACTGGTGTTGATTCATCGGTGCAAACGCCATTGTTGGCGACCACGGTGTAACTACCTGTTTGATTGGCCGAGTACATTGCATTTGTTTCACTTGCGATGTCGGTTCCATCCTTCTTCCATTGCAATGTGCCTATAGCAGTGGTTGTAAGATCTACAGAAGTTCCTTCACAAATATCTAATGGCCCTGAAGCTGCAATAATTGGCAATGATGGCGCGTCAACTTGAATGGTCACAAATGTGGAGTTGGTTTGCCCGCAAGAATTGGTAACGGTCAATGTTGCGGTTTGAGAGCCGCTGGAGTTGAACGTTATTCCTATTGGATTGAGATCAGTAGAATTTGACGGAGTTGCGTTTGAAAAGCTCCATGAAATTGTTGAAGCGCCTGCGCTGGAAGCGCCATCAAAATTGATGGTAGAGCTTTGGCAAATGACATTGGGAGAAGTCCCAATAACAGCCAATGGAAGTTGGTCGCTATTGGTTGCGCCCGGTGTTGGTGTTGGGTCGTTCACGAAGCTGCCGGTGCAATCAAGCGCATTGGTTTGACCCGTTACCACGGTGATTAAAGTAAAGCCTGTATTGTCGGGGAAGGTTACGCCTGTAAGTGCGTTGCAAGTGCCTAAAGCGATAGAATTGATTGTTGCCGGAAATGATCCTCCTCCCCAATACACGCCGTCTAATAAGGTTCCTGCGGCATCGACGAGATATACTTGCTCGGCAGCATCAGTTAAGCTTCCTGTTTGCACGAGGCTTGAGCTGCAGCCACAGGTGGCCCAGTTGAGGTCAGGTGTAAGACCATTTATGGCAGAACCAATAAGGAAGGTTTCATTGGCACCGAGCATGGTGCCGGCAGGAATGGTAACGGTAAAATCACCATCGCCAATGACCATGCAACCTATGTCGATAGCTGTGCCTGAAGTGTTGTAAAGCTCCACCCACTCGCTGGAGTTGGGTGGCGTGCCATCTGCCCCTGTGGCATCTACCAAAATCTCATTGATAACCACCTGCGCATGAATGCCATTGGCAGCCATCAACGCGGACGCTAAAACGAGAGCAAAAAAACTTGTTAGGCGATTCACAAAACTTGTTTATGGTTCAATCAAAAAAACGGAGCGCGAATGTCGTAATTACAGACATAAGTTCCGCATTTTGGTTGCATTTAATTTACATGAATTCGGCTCTTTGTGACCAATGTTACCGAGGTACGACGCGTAACCGACGTAAGTTCGCGCCATGAATCACCCCAAGAGTCGAATTGCCGGAATGCTCACCCATCAATGTCCGGTGTGCAGAGAAAGTTCTATTTACGTTAACCCCCGTGTTTATACGTTTATTGATTTGGGCAAAATGCACGCTTCGTGTCCGGTATGCAAAACCAACCTGGTGCCTGAAACCGGTTTTTACTTTGGTGCTGCATACGTGAGTTGGGGATTGACCGTGGCGCTCTGGGTATCGGTGCTTGTGGCACTCAAGGTTCTCGATGCACTGGGCTGGATTGAATTCGGATTCCTAACTCATCCAGCTACATTTCTTACTGTAGGCATGGTGGCTACCATCGTGTTTTTCCCGTACATGTTTCGCGTTTCACGCGGCATTTGGGCGTATATGTTTGTGAAGAAGTGAAATGGTGAATAGCTTGAGCAGCGACTGGCTTTTGTGCGTTTTAGTCACTCGGCATTCATACGCGGATTGGAGAACATCGCTGAAACTCAAAACAAACTCTACCCAAACACTTTACTCGTGGCGTGCAGCTTCAATTCGCTTCCATCCCACACAGCCCATGATTCGCCGCTCATCCATTCTCCTAAATTGATGTAGCGTGAGTTGACTTTTAATGCATGATCAATCGGTAAATGCCGATGACCAAAAACGAAGAAGTCGTAATGCTCGCGCGCGAGTTGTTCGCGGCAGTAAACAATCAGCCATTCGTTGTCGTGCCCCAAATAGACTTGGTCTTTATGTCCAGTGGTGCTGCGACTATAGCCCGATAGCGAGCGAGCGAGCCAAATGCCAAAGTTGGGATGCAAGCGAGCGAACAACCACTGACAGACTTGGCTGGCGAAAATTTTCTTTATCACTTTGTATCCGCTGTCACCGGGGCCCAAGCCATCGCCATGACCAATCATGAATCGACGGTCATTCCAGGTGCGCTCAATAGGTGAGCGGTGAACTGTTACTCCGCATTCGCGTGGCAGGTAATCAAATATCCACATGTCGTGGTTGCCGGTGAAAACGTGAATGGGAATTCCGCGATCGGTGAGCTCCGACAGTTTACCCAGCAGGCGCGTAAAACCGCGCGGTACCGCGCGCTTGTATTCAAACCAAAAATCGAAAATATCGCCCACCAGAAAAATCTCGGCAGCATCCACGCTCACCTTGTCAAGCCATGCAACGACCCTTTTCTCGCGCTCTAGGCTCACCGCTTCATTGGGAGATCCCAGATGAAAATCAGAGGCAAAATATATTTTGTGACGTGCTGAAGACATGTTTATTGGTTCACGACATTTTGCGCAATGGAAAATGGATTCATTTGAGCAATGTTGAATTCAAACATAATGGTTTGTCCGAAATTAAGGCCTCTTGCGTTCACTTCATCTTTGATGCTGCTGCTATACACAATTGGCACATACACCTTCAGCACATTCGGAATCACACTCAGGGAAACACCACCATTCCAAAGCCAGCGTCTGTCGAAGCTGGTTTGCGGTACATCACCAGTGGTGTTTTTTGAGGGAAGATTGCTGATCACGTAGGCGCTGTTTTTCAAGGTTGCAATACCGCCATATACCGCCAAAGGCAATTTGAACGGAAGATCCATTTCAACATTCATGGAGAGAATGGAACGATTGGCCGATTGTGCGGTTGGCGCGGCTAAGCCACCCTGTGTGCGCATAAATTGTTGTGAAAGCAATCCTGAGCTTTGGTCGCGACCCAGAAATAAACCGTCATATGCGTAGTCGTTGCGCAAGGTATTCTCAGGGCTGTCTTTGTCATAGCGCGAGCCTCCGTACTGCCCCGCAGCATTTAGGTAGAAGCCATTGCTGGAACCTGCGTACAATCTGGTTTTGATTTTCTTCTTGCCTTTGCCGTGATAGATGTAGTCGAATTCTAAAGTATGTTGTTGCACCACTGTCATATAGGTATAATCACCCAATTCAAACAAGTGCGACATGCGAAACTCGCTGCGTGGCATTTTGTGTTTGGTCATCGTTTGCAAGCGCCACAGGCCAGCGCGCTGGTGCTGGCCATAGCCCTGATCCACGGTGGTGAAATCAGAGAATATGGGTTTGCTCGAATTCTTTACCATCTCACCAATGCTGATGTAGGTAATGCGTGCCTCACCGCTCCAGTCTTTTTTGACACGACCGGTAAACAACTTGGCACTAACATATGGGGCAATGATGTCGTAAGTGCGCACGTCGGTTTGCGCGCTGTATGGAAAGGATCCGTGAGCAAAGCGTTGAACTTTTGCACCACCGCCAAACCGACCATTATTATATTCGATATGGCCAAAGCCGTTCAATGTGCCGTTTTGGAAACTGTACATGGGTGATACGTTCCACTGGAAATGCTTGCGGGGTAGAGTTTGATTGTGCAGGCTAACTCCTAACATCCATTGATTATAATTGTTCCAGCCAACCAATGGCATCCAGAAGAGTTGTGAATAATCGGGATTGTCGACACTACTCAGAAACTTCAATGTGGTAGGTTCTACACGTTTGAACATTCCCTCAGTGCGCAGCGTGTTGTTGTTGCGGTTGTACTCGGGAATGCCGGTGTCGTTGTTGACCTTAATGATGTCGCCTGAGGCTGCAGCAACCTCGACACGCTCCGATGTACCGGGTTGAATTCCTTTGAACCATGTTTTTGAGGTGCTCTTGCCATTGCGAAAAACTTCGATGGAGTAGGGTGAAGCTATTTCACCGGCATTGCAAACTTTTACTTCAGCCGCATTGTTGCGCCAACGAACAGCGGATGCGGCATAGTCAACGTGTTTGGTGGTTTTAATTAGGTCATCGAAAAACCAACTCAAGTCTCTTCCGGAAACGCTTTCAAACGTTGCTCGAATGTCGCCAGGCGATGGGTGTTTGAATTTCCATGCTTCGAAATATGAAGCCATACAACCATTCATGACGTCTTCACCCAAATATTGCATCAGGTAATTGAAAGCCAGTGCTGTCTTTTTATATACAATACCTCCATAGTTGAGGTTCGTGTAGTCGTCGCTGGTGGTTTGGATCGGTTGGTCTTCAGCCATGCGTGCCGCCAGCAAATAGGGGAGCTCTTCGCTGAGATAGTTGTATGATAAATTCTCCAAGCCCAGCATCTTTTGGACATTCAGTCCTTGTATTTGAATGCCAATAGCGGCGTCACCGCTGTCGGGGCGGGTGGCCAGAATTGTGCGTGTTTCAAAAAAGGAGTTGATGCCTTCATCCATCCAGGCATTGTCGCGCTCGTTGCTGCCGAGGATGCCGTAGAACCAGTTGTGACCGACTTCGTGAATAATCACAGTGCGCAATTGCGACTCATCACCAGAATTACCGATCACGGTAACGTTCGGATACTCCATTCCTCCGCCCGCGCTGATGGTGCCATCAACCGCTGTGCAGATTTCGTAAGGATAATCGCCCGACCACAACGAGTAATAGTATAGTCCGTCGTTGATGGATTTGATACCTTCTTTTTCCCACATGTCGCGGTTCTTCGGAGTGAACATCGCCCAAGTGGTTACCTTCTTTTTGGTATGAGGCAATTCTACTTCTCCCTTGCGCACAATCCAACGCTTATCAGCAAACCAACCGAAATCGTGCACATTGCTTTGCTTGTAGTGCAAGGTTTTCATAGTGGTGGAGGAAGGAGGGAAGTCCATGGTGGTTGGACCTTCTTCTGTGGCGAGCTTATTCAGGCGCTCCACTTCAGAGGCGGTTTGCAAATCGCCAGTGGCGCCCACGGTATAGTTTTCGGGCAGCGTAATTTTCACATCAAAACTTCCGAACTCGCTGTAGAACTCGCCTTGCGTGAGGTACGACATCGGATGCCAGCCATCGCGGTCGAACACTGCCGGCTTGGGATACCATTGCGTGATTTGATAGCTTTCTTCAATGTGCCCAAGTCGCGAGATCGAACCACTGGGAAGCTTCACATGAAAAGGAGTGGTGACAGTGATAGAAGCACCGGCCTGCAAGGGTTTGTCGAGATGAAGCACGGCAATGTCTTCTTGTTCTTCAAAGAACTCCCAACGTGCTGCTGTGCCATCTACTTTGAAGTCGAGTTGATCGATGAAGCCTTTGGCCGTTGGCTTCGCCCACAGCATGAAGAAATCGCCTTGACGAAACTTCTGCTTCGACATCGCTGTCTTCGCATTCTTGTATGCATTGGGCCACAAGTGAATGAAAATCTTATCGAGCGACTGTGAGCTGTTGTTGGTATACACAAACGATTCGAAACCGGTCAACGAATGGTCTTTGTCGTTGAGCGAAACCTCAATGGTGTAATTCACTTCTTGCTGGAAGTAATATCCAGTTTGAGCTATGGCCTCAACTGACAAGAACGACAGCAGAGCTGCGACGAGTTTTTTCATAATGGAAATTTAGTGGGGCGAAGATAGTTTACACTTCACGATCTTGGCTGGCAAAGGATCCTGCAAAGCTCCTGTTATTTCGAGAAATAAATTACGCTTGTGGTAGTATGTTAGTTCGTCTTAGTTTTGTGGTTTCAAATTCATACTGCTCAAGTAGTATAAAACATGAATCTAAATGCATAAGATCTTACTTGTTTTGCCTCTTCTCTTCTGGACTGGAATTCATTGCTTCTCCCAACATCGAATTCAAATTCAGCTTACATCCAGTCAGCCAAATCAGCTTGTTGCCAGCGCAGGGGCCGACGTCTTGTCACCGGCGAACAACGTTCAGATTGGTGGCTTTCCGGCTGCTGAAGGCGGCATAGAGCCTTACACCTATGCGTGGTCGCCTAGCACCGGTTTGAGTAATGCCGATGTCGCAAATCCGGAGTTGACAGCGGATTCTTCGCTTACTTACATTCTGCTCATTACCGATCAGAGAGGTTGCACCTCCACCGATACGTTGAGTCTGTTTTTGATTCCAAACAAGGTGAACGAATCGGGTGAATCGCAGTTGCGCGTTTATCCCAATCCTGCCGGTGGTATTGTCAATATCGAATTAGTGCAGCAGTTTGAGAATGCAAATCTGCAATTGATGATACTGGATGATACAGGTCGAGAAGTGTTCGCGACTCGTCCTGAAATTGTATCCGACGTCATTCAACTCGACATCCGCAGCCTGAGCGCCGGATTGTACACCGTCATTTTAAATGACGGAACTTCAAGTGGCCGTCAACAATTAGTCATTAAACGATAAATCGCCGGATTATGAAACATACATCGCTTCTTATACTCGCAGCCTTACTGACTATTTGTTCATCCGTTCAGGCTCAAATTCGCGTGGCTTGCATGACAGGCGACACTATTGATTTGAATATATCACAAGCACGAGGTGCTATTCAATGGCAGGCCAGCGCTGATAGCATCGTGTGGACGGACATTGCGGGCGCGAACTCTGAACAGATTAATTATAGCCCGGCTCAGGGCATTCAATGGGTGAGAGCTGCAATCTCGGAGAACAATTGCCCGCCATTCTATGAGCATCCCATATTGGTGAATGCGGTAGATACTGCCGCTGCAGATTTCAACCCTTTAATTATTGTGATGGATACCGTCACAGTTCAGTTTTTGCCGGATAGTGCCCAGCAATCTGTTGGTCAATATGATTTTGAAGTGACGGGATCGAATGCCAACATTGACCCGGGTGACATTCTCATTGGCACGGAAGGCCGCGGTTATCTGGTGTCAGTTGATTATTTGATACGGAGGAATAATCAGCTGATCATTCAAACGCATCGCGCCAACTTGGACGACCTGTTTGATGACGCTTCGTTTGACTTGGAAATGCTCATGGATAGCTTGGAGCAGCGAGATTTTGGGGTTCAATTGGCAATTAATAATCTCGAAATTGTTTCTGATGGGAACTTGAGTTTCACTTTTCCTGCGCTGAACTATCAATTGACCGGTGCCTCTCAATGGGCCTCTCTTTACTCTGTGTCTCAAGGAATGCAGCAGTTTTCAGTACAACATACATATGGGATGACACTAGGGGGAGAGATGAGTATTTCTAATGCTACACCGGGAGTCTCTTCTGATTTGACGGGCAGTTATTCTTTAGCGGTGTATGATAATACAAGTGAGGTGGATGTTGATGGAAAGCCATTAATGTATACAACGCAAGTGGATTTGATCATTGATTATAATTTGGTTCAATTGGGAACTTCATGTGACTTGAGTACAAGTTTTTCCAATTATGCAGATTTAGGTTATGACCTCTCCTACACACCTTCGAGCTTTTATGATTTGTTTAGTTACTACGGATCACCTGGTGCGGATTTCAGTCTTTTTTCGAATGAAGATGGATGTAACCTAACTCCTAACGATGCACACTATGAAATCACATTCATTACAAAGGTGACCTCCTATTTTTATGATCAGCCTTTTTTGTTTTTGGATATTGCTGAAGATGTCGACGTAAAATACAATGAATGGTCTGGAAGATGGGATAAGACAATAACAGCGCTACCAGTGCTCATTGATGAGGTTGATCTTACGGTTTTAGGAGTAGTTGAAGCTCCAAATTACTCAATACAGCAGCCGCTTCCATTCGATTATGAATACAAGGCACCTTATGAGCTTTCCTTGGTTTCCGGGGCCCTCCAGTCGGCCATGGCTGACTCAACATTGGCTGAGCCGGTGATAGTTCAGGTGTTGGATAATCAGGGTGAGCCCGTGAACGATGCAAAGGTTTGGGTTGAAGTTTCGGGTGGAGGAACTATTACTGCGGAATCATTACTCACTGATGCAGAAGGAAAGGTTTATGTCAATTGGACGCTTGGAAATAATGCATTCGATTTTCAGATGCTCTCCATAACGGTCCGTCTATCTGATGATTCCAATATTCAAGGCAGCCCTCTGGAGGTATATGCAATTTTGTCGACCGCCTGCGGTGACTTAACCACCGTTGCCGATGTTGATGATAATGTGTATCCGGTGATTGCGATTGGCAATCAGTGTTGGACGCAAACCAATTTGCGCACAACGCATTTCTCCGATCAGACTGAAATACCGAATGTGACCGATGGCCCGACATGGATGGGTTTAAACACGCCGGCATGGTGCGTTTTCAATAATGATCTAGGGAATGGACAAACGTATGGGAACTTATACAATTGGTATGTGGCCTCGGATAGCCGTAATGTATGTCCTGTAGGTTGGCATGTGCCGTCTGAAACTGATTTCTATGTATTGTTGGATGCGGTTGGAGGATATCCAACAGCAGGTGGTGCTTTGAAAACAGTCACAGGATGGATGGCACCCAATACCGGTGCAACAAACGCCAGCGGATTCTCCGCATTACCTGCAGGTACTCGCAGTAATATGGATGCCGGGGCATTCTATTCACAGGGCGTCGTAACTAGTTATTGGACTTCTTGGAATTATAATGAGTTTGATGGGTACATACTTTCTCTTGGTTTTAGTTGGGCTGAAGGTCTAATGACTTCACATGACAAGCCTAGAGGTGCATCGATTCGTTGCGTGAAAGATTGAGCAAGTGAATGCACTCTGTTTATGTGGATGGAAAATAATGGACTCGATAAAGAGCCGAGCTAAAACAACAACGCCCCGTTTCCGGGGCGTTGCTGCTATCAACTGTTACAAATACGGGCCAGCTAGTGGCCATATATCGCTTTGAGCTTCTCCTCAAGCAGAGGGCCACGCAAGTTGTGGCCGAGTATCTTTCCTTCTTTATCTACCAAAACTGTAAATGGGATGCTGTGCACACCATACGTCTGCGCAGCTTCACATTCCCACCACTTCAAATCGCTCACGTGGTTGGGCCACAGCAAGCCGTCTTGCTTGATGGCCTCGAGCCATGGCTCCTTGGCGCGATCGAGCGACACCGAAAACACTTCAAATCCGTCTTTGTTGTATTTGCCATATGCGGCTACCACGTTTGGGTTTTCCCTGCGACATGGCCCACACCAGCTGGCCCAAAAGTCAATCAGTACAGTCTTGCCTATTAAATCGGAGAGCTTGCGCAACTTGCCGTTGGTGTCGTTGAGCGCAATTTCAGGAGCAGGCTTGCCCACCGCAATATTGGAATTGCCGGCATCGGCTTCTGCCGGTTGCTGACGGCCGGGATTGCTCAATCGACTGAGCTCTTGCTTCATGGCCTTGTAGAGCAACGTGTGGCCGAAGCTGCTGCTCAGATTCGCGAAAATCTTATTGAATGTCGCCAGCTCAGTGCGCGGGTCAAGGCGCTGTATAGCAATGAGCGCTGCAGGTGACGATTCATGCGTTTCGAGCCAGTCTTTGATGCACTTCACCATTTCACGGCGATTGTCTATCATACTCTCATTGAGCATCTGCTTTTCTTCTACACTCACATTGGGTTGGGTGATGCGCTCGCGTGCTTCACGGTCTTTTTCATCAAATGGAGCGCATTTGGCTTCAAGTTCGTGAAGTGTTTCTGAGTGATCAGATCCACAAACCGAGAAACTGCTCTGCAAATTCCCAAACGTACCTTTCACTCTCGGCGACTCGGTGCTATCCGTAATCAAGGCGATTGAGTTGTCCTTGTCAATCACCAGGCGGTAGTAGTTCAGTTCGAGTGGCTTCGATGGAGCAATTAAAAACGATCCGTCACTGCCGATAATCGAAGAGTCGGTAAATACCATGCGGTTGTTGACGAAGCGCTCGAGGTAAATGGTCTTGCCTTCGGCACCAGCAATGTCGCCCTCTATAGAACCTTTGTGACCACCGCATGAAGTGAGAGTCAGTGCAGTGCTGATGGCAAGAATTGCGGCTAACGAAAGGCTTGCCGGTGAAGAGTTGTAGAGTTTCTTGTACTGGATCATGTGGAACGCAGCAATTGGACAAATGCCGCTTCATCACTTAAAAATGCAATCGATATCGGGATAACAAAAATGGGAATTTCCTCTAACCCTCGAATGCTCTTCAGTTTCGCTGCGTCTTTTTCAGTAGTCACAATCGCTTGGGCGAAATTACCATATTTCGACCACAACTGTGTCACATCCTTTGGTGAAAAATTGTGATGATCTGCAAAAGACTCAAAATGAGATAATGCGAAATTTTCTTTCAAATACGCCTCAAACTTGGCATTGTTGGCGAGTCCGGCCAGCCCAATAATCTTGGTCTTGGAGTCTATGCCAATAGGCTTGCCCATCACTTGTTGAAGTTGGCCATAAACCAATCGTGTAAAGAAAACTTGTTGTTGGTTGCGCGGGCGAATGGCCTTTATGATGGCTTGCTGTTCATCCTTAGAAAGGCCAATCGGACATTTGGTAACGATAATCGCATGTGCTCTTTTGGCTGATGACTTTATATCGCGCAGATTGCCCACCGGGATGAGACTGTCTTCCCAATAGGGGCTGTCGTATTCGGTAAGCATGATGTTGAGATCGCCTTGCAATTTTCTGTGTTGGAAGGCGTCGTCGAGCACGACAATGCTGCTGTTGGTCACATTTTTCAGCGTTTGCAACCCGCGCAAGCGGTTTTCACAAACGACAACATCTACATCCGGAAATTTCATGTGTACCTGCATGGGCTCATCACCAATGATTTGAGCAGTGGCATTGATGCGATTGGCCCAAATGAAGCCTTTGGTTTTTCGTCCGTATCCTCGCGACAACAATGCGGGCTTGCACCAACTGCGCAATTGATTGAGTACATACTCTGCATGAGGTGTTTTGCCTGTACCCCCGAGGGCTAAATTTCCGATAACGATGGTGGGGAGCTTGCCGAGTTGTGGTGCCAAGATTTTGCTGTCGAAGAGCAAATGGCGGAACCTCAAAACAGCTCCCCATATCCACGACAAAGGCAACATCCATTTTCTCCTACTTCCCATGGCAGCGAAGATAGATGAACCAATCTTCAAACGACGTGATGTAATGGAATAGGAAATTGTTACTTATTGCTCTTGCCCCAAATCAATTGCTTAACTTGCAGCCATGAGACTTAATGATATCATTTCATTTCTGGAGGAATTGGCGCCACCCGCCTTGCAAGAGGGATACGACAATTCCGGATTATTGGTGGGCCAGCCTAATATGACCATCACAGGTGTGCTTTTCTGCCTCGATTCCACCGAAGCCATTGTGGAAGAAGCTAAGAAGAAAGGGTGTAACCTCATTGTGGCTCATCATCCCATCGTATTCAGTGGTATAAAGAAGCTGACAGGCAAGAATTATATCGAGCGCACTGTAATCAAGGCCATTAAAAATGATATCGCCATTTATGCGATTCATACCAACCTGGATCACGCGAGGCATGGAGTGAATTCCCGCATCGCCCAGCAATTGGGGCTCACCGACTTGTCGATACTTGATCCCAAGGCCGGACATCTCTTCAAACTTGAGGTATTTGTTCCGGTTGCTCATGTTGAGGATATCCGAAAAGCTGTTTTCGATGCCGGTGGCGGACACATCGGCAATTACGATGAGTGCAGTTTTGCACTGGAAGGTAAGGGCACGTTCAGAGCAGGTGAGCAAGCTAATCCTGCCATTGGCGAGATTGGTCAACGTCATACAGAACATGAAGCGTATCTTCAATTCGTTTTTCCTGACTGGTTGAAGAATAAGATTTTAAGTGCTGTTCGCGAGGCGCATCCGTATGAGGAATTGGCCTACCAAATGATAAAATTGGAAAACTCTTGGCAGGATGTGGGGGCAGGAATGGTTGGCAATTTGCCGCATGCCATGGACATTCATGACTTTCTTCTGCATGTGAAATCGACCATGAAAGTTGCAATGCTGCGACATACCGCCCCTGTCAAATCAGAGGTTCAGCGTATCGCCGTGTGCGGAGGAAGCGGCAGTTTTCTCCTCGATCACGCTAAGCGCGCCGGCGCCGATGTTTTTATAACAGCCGATTATAAGTACCACCAGTTTTTTGATGCCGATGGTCAACTGGTCATTGCGGATATCGGACATTTTGAAAGCGAACAGTTTACAATTGACCTCTTAGGTGAACGGTTTAAACAAAAATTCCCTACTTTCGCCTCCCATTTAACGGAGATTTCAACGAATCCCGTTCTTTATCTGTAACTCACGATGGCTAAAAAACCAGCTAAAGCTTTGGCTAAAAAATCTGCTCCAGCTGCCAAGAAGGCAGCTAAAGCAGCTCCTGCTAAAGCAAAGAAAACGGTAAAGGCGTCGAAACCGGTCAAGGCAGCGAAACCCGCAGTCAAGAAGCCGGCTAAGCCTGTAAAGAAAGCAAAAGCAGTTCCGGTGAAAGCCAAAAAAGCGGCGAAACCGGTTGCTAAGAAGGTGGCTAAAGTGGCCCCCAAAAAAATAGCAAAGCCCGCGGCGAAAAAGGTTGTGAAACCTGTAGCTAAGAAAGTGGCAAAGCCCGCAGCCAAGAAGGTTGTGAAGCCTGCTGCAAAGAAGGTTGTGAAACCTGTTGCGAAGCCAGTGGCTAAAAAGCCAGCAACGGCCGCAGCAAAGCCTGCAGCTAAAAAAGCTGTTCCTGCTCCTAAAAAGGAAGTCGCCAAGAAGATTGAAAAGCCACAAGCACCTGTCAAAGCAGCAGTTAAACCGCCCCCTGTAGTTAAAAAGGCTGATGTCGCTGCACCAGTTGCGGCAGCGGTGAAGTCGAAAGTAGTTGAAGCACCTGCGGCTAAGCCTGCGCCTAAGGCAGAAGTGAAGCCTGCACCGGCAAAAGCTTCAGCCAAGGAAGTGGCTGTTGAACAAACGTTTATCTTGGCCAATGGGGTTGAATCATCACGCCCAATGCGACCACGCCCGCCAAA
>CANHPZ010000027.1 GCA_947462725.1 Flavobacteriales bacterium
ACAGGACGTGTTTATGATCAAATTCGTCAGAGCATCGCCTATAGCGATAAGAATGTAAAAATTTGCGCCTCTCACGCAGGATTAACCTTGGGTGAAGATGGAGCAACGCATCAAATTCTTGAAGACATTGGAATGATGTCGATGCTGCCACACATGACCGTGATCAATCCCTGCGACTTCAATCAAACCAAAGCAGCTACGCTAGCCATTGCTGAGCATGAAGGGCCGGTCTACTTGCGCTTTGGTAGGCCCAAAGTGCCTATATTTTCACCGGCCAACGAGAAATTCATCATTGGCAAGGCTTGGCATATCCACAGCGGAAATCACGTGAGCATTTTTGCCACTGGACATTTAGTATGGAAAGCCGTTGAAGCTGCGAAAGCACTCGAAAGCGAGGGCATTACTGTTGACCTCATTAATATTCACACCATAAAACCTCTCGATGTGCAAGCTGTAATTGACTCTGCGCGAAAAACAGGTGCTGTAGTTACCGCAGAAGAGCATCAGATTAATGGTGGTATGGGCAGCTTAATTGCCCAAACGCTGGCGCTTCATTGCCCAACACCAATTGAGTTTGTTGGAGTAAATGATAGCTTTGGTGAAAGCGGAACTCCAGAACAGCTCATGAAAAAATACGGATTAGAATCCGTTAACATAATATCAGCCGCAAGAAAAGTTGTGGCGCGAAAAAGCGCCTAAGCGAAAACACAATCGCTTATGAGCGATCGTGTTTTCTAGGCATGTAAACCGATGGTTCTTTTAGAATGAACATCGGATCCGTTGGCAACGGTAGTATTTCTTTCAAATGCACGTTAAGTGAAGCTGCTATCTTTAGCAGCGTTAACACTTGCGGATTGGATTTACCATTTTCAATTACCGAAAGATTTGGTACCTCCATGCCAATCTTGTAAGCAAGATCCGCTTGCGACATCCCTCCTTCCTTTCGCTTCTTTGCAATGTTCCTTCCCAACTCCTCGAGATAATGTTTATCTGTCCACTTCATGATGCCAAAAAACAAGTTGAATTAATAATAAATCGTTATGCATTGTCATAGAACTTATTCAATTTCAATGATATGTTGAAATTTCTTGACAATTTAAGTCAATTACACAATGCTCGAACAAACTTCAACCTTACTTCTTCATTTCCCGCTTGTAATAACGTTTCAGTAACCTTGATTGGCGCAATAGCGCCATGTTATTGTTAATTCCGTCGGCCGCTCCTTGTATACTCAAAACCGCTGAATTAACAGCATGTACAAGAGAAGTGTCATTCAGCAAAGCTGCTACAGTGCCATGACCATCCACCGCATTCTTGGAAAGACGATTGAAATTACCGGAAGCCATCGCAAGCGTGTCGCTCAACGATTCCAGATGTATTACCGTTTGCTCAATACCCGAGTATAAACTGGTATCTGTTATTAATGCGCCCAAACTGCCTTTTCCATTTTTGACATCTTGAACCATTCCTCTCAAATCGCCAGTAATTATGGCGCTATTTTCCGAAACCACATTCACCCGCACAATTGCAGTGCGCACTTGATCGGCCAATGCGCTATCGGCCAGCATTCGCCACAGCGAATTATCGCGCAAGAGACGTTCGGTTATTCCTTTCAAATCGCGCGAGACAAAAAACAGATTGTCGTTGGTCTCGTTTAGGGTTCTCATGGCCGCATCCATAGCCATCAGATTGCGAACTTTCAATTGATCGTTCTCCTTTACCGAACGTTCAAATGGCTGACCAGGCTCAAGATTCAAGATCTTATTACCTAATAATCCATCCGTGCCTATTGATGCAATGGCATTCACAGAAATCCATTTCACATATTCCTCATCAATGGAAAGTTGAACACGTATCACAGAATCAGCAGCCGGATGAAGCGACAATACCATGCCTACATCATAACCATTGAAACGGACATTGTTACCCGGCATCAAACCGTCGATGTTTCTGAAATCGGTATACACTTTTACTGACTTGTGGAAAATGCTGCGCTGTTGGCCTACGTAATACAAGCCCAGCACAAGCGCTACAATACTTGCAAGCACGAACGCTCCAAGACGAATGCGTTGAGATGTTTGTTTCTTCATGGTTCAATCAAAAAAAGCATGGACGAAAGGATCGTTAGATTTTTCAAGAATATCAGGACTTCCTTCTGCATAGCACTTTCCATCAATAAGCAAGACCACACGATTGGCGGTTTGTCTCACGCAATTCATATCGTGAGAAATGATAATAGAAGATGTATTGTACAGCTTCTGCACCTGTAAAATCAATTCATTGATCTCACGAGCCGTGATGGGGTCGAGTCCTGTTGTAGGCTCGTCATATAAAATAATCTTTGGCTGCAGAATTAACGCACGAGCTAATGCCACACGCTTTTTCATTCCTCCTGAAAGCTCCTCAGGCAACATGTCGACTGTGAATGCCAAACCCACATCCGTCAGCGCACGCATCACCCGTTCGTCGCGGTCTACAGATGAAATACCTGACATGTGCCTTCGTAAAGGAAACTCCAAATTTTCACGCACAGTCATCGAATCATACAACGCATTGCTTTGAAAAAGAAATCCTACATCCACACGCAATTGATCCAACAGATGCTGATCCAAATCCATAACTTCCTTGCCCAACACTGCTATGCTCCCACTATCCGCCTCCAACAATCCGATGATGCATTTTATAAAGACAGACTTTCCGGAACCTGAACGTCCGAGCACAACTACATTTTCTCCCTTATGCAATTGCATGGAAAAATCTTGAAGCACATGGTTTTCGCCAAATGCTTTGCACAAATCGCGAACATCGATCACTACATCATTGTATGTTGTCTTCTCCGCCATCATGTGATACTGAATATGTCTGCTATTTGTGCGGCAACGAGATCTATAATAAACACTACAAACGTGGCCATCACCACAGCAGAATTGGCTGCCGCACCTACACCCTGAGTTCCATTGCGCGTATTGAAACCCTTGAAACAACCGATGAGTCCGATAGCGAATCCGAAGAAAAATGACTTCACTATTGATGGTACAACGTCACTATAAGTTAACTTCATAAAAATCTGATGCGTATACAAACTGAAGCTGACAGCCTGCTTCATATTGACACCCAGATAGGCGCCATACAAACCAATTGTATCGCTAATCACAACAAGAAGTGGAACCATAAACATGGCTGCCAGCACACGCGTTACAACAAGATATTTGTAGGGATTGGTGCCACTCACTTCCATAGCATCAATCTGTTCTGTTACCTTCATTGATCCTATCTCAGCGCCTATACCCGATCCAATTTTTCCTGCACAAATAAGTGCTGTAATAACAGGTACGATTTCACGCACCAGAGATACAGACACAACTGAAGGCAGCCACGACTCCGCTCCAAAAGCGGCCATCGAAGGATGAGACTGAATCGTGATGACCAATCCTATGATAAAACCAGTAATGGAAACCAAAACCAAACTCCGATTGCCGATATAAAAACACTGATTAATCCATTCTGTCCACTCCATGCGACCGTGGGTTAACTCTCTAAAGAATCTGAGAAAAAAAAGAAACAGATCAGCTGTTTCATTCAGAAGTTTTGAAAGTGGGTTGGATTTGGTCATACGCTTGGCTACTCTCAGCCGCAAATCGAAACTATTGTTTACTCATGACAATCAATTTGACCAACCTCATGTTGGTCGCATCTATCGTCTGACTAGGGAGCATACCCTAACAAATAAAAATCATAGGCCATTCATGACAATCCCACATTCCTGCGCAAATTGCGTCCATGTTGAAACCATTGCGTAAACTCTGGGCTATTACTCAAGTCGTACTGATCATCCTATGGACAGCCTTCAGCGGACTTCTGGGCATAGTGCTTATGCTCATCACTTGGAATGGACAATGGGTGCATTACTTCGAAGGGCGCTATTTATTCTGTCCGCCTGTATTGGCCATCGCTCGAGTGAAATTAAAAGTCACAGGACTTGAGCACATTGATGCTTCAAGGCCGTCAGTGTTTGTTTCAAATCACGTGTCGCACCTCGACGTGGTTGCTATAGCGCGTGCAATACCTATTGGGCTTTTTTACATCGGAAAAAAAGAACTCAAAAAAATACCCATTTTAGGTCAGTACATGTACCTCATTGGGCACATTTTCATTGATCGAAAAAACAGAGAGAAAGCCATGATCAGCATGAGAAAAGCCGGTCAAATTATCGCCAATGGAAAAAGCGTCATCACTTTTCCTGAAGGCACGCGCAGTAAGGATGGAAAGCTCGGTCAGTTTAAGCGCGGCACGTTTATCATCGCTAAAGAAGGCCAAATTAGCATCATGCCCATTGCGGTTGTGAACGCCGAGAATATTCTTCCACGCGACTCTTACATCATTCGGCCAGGCACAATTGAAGTTAGAATCGGCCAGCGCATTGAAGCCCACGAATTTGAACATTTGAATGCCGAGCAAACCGCCGACTTGGTACGTTCCAGAATTAGTAAACTCATGCAGTAATCCATCATTATGAGAAAATTTCTTATTCTATTTCTGATATCCTTTGCCCCCGTGATTATCATTGGACAAGCTGGGGCTCCTTGTTTTTTTCATGGACGATTGTTGCTTTTAGCCGATAGCACCCCCGTTGCCAATGCGCAGATTTTTGCTAGCGCCAAGCCCTTGCTTCGCGGAGCCATTGACGTCAATCTTGCCAATTCTTTTGCAGATAGTGAGGGTCGATTTGTATTAGCCCTTAAAGAACCCTCTACTCACTTGCGCATCGTTTTGCAGCGTGGCGACACCTTGGATATTTCAATTGTTCCAATCACATGCAACAGCATTGGAGATATTTTCATTGACACCGATGCTATATCCAGCACCATCATTCTGCAGGCCATTACGCTTGAAGCATACCGCAACGAAAATCGACCGATTGAAATCCCTGCTTCTGTGGCCAAAATCGACAGCCTTACTATTCACCAAAATGATCAGAGTTCGCTGCAACAAGCATTCAACACTGTGCCTGGCGTTACAATGGAATCACGCGGATATGGCGGCAGTCACCGATTGAGCATTCGTGGGAGCAGCTTGCGTTCACCTTTCGCTGTGCGCAACATCAAACTTTATTTGGATGGCATTCCTCTCACATCAGCCGACGGACAAACTCCACTGGAACTCATCGACGCCGGGGATCTTCAATCAATCGAAATTATCAAGGGCCCTGCAGGCAGCATGTATGGCAATGGCAATGGTGGTGTACTGCTTATGCGCAGTAGAGACGTTGCCGCGAACAGTATACACCTGTCATCGTCCTTTCAAGCCGCTTCTTTCGGAGGTTTCCGATGGAACGATAACGCTTCACTCGGATTCAAAACTAGCAGCTTAAGCATCTCACACAATTGGCAAGACTATTCGGGCTATCGACAGCAAGAGTTCAATAGAAAACAACAAGTCAGTTTGAATTTCAAGCAACGTATTAGTGATGCACAACGCATGAGTATTTACGGAACTTATTACAATGGAAACTGGGGATTGCCCGGTGCGCTAAATGCTACTCAAGTAGACACCATGCCTCAAATGGCTGTCCCATTTTCTATCACCAACAACGCTTACCTCAAACGCGAACGCTACGTGGGTGCCTTAACGCATGAGGCCAATTGGCTCGCTTATTTCAGCGAACGCACAACTCTATCGTATCAACGCTCAACAAAAACAAATCCTTACGGCACTTCAGCATTTAACAGCGGATATAAAAATGAAAATTCCGATGCCATCAGTGGACGCTCGGAATGGAGCTACAAACAAGCCGTGAATAAATTCCAATGGCAGTTGCATGCCGGGGCCGAATGGCAAATTGAGCAATACTCCATTTTAGAACAGACCATTGATCAATCATTTCCCGCATCATTCAAATACACGTATGACGTGGGCTATAATCAACTGCTCGGCTTTCTTAACGGAGAAATCAAATACAACAATGTACTCTCCATTCAGGGAGGTTACAGTTACAACACCAACTCCCAATTCGTGCGTGGAAGAAATGCTGACGGCTTTCAATTCGACACAACAACCACATACGGTTCGCAATGGCTTCCAAGAATTGCCGCATCCATTCAATTAGCTAAAGGTCTATACCTGTTCCATAGTTTATCAAAAGGTTCTGCCAATCCGACCATTTTCGAAATGATTGACCAAGCAAACAGCACCTACAACCTAAATCTCCGAGCAGAACAAGGACTGAGTCAAGAATTGGGCATTAAACAACAGTTCGACAACATTGGACTTTCGTACAGTTTAACCGCCTATCAATTCAACTTAAAAGATGCCATACTTCCATATACGATTACGGACGGAAATGGCAACGGAATAGAGCGTTATCATAACGCTGGATCAACAGAACAACGCGGAATGGAATGGTCATTCAGCTTGGCGCGAAATACACAGAATAAAAGATTCAACTACCGCATATGGCAAGCTGCAAGTATCAATCGCTACGCATTCAAAGACTACATCGTTGACGAACAACAACTCAATGGCAAATCAATACCTGGTGTTCCAATGGCTCAGGCCTCTGGTGGAATAAGCATCGGCTCGCAATCCTGGAACATAAATGTCACAGACTATTGGTTCGATCGCACGCCATTGAATAACATCAATGACAAATGGAGCAATCCATATCATTTACTTGCAGCGTTTGTAAGCTACATGTTGCCCGAGTTCAAATCATTTCAAACAAGCATCAGCGTGGGAATCAACAACGCGCTTAATTCAGAGTACACTTCATACTATTCGCTCAATGCTGCTGCGATGAAATACTACAACCCTTCGGCGCCTCGTAATTTCTTCGCAGGTATTCAAATTTCGTATCAGCTGAAATAACGTACTTACAAGCACATAAGCATTTACAGCTCCTTCGATGATGGTACTCATCGACAGCGGTGATGGCACTCATTGAAATCGTATTGGGAAAGACCAACATTTGCGTCACAACCCCATAACATAAAACAATGATTACAGACACCCTATCACCCACCGTAAACATCAATGCGGAGTTCAGCTCTTGGTTACGCGGTATCGATTTTTACCAAGACGAGATTAACATCATGAACAAACGATTGAAGGATGTTGCCAACAGGAACTCAGCAATCGAGGCCAAGAAACAAGTCGAACAATTTCAAAATCAATTTGAGGTTCATGGCGAACAACTCAAAAAGCTGAAGCATTCACTAAATAACCATGGCACTAATATCGAGAGTGATTTGATAAGTCATCATGGTCAATTGGAAAGAAACACCATATCACAGCATGACAATATGCGTGATGAATATGTGAACACTGAAAAACTGTTCAATGAAATGCGTCACGACTTCAATCGCTTCCTAAGCAAGTACATGTAACATGACCACAAAACTGAAAACCAAAAAGCAGCATGCTGAAGTCTTCTATCAGAAACTCGGCTATTTGTTTTATTCGATTGCTTATGCTGATCGAAAAGTAAGTGAGCCCGAAAAGAGCACCATGCTTAGCATGATTGTAGAGGATTGGCTATCGTTGGATGAGACCACAGATCCATACGGCACAGATAGCGCCTATCAAATCCATATCCTTTTCGACTTCCTAACTGAAAAAGGCTTTGATTCTGAAAACGCATATGTGATATTCGAACGATACTTCAAGAATCACATGGAAGTATTTGACGACGATATCATCGATCGTATTTTCCATACAGCCGAGCGCATTGCGCAAAGTCTCAATGGCCGTAATAAATCTGAAGTACTTGCACTCACCAGACTTCACCTATTACTCGGCAAAGAAAAACACCTTGTATAACCTGGCTCTAAATAGCAAAAAGGCCTGACACTACTCGTGATCAGGCCTTATTGCATTTGGCATAAAATGAATCTAATTCACTTCGTATTCCAAATTGACTGTAATGGTAGCAGTCTTATTTTTCGAAGTAGTGTTGTAGGAACCTCCCCAAGAATAATCCTCAGAAGAGTTTTGACCCACAATTTGAAACACACCCATATCAGCCTTTTTTAAACTTCCAAGTCCACCGCCAGCATTCTCCGCAATCTTAGAAGCTCTGATCTTCGCGTCTTCAGTTGCACCCGCAATCATTTCAATCTTCAATTCTGCCAACTTCGTATAGTAATAATTCGGATTGTTGGAATAGAACTCAATTCCTGAGTTAATCAATTCTGTGACCTTGCGTGATATCTCCTCAACACGGTCAACATCATTCGACTCAATTTGCACGCTTTGTTGCAAACGATATCCGGTAAAAATTGAGTTCAATAAATTCCCATCATCATCGTATCTATTATCAAACTGTTGCTCGATGTCAATTGAAGAGAAAATCAATTGGTCAGCGGGAATGCCATTGGTAACCATATACGACTTGATGACTTCACGAGCAGCATCCAATTCGGCATACGCTTGCTTCAAGTCCAGGTTTTTCTTATGAAAAGAACCGCTCCAAACAATCAAATCAGAAGTAAAATCTTTACTTCCCAGACCGGTCACAGCGATGGTATCGTTGTGCTTGTATCGGTTTTGATAGGCATGCCCAAGCACGTATGCCGATACAACAACAGCGGCTGCAATTATGATGGACGAGAAATTTGACTTATTCATGAATGGATTTGTTTGTGATGCTAAGTTAACTATTGCTTGATGAGCAACGTGCTCGATACTCCTGAAATTGTAATCAATTGCACCGAATAAGCGCCCGCCGCCCATGATGAGGTTTCCAGTTGAAGGGTATGCATTCCGACTCCTAACTGCATACTGCTTTGCTCATGCATCAAATTACCAGTTGCATCAAAAACTCTGCATGCAGCCGATGTTGGTTGACTGGTATGGATTGAAAGCAGCACTACATCACTAGCAGGATTCGGATAGGCCGTCAATGAAGAAGTTACTTTGGTCTGCTCAGTTATGCCAACTGCCATAGCAGGCAAAACAATATTATCAACCCAGCAGGCATCTTCACCTGAAGAAACTGTAAAGTCTTTGGTGTAATTCCAGCTCAATGTATGTGCGCCCGCTGGCAGCAGATATGAAACAACGGTCCAATCATTATCGCCACTCCAAGATCCTCGCTGCAAATTATCAATTTCAAATGATAGGAAATCAAAGCCATATTCTGTGCTGGTTTTAAAACTAAACGACATTTCAAAATCTGTCACAGCATTCACATCGATGAGCATCGAAGTGACCTGATTATCATTCACGTTGCCACTCTCCATGCTATATGTGCCCTCGTAGGCGTATTGATTCGTTACAAACCAATCTGCATTTCCTGAATAGCTCCAGGGGTAGGAATTGTCATTACCGGTCTCCCAATCCTCTATACTCCGATTGGCCGTTGCTGAAGTTACGCATTCCATTCCGTAATAATCTATTGGCAAATTCAAACTCAAATCAATAGCAGTCGACGCTATTAAAGATGCATCCACTGCAAGTGTGAACGAAGCATTCACCGTTTGACCTGGTGCAATGGAACCCAAATTCACAAGGCCTCCTACAATCGTTACTCCGGCAACCGACGTCGAAAGTTGAGCATCCACTGCTACCGCTGTTGAGGCATGACCTGAATTGGTAATAGGAAAAGTAATGGTTACTGTTTCTCCCCCATCAATTCTGCCATTGCCATTTCCCTGACTATCGTTAACATCAAAAGTGTTTGCACATTCAAACTCCGGAGCTTGAATTACCACCGGTAAATTACTGCTCCAAGTATTGCCGTTTGAATCGGTATAGGTTACTACGAAAATCACTGCCGTTTGGTCGGTAATGGGGCCATCCAAATGGAAAGTGAATCCATTCGCAGCGTCAACAGTCTGACCTGCGATCAGCGTTCCGAAACTATAGCTGTTGTCATCAATAACAACAAATGTGCTGGCACAACTTACCGTCGCTGTAATATTCGTCGCCACATCAACCCCAATATTACTCGCATTGATATTGATTCCAATTTGCTCGTTGTAATCCGCCAAGCCATTGCCATTGCCCGCCGTATCATTGATGCCGGTTACATGTCCAACAACGTAAGGACCTGTAGTGGGAGTAACGGTTATCCATCCCTGATATGGAATGGCATTGAATGCAGTGGCGGTAATCAGAATGCTTCCTGGCTCAGATACCGCATTGAAATTGAGAATTACTTGACCGTTCACCACAATTTGCGCATCCAGGATTTCACCGTTGAAGGTGGCGCACACCATGGCGTCGTTCACATTGCAACCCACCATGAGTGTTGAAACGCCCATCACTGCTCCGGCGTCATGCGTTGCCGTAAGTGATAGAGGCATTGCGGTGCGCAGCTGCATCGTAGGGTCGGCCATCAAAATCCATGTGTCCGTCATTTCATCTCCTTCTGCTCCATAAGCATCATTCATGCTTGCACAACCGTGATAATGAATACTGCCCAAAGTGTGACGTGTTTGAATAGCCGAGGTTTCTGTGATGATTTTGTTCATCTCATCCTGAGCTTCCATCGGTGGAGCCCAACTTTGATACACAGAACTGAAAGCACCGCCAATACCTCCCGTGAGGTTGGCAGAAGATGGGCTCTTAATCCATGATTCACCAAACGTTTCTCCCGTGTCATCATCATCATCGTAGTCGCCCGTGCAGCAACCCACCACAATGAAATACGGATAACGACCATTGTTTTGAAGCGCATTGATTTGCGTGTTGGTATAACTACCTGTTACAATCAGCGTGTGCGCTCCATGACCAGTGTAGTTGATCAACGAGCATCCCGATTCGATTACATCAGTGAGTGAAGATGCGGAAGGACTTCCACTTGCATCTGCTGTCAAACCACCCGTTGGCGATGATGTGGCATGCGCACCATCGTACTTTTCATTCACCTCTGTGTAAGTGTAACTCAGCAAGTCGGTTTTGATTCCATTTTGATGTGCCCAGTCGGCCTGACCATCATCACCAATGCCATCGCCTTGATTGGAACCCAATCCCATAGCTACCGAAAACCAATCCACTGCCGTATTGGGTGTGCGCTCATACTCGAGCACTTTGGCAATAAAAGGTTGCAATTCACTGGCGTTGTGAACCAGAAAATGTCCTACAAACAAATCGGCATAGCTATCGGTGCCGGCTACGTATCCATAGCAAGCATCACAATAGCCTTGACCTCCGGAATTATTGACCAACTCCACCGGTACCTGGTTTTCATCGCCTACCAATACGAGGTATGTCAAACCATTGGCTTCGTAATACTGCTGCACATAATTGCTGATGGCCGTAACCGAGTTGATTGTAGCCACATCCACAATCTCCACCGGAATTCCTTTTTCCTTCTTCCATTGCACCCAGGGCTGCAACGCATCGATGTATTGTGCGTCCGTAATCACTAGCATATTTCCGATTTCACTTACCTGCGCATAGCGCTCACTATTCTGTTCGTAATTCAAAAAATGCGCTTGATATACTTCCTGCATTGGAAGAGTTGTGCGCTCTGAAACATTTATCGGAAGTGGATTCAGACCTGGATTTCCTGAAGAACTCACGGTTACTTCAATTGAGCTGTAAACACGAATCACATGAGTAATCGGATTGTATTGCACAGGGTAAAATTGAATGCTCTGTCCGCGAAACTGATGCTGCACATAGGGCGAACCCAATGCAGCCAATTGACCAGGATAAAATGCGTTCATGCTATAGATACTACCCTCTTGGAAAGGAACCGTTGCAGGATCTACGTTACGCAACAAATTCCCCTTTGAAGGACGCACATAGACATCGTAGAATTCTTCGTACACGGCATGGGTTACATTCACCACCATGGCATCTTCATCATCAACGATTAATGCACCCGTGAGCTGATTGACTTGCGGCGCACCAGTCTTCAATACCGGTGTTGACTCTTCAAAGTCGATGTCGGTATAGATGCCGTCGTGAACAACTTGATAGTCGCTCACATGGCACATCAAGCGCACCGTTGATCCTTCTTGCACATTGACCTCAATCGAGGTTTGTGCATTGATTGCAGCGACGGCAAAAAGACCGCAGATGACCATGTAAAGTGATTTCATAGTTCGTGGTTCAATAATCAATTGATATAAAAATCTTATGCGTGTTTCCGTGAGGTGTTAGAATCAAATAGCAACCGGCGGCCAAATGATCGACTGAAATAGGCGTCTGCCCTGGACTTACACGAACGGTCTTCAATCGCTTACCCGTCAGGCTCCATACATCAAGCTGTCCGTATTCACTGCCGGTATAAACAAGCTCATTTGCGTGGTATGAGAAGGACTCTTGAATTGAGCTCAGGCCATCATTCACATCCACCAGAGTGGTAGTAAAATAGAAATAGGCGTCAACAAAGTTCATGGGTTGTCCCGTTGGAAAAATCAGAAAATGCAGCATGCCAGAACCGGCAATCGCATATGGATTAACAATGAGTCTGAGATAACCTTCTGCATCGGGAGCCACCGGGTTCATGTCACCTGTATTGGGCAAACCCGTGTAGCAATGCTGATAATCGCATGCCTGAAAATCCCATCCGAACGGACAAGTATTCTCTACAATTCGCCAAGAGATTTGAGCCGAATCAGCGCTGTCGTGACCAATATACAAGTAATGCTCGGTGTACATTTCCATTTCCAAAACACCAAACACTTCGCTTGCCGGAGTGAACGTATAATTCTGTGCAGGACAGGACAATGATATGGTGAACAACAAGCAAGAAAGAAGCGAAGCGAATCTCATGCTGCAATATGAATGGAAAAGCGCACAACACCAAACCCGAATTGCATCAGAAATGAATTGCCTGAACTATCAGATCTCACTCAAACGGAAAACATCACCACATCGGATTCCCTTTTCGGTTTGAACAACCGTTGAACATTCGTTTAAAGGATCATGCTCGTAAATCAAAACGAATTGCTCGGCTGCTGCCTGGCTGAGGAAACGCGCCTTCTCTTCAATCGTAATTAAGGGGCGTGTATCATACCCCATCACATAGGCTAAAGGGATGTGGCCAATCGATGGAAGAAGATCTGCCATGAAACACACCTTGCGGCCTTTGTATGAAACCAAAGGCAACATCATGCTGTCGGTGTGTCCATCCACAAACACCAAATCGAAGCCAAGTCCACTCGAACAAATATCAGCAGTGCGCTCAACGAATTTCAATTGACCCGACTCCTGAATGGGCTTAATATTCTCAGAAAGAAAACTGGCCTTCTCGCGGGGATTGGGTTGTGTAGCCCATGCCCAATGGCGCTCATTGCTCCAGTAGGTAGCGTTTTTGAATGCCGGTAAGAACTGCCCTTTGGAATGATCATATTCAATGGCTCCTCCGCAATGATCGAAATGCAGATGGGTAAGCAACACGTCGGTGACATCATCACGATGAAATCCTAACGACGCCAACGAATTGTCCAAACTATCGTCACCATGAAGAAAGTAATGGGAGAAAAATTTCTCACTCTGCTTATTCCCAATGCCTGTATCCACAAGCGTCAGTCGATTGCCATCTTCAATCAGCAAACAGCGCATGGCCATATCAATTAGGTTGTTGCTATCGGCAGGATTAGTTTTTTGCCAAATCGTCTTAGGAACTACGCCAAACATAGCACCACCGTCGAGTTTGAAGTGACCGGTTTCGATGGAATGAAGTCTCATAGGGCGAATATAAGGGGTTAGGGGTTAGGGGTTAGGGATGAGGTGAAAGCGAAGAACTGATTATCATTCTGCTTGTGTTTGTCCTTCGAAGATTGGTGAATTATAAGATGCTCATGCGTTTATTCTTATCTCGCGCACTCGATAAAAAAAATCCAAGAATGAGAAATATCGTTAGCACGAAAATGAGCTATTCGGCGCACACCTCACCCCTAAACCCTCATCCCTAATTCCTAATCCTTCACCCCTAGCCTCTCGTATTCCACCGTCACAATCACTTCATTGCGCCTACACAAGAACTGATAAGGCGCGTTGTATCCTAAAAAGCGGTATTGACCATAGTGCTTTATGCCTTTTTCATCCAAAGCTTGTTCAAGTTGGGCAATATGCTTTTGAATTTCCTTATCTGAAGCGTAGCCACCGAAACGAATTGCTGCAACGTATTCAGGCTTCGATACAGAAATGTGCACTGAAGCATCATTAGGTTTAGGCAAAACATCTGGAGTCATTCCTTTAGGCATTACAAAACTCATGGAAGAACCGGTATCACTCATGGCCATATGAACCGGTGCAGTCATGGCAATGGACATCCCTTGCTGGTTTCCTCCAAAAATATAACCGGCCAATTTGCGAAAACCCGGGGATGCGACCTCCTTATAGGTGGAAGCCATACTCACCACTGTTGCCATTGTAGTTGCCGGATAAAAGCGAATCTCAAATTCCTTCTCCTTTCGAACAACCTCGTAAGGTTGATGCTCTGTTTTGTTGGATGCCATAATCGTGTAGAGTTGAAAGGCTGAAGGGATGACCACCAAAGCAATGAGAACAAGCAGTAGTTTCTTTTTCATTGTCATTTTTTTATCTCGCCAACCTTATGGTAAATATCACTAAACCCCATTTGCTGTGCGCTGATATTATCTGATTAAACAAAGGATTGTAATCAGTGTTCACACGAATTCACACTTGACAAATACAGTCCCGATTTAGGCTGCAAAACAGGATTTAAAAATCGATTGTTGGATTTTATATATTGCTTGCCTAATCAAAACCACAAAACACATGAAAAAACCTCTACTATTACTTTCCATGTTTACTGCTGTGCTTGTTTCTCAAGCTCAAACTGTAATCTTCGAAGACAACTTCGACAGTTACACTATTGATTCCGGGGTATCAGCGCAAAGCTTGGTTTGGGACACCTGGGATGGAACTGCCGGAATCGACGGATTGGTTTCTGCTGACTTTGCCTTTAGCGGAACAAATAGCGCTCAAATCAATGGCACAGGCACTGACCTCGTGCTTCCAATTGGCCCATACACTTCGGGTAAATATGATTTGAAATTCAAGATGCTCCTGACTACCTCGGGTGGATACTTCAATCTTCTGCACGATTGGACGACAACATCGACAGCCTACGAATGGGCATGTGATGTTTTTTTCGGCGCTGATGGAACCGTTACATGGACAACAGGTTTTGTGAACAACGGAAGCTCCTCTGTTGCTTTCAATGAATGGTTTGACGTGCAGGTAACCGCCGATTTAGATGCAGACATGGGCTACATATACCTGAACGGTGTAATGATCAACTCATGGCAATGGTCGTTGAACAATGCTGACGGTACAGCCGGCCAAAATGTATTGGCTGCAGCTGATTTCTATGGAACCAACGACGCCAACGGAGAAGGTCTGTATTACATCGATGATGTTCAGTTGGTAGAAAGCACAGGGGTATACACACAAGAACTAGATGCTCAATTGATCAGCGTGTATCCCAACCCAGCGCAAAATCAGTTGACCATTACTTTGCCTTCATCAACACAAGTGGCCAATGTTCAAATTTGCGACGTGCAAGGCCGTGTTGCTTTCACAGGTAACATCAACAGTATACGCCAATCGCTTGACATCAGCAGCCTTGATGCCGGTGTATATGCCGTGCGTGTAAACTGCGGTGAAAACACATACGCTCAGAAGTTGATTATCGAATAATCTCAAACAATAGAATTAAAAAAGGCCGCCTTGATAGGCGGCCTTTTTTTTATGCTCACTTCACCGATGCGCTATTCCTTCACAAGTATACCATGCGATTGCGAGCCATCGGCTGTAATGACTTTAATGCCATAAGAACCGACCGGCAAATCAGATACATCATATTTGAAAGATTTTCCGCTGAACGAACCTGTCTTTGCTAAGCGTCCGTCGATGGAATACAAAAACCAAAATCCGGCAGAATAATCATGCGAAAGCACAATCTGCAATTCATCATGCACAGGATTCGGGAATACACGCATCGCATGTGCATATGCAGATTCACTGAGGCCCGCTGCCACATTAACCGCAGCACAAACCTGATTGCCTAGGCAACTTTCACCAACCGATTCCTGCACACACAACGCTCCCAAACCTTCATACCACAGCACGGAACAACCGGAATCCTGAGAGGATATAATCTGACCACCTTCTATTGTCCACAACAACTCGGCACCCGAAAAATAATCGGCCACCCAATAAAAATTGGTTTCACCCGACACCGCATCCAGCTGTCCGTTGATGGATAAAGGCATCGGCACATAACACGAACCGTCGTCATAGATAGCCAGTGTATCAAAATTGCACGCACCAACTTCATTACATCCATAAAGGGACTCACAAATCGCCAAAAGGGAATCGCCGACGATATTGGTGCCGTCGTATCCAATCATAACAATATGTGTCGTATCGTATCCCCCCTGACCACAATCATCGGAGGCATAAAGCACCAATTCGGAATTGCCGGCAAAATACCAGTTCAAATTCGCCGGTGGCCATGAGCTTTGATAAGCACCATCCAAATACCAGCTATACCAATAATTCGAAGCCACCTGTCCTCCACTCACTGTTGATTCAATATACACTTCCTGACCACACATGGCATTAATCGTATCGGGAAGTGTAACATAAAGAGGAGGAACATTCAAAGTAATGTTCAATGTATCGAAGGCCAAATTGCCGCAGGCATCAACGGCTCTTACATACAAGTCGCCTGCATTCCACGGAGAGAGAGTGGCCACGTTATTATTGCTTGAAACCCAAGTTCCATTATTGCCAAAGAAGTAATAAGACAAATACTCAGCACCACCTTGTCCATAGGCATACACCGGCAAGTTATCGCCGCACTCCAGCGGCAATACTCCATCCGTATCTTCCAAGCTCACTGTCACGGGATCAAACTGAAAAACATTGAAGGATATTTCTACTGTTATGGGCTGCAATCCGCAGGTATCACCAACTGTCACGGTATACACCACGGGACTTGTCAAGTCTACATTCAGCATTTCCTCCGTGCTTCCTGTATTCCATTGGTAGGTGTAATTTCCAAAACCACCTGATACAATCGGCTCAACCATGAAAGGCCCCGGACAAATGGAGGTCGAGTATCCCTGCACGACGAAGGGATAAATAACATCACTGATATAGAACGTAAAATCAGAAACTGCAATTGAACCGCTGCACGATGATGGCAGACTCATGCTAAGAATCACAGTGTCCACAAACTCAACGTCGGAATCGCTGTACGCATCAAAAGGAATATCGACAAAGAGCTGCTGCGGATTGAACACCACCGAGTCGGGCATCGTATTGTAGTCAATTCCCTGCGCTGCGCTGCCTTGCCAATCGAGGTAACACGTCAATGCTGCTTGTGCGCTAACTGCTGCTGGTCGGTGAATTCGAACAGCTCCTTCGCTGCATTGCTCATATACCGTATTGTCATTCGGGCCATCCACATTGAATTGCAGGGTAGCCACAGCTGCGTATTCCGAAGATAGTGTTCTGCCTTTGATGAATACACCGGAGTCAACTCCGTTGTCGGTTGCATCGCAAATAGCAATCTTCACGTGATAGGTTTGTCCGCAAACCACATTGATGCCTGATGAAATGACATCCGTGTAACCATCGAATTGCACATTGTGTGCATCGTTCATGTATGGGTCGTATCCCGAATTGATCAAATCATACAATACAGCATCCGTTACAATCTGATTGTAGAATTCACAATGCATGCAAGGACCTTCCAAATTGCTACCGTTATTAATGGTGTTCACAGATACAGGAATTTCTGTTCCCGGAATTACCGCTAGGTTAATTGCATTGTTGAGAAACGGCCCGCTGATGCCGGGCCCGCTAATGAAGATACCGAATACATCATTGAACATGCCCCCCACATAGCTATTGTATTCTTCGGAGCCCCAAACAAATTCGAACTGAATGGAATCATTGAAGGGGATATAATCAAATTCGATGACCGACAGGTCATTCACCTCATCTCCACCGTTCAATGAAACTAAAGTGAACATATCCGAATCCAAATCACCATCGCTGAAAACACCGCTGCTGGTTTGAGAAGCATTGTTGTTGGGGCCCGCCATATAGTAGACACTGCCTGTAGATAAGGCCAAGCCCGAAGTCAATCCAATGTTGCAATTCGCACATTGAAAAGCTCCCGCCGAAGGCGTGTAGGCAAGCTCACCGGGTTGTCCATTAAAAGTGATATTGAATGCATGGGCACCCGGCCCCATGATTTGCTCGACCATCTGG
>CANHPZ010000028.1 GCA_947462725.1 Flavobacteriales bacterium
GCAATGAAGGCAGCCGCCAGTAACAGCCCTGCACGCTTGCCTTCGAGCGATTTTTCATACAGCCCATAAAATACAATTCCGGCGAAGAACAACGGCACGTGATACATCAGCGGGATTTGCATAAAAATCCCCTTCACCCATGGGCTTTGGTCTACGTTGAGCGCCATCACCGATGCCATTGCGCAAACAGCAAGACCGATAGAGAAGATGTGTTTGAGCAAACGCAGTCGATGCAAAATGGCCATTCCAATGTAGAACAGCATCTCAACAATCATCGTCCAATAGGGGCCTTCCAAGTCGCGGATGCCGAGGTAATATTGAAACATAGTGAGATTGCCGAGCAGAGTTTGAAATGGCGTTTCAATTGGGTATTTTGAGGAGAAGTAATAGTGAATAGAAATGAGCGTAAACGAGAAGATGACGCCCGCCCAGTAGGCCGGATAGAGTCGACTGATGCGTTGAAAAATAAATTCTTTGGTGGTTTTTGCCCCTTGCAAACTCATGAAGATGACGAACCCGCTGATGATGAAAAAGAGATCGACCCCTGTAGTTCCAAACCGGAAGTACGTTTCATAGCCCGATTGATTCAGGGCAAAGTGAAAAAACACAACCGCAACAGCAGCTAATCCGCGCATGGCATCCAGAGCCGCTATGCGACTTTTAGGGACTTCAACTGCAGCTTCCTTATTCATGGCCTGCAAAACTAATCTTTTGGGAGCGTCGTGTTTTACTTTTGGCACCATGAATAGCAACACCACGTCAAACGCATTGCGTAATACGATTCTTGTATTTGTATCCGCAGCTATTTTTTATGGCTATAACTTTTCTGTTAGTGAGGGTTTCAACGGTGGTGCCGATAGCATTACCCACTATCAGATGTCGCGTTACTCATGGGTGCATGATTATTTGCTCATGGATCAATGGGGCAAGCCGGTTTTCACAATCTTGTTTTCACCCATTGCTCAATTGGGTTTTGATGCCGTCGTGTTGGTCAATATTGTACTCATATTCTTGGGCGCATATTGGTCGATGGGTATAGCGCGCGATTTGCAGCTCAAGCGTCCTTGGTTGGTAGCATTGTTCGTGCTTTGGCTTCCAGTAGTGGCAGGCAATAGCATTTCCTCGCTCACCGAAATGATTTGTGCGTTGTTTCTAATTCTATTTATCAAGCTTGCACTGAAGGAGCGCTTTGTACTTGCCGGAATTGTTGTTGGATTCATGCCTTTTGCACGCAGCGAAGGTTTTGTGATTGTTGCCCTCATCTTGTTGTTTTATGGGTTCACCGCGCGCTGGCGCTATATGCCGTGGTTGCTCATTGGCAGCGTAGTATTTAACACGTTGGGTTATGTGATAACGGATAAGGCGCTTTGGATTTTCCAGTCGAATCCATATGTCAACACCACGTTTGATATGTATGGTCACGGCACGTTCTATCATTTCTTCCAGTATGCGCTGCCGCTATTTGGTTTTACCTATTTGCTTTGGTTGTTTCAGACGGTGCGAGAGGTCCCCAAAGCGTTGCAGATCTTTCAAAGTCGCTCGTGGAGTCTGCAAGATCAGGTTTGGATATGGTTGGTTGCCGGCTCCGCATGGGGTTACTTTTTGGCGCATACTGTTTTGTGGTGGCAAGGCATGTGGGCTTCGCTAGGCTTGGGCCGAGTGATGTTTGTGATTGCAGTGCCCGTTGCTTTGATGGCCGCAAAAGGCGTCGAGTTTGTGATTAATCGCTTGAAATCAGGAGCGGCATCGATTACGTTGGGTGCGCTTATCATACTCACGATTTCAGCTCCATTTATTGTGCGCCTTTTTTCATTTCAAGAAATAATGATATTTCCTGCATTGGGTGAAGAAGAAAAGCAGAACGCGCGCGCAGCAGAGTATATCGCAGCAAGCTTTGATGAAGACCACACCAAGTTTTTTACGGCTCATCCGTATTTGAATTTGTTGTTGGATGTTGATCCTTTTGATATCGAGAAGATTGAGACGCTCAATAAGGTGGAGCATGCCAAGACCGGTGACGTGATTGTGTGGGATGGTCATTTTGGTCCCAATGAAATGGAGCTGCCCAAGGCGATACTTGATGAGGATAGTACTATGCAATTGCTGGAGGTCATTCGTCCTGAAACGCTGTTTTATACGCTCAATAACTTCGAATACGAGATAAGAATCTATCAGAAGAAATAGCTGAGAATGTGTTGAGGTTGGCTGTGTGCGCATAACTTTGCGCCCTCATGGAAAATGTAAACAAGACACTTTCGATTGTAATACCCGCTTACAATGAAGGCCCAACCATTCACTTTATTTTGGATAAAGTGAAGGCGGTGAAACTTATTGGCGGTATGGCCAAGGAGATTATCATCGTGAATGATTGCTCGAAGGATGATACAGAAGCCGCTATTGAGCGCTACCGTTCAGCCAACGCAGATCTGAACATTCAGTATTATAAGCATGAGGTAAACCAGGGTAAGGGCGCAGCTTTACACACCGGTATCCGCTTGGCCAAGGGCGATTTCGTCATCATTCAAGATGCCGACTTGGAGTATGATCCGGAGGAATATAATATTCTACTTAAACCCATACTCGATGGTTTTGCTGATGTAGTCTATGGCAGTCGATTCATGGGCGGCCGTCCACATCGCATTTTGTTTTTCTGGCATACCATCGGAAATCGCTTCCTTACTTTCTTGAGTAATTCGCTCACGAATTTGAATCTAACCGATATGGAGACTTGTTATAAAGTGTTCCGTCGCGATATCATACAGTCATTGAAGTTGCAAGAGAAGCGCTTCGGATTTGAACCGGAAGTAACTGCCCGCATTGCCCGCATTCCAAAAATTCGAATCTACGAGGTTGGCATTTCTTACTATGGTCGCACCTACGAAGAAGGCAAGAAAATCGGTTGGAAAGATGGTTTCCGCGCAATCTACTGCATCGCGAAATACAACGTCTTCAAGAAGTAGTAGGAGTCAGGCTCAAAGCAATCCTTTAATATTACTGCAGCGAGGGCTAATCCATTTATTAACCCGCATCTCTCTCATCGCTTACGATCGTGCGTGCTTCAAAGAATAGAAGGTCACAAACGCATAGCCTAGTGTGAGCATAATGTGGAATGGGAGTAATCCGAAATCGTGCGAACGTGGCGCAGCACCGGCATAACAACCAAAAGGCTTGATGGCGTCGTCGGCACCCGCAGCAACGATAGTGGTGCCCGTAAGAGCCATGTCATCTTTCGCTAATATGTTGTGGATGTCGCCTTTATTCAGCAATACCGTGTAAGGAACATTGGCTTTTGATTCATTGAACAATGTAGCGGTTGGAGTAACGGTGATTACCGTGCTGTCTTCAATGGCCAATACCGAAATTTCGGTAACATCGTCAAGTCCTTTGGCCGGCTTTTGAATGGTATAAGATGCTGCGAATTGGGCGGCCGCGGGTATCGATTGGAATTCCGAAGTTTCCTTGGCGTCTTTCAATAAGTCTACTTTAATGTCGGTGGTTGCATCAACGTTCAGTGCACCTACGAAAAACGTTCCATCCGTTTCGGTGGCTACTGAATCAATGGGGAGATTTACCACAGTAGGTTGATTGGCTTTGAGAGCAACTGTTTTGGACCAACCGGTAATGTCGGTATGCACCGTTGCATTGCCATCGGTAGCCGAAGTAATACGCACAGCATGCCCGGGCTTTTGTGGTTTATCGTCGGCACTGAAATAGGTAAACCAAAAATCGCTACCCGATTGTTGCGCATTGATGGTTGAGGCTTGCGTAAGCGGCTGCTCTTTTCTGCCGGTAAATGCGAACGCATAGTAAATGCCGAATGCGAAATAGAGGCAAAGTAAAAACTCAAAAATCGTAAGAGGAGATACTTTGATGGCGCGATACTTTTTGTCTTTCCAGGTGCCTGAAGTTTTGCCGCTTATGGCAAACTTAGGTGTGCGCACAAAAGAAGATTTTTTTCCTGTAAAACCTTCCAGCACGGCTACTGCATTGTGCAGCGATAGTCCCATGCTCACGGATAGGAAAGTGGGGTATTCCCACAGGAAGTTGAACATTTTTTTGAAGAATCCTTTATCCGGGCGAGAAATCCAATAGAAGAACCCCAGGAAGAAGAAACTCACCATAAACACCGTGGCTATCTTGAAGAGTATTTCAAGGTCGCCGTATGTGTTTTTGATAATCAGCATGGGCACACTGAGCAGAGAAGTGCCCAGGATACACAAGAACACGACGGAGTTCATAAGGTGAAAAGCGCCGTGGATTTTTTGACCAAAGGTGAGATGCTTTGCGCTCATTACTTTGGGCAGGTTTTTCACGGTGCATTCAGCGGCGCCTTTGGTCCAACGGAATTGCTGCGCTTTGAGTGCGTTCATTTCAGCAGGTAGCTCTGAAGGCGCTCCGATCATGGGCAAGTAGACGAAATCCCAACCGCGCAATTGAGCGCGATAGCTCAAGTCCAAATCTTCGGTAATTGTATCACTTTCCCATCCACCGGCATCATAGATGGTGGATTTACGCCATACACCTGCTGTACCGTTGAAGTTGATGAAATGGTGTCCTGTATTTCTGCCGACCTGCTCCACGGTAAAGTGCGCGTCAAGTCCGAATGCTTGCAGGCGTGTAAGCAGGGAATAATCTTCGTTGAGGTGTTCCCACTTGGTTTGCACCACACCAATGCGGTCGCTGTGAAAGAAGTGAGGAATGGTTTGCAATAAGAAGTCTTTGCGTGGAATGAAGTCGGCATCGAAAATGGCTACGAATTCACCCGAGCAGATATCAAGGCCGTATGCCAACGCACCCGCCTTGTAGCCTTCGCGCTTTGGGCGCTTCACGTGCTTGATGTTGATGCCAAGCTTATGCTTTTCAGCAATTTTCTTGGCTGCCACATCAAAACTTTCATCCGTGCTGTCATCGAGCACTTGAATTTCCAGCTTACCGGCCGGATATTCAAATTCACAGATAGCATCGATGAGGCGCTCTACTACATAAAGTTCGTTGAAAACGGGCAGTTGAACCGTAACCATAGGCCACTGATCATCTTTCAGCACAGGTTTTTTGCGCTGTTGCATTTTCATCTTCGTGTATCTAATGGCCAGGTTTAACTGAACAATGCTGTAGATGAAAAGGAAAATAAGGAAACAGCCATATAGAAAAATGGCCAGTATGGAAAGTTGGTATAACAAGGTGCGTGGTGTTGTATCGTTTGGGCGGTAAAAGTAATGGCAAACCATGCATGAAAGGGAAGGGTTATGCCTTAAAAGCATGAACACGCCAATGTCCGAATCCGTGAAGAAGTCGTTGACGCTGAAGCCGAATCAACCGATTAAATTTGTGGGGTGAAGAAATTGTCAGTCCTACTCCTCAAGAGCTACATCGGTCCGTTCATCATCACCTTCATGGTGGCGATGTTCATTTTTGAGATGCAGTTTATATGGGTGTATTTGGATGAGCTGCTGGGCAAGGGTTTGAGCGGATGGGTGATTTTCAAACTTTTGGTGTTTGCCTCCGCTCGTTTGGTGAACATGGCTCTGCCATTGGCGATCCTCATGAGTTCGATTATGACCATGGGAGCTTTGGCCGAGAATAACGAGATGACGGCTATGAAGAGCGCAGGTGTTTCGCTGTTGCGCATTATGCGGCCATTGATATTTTTTAGTTTGGGTTTATCGCTCACTGCATTTGTGTTTGCGAATAACATATGGCCGGTGGCCAATCTGAAGTTTCGCACCATGTTGTTCAGTATTCTGAAGCAGAAACCTGCGCTCAATCTCACTGACGGTGTTTTTTACAGTGGTATAGAAGGAGTGAGCATTCGTGCCGGTCGCAACAATCAAGAAACAGGAGAGCTTACCGATGTGCTGATTTATGATCATCGCGGAGGTGAAAAGGCCAATCGCACGGTTATTCGCGCATCGCGTGGTTTGATGGAGCAAACGGCCGACAAACGCTACCTCATTCTTACCCTCTTCGATGGCCATAGCTATGATGAGCAGAGGGAAAAGAAAATCAGGGAGCCCAAACATGCACTTATCGAGGGCACGTTTGATAAAATGGAATTGCGTATGGACCTCAGTTCGCTTGCATTCTCCGCCGACAATGAAGAGGTGATGAAGAATCCGGCTGAGATGATGAGCGTGGTGCAGCTCGATCAGGCGATTGATAGCTTGTATCACGTCATCGACACGGTGAAGTTGCAATTTGCGGCCAACAACACGCGATTAATGGATAAGCGATTCCTACGGTCAACTCCTTCGGATAATAAGCTTTCGGTTGAGGAACGCAGGGCTATAAAAGAAAAAATGGCTCGTGACAGCAGTCAGCAAAAGACGGCAGATGCGGGTGGTTTAGTTTCCGCTCCAATTGCGTTGAACACGCTGCTTAGCAGCGCAGAGCGAGCAAAAGGACTTCAGTTGGCCAAGGAGAATACGCGTAAGTCGAGGGATTTGGTTCAGCGTCAAAACGATGAATTGCGCTCGCGTTTGAAGAATGTGAATCGCCATAAAATAGAGTGGCATCGGAAGTTCTTTCTGGCGGCTGTTTGCTTTGTGCTCTTTTTTATTGGTGCACCGCTGGGGGCGATTATTCGGAAGGGAGGACTCGGCATTCCCACGCTCATTGCATTGGGGTTGTTTGTGTTTTATCAGCTGCTCACGATGGCCGGCGAGCGAATGGCAAAGAACCAAATCATAGAGCCTTGGTTGGGCATGTGGATTAGTACCGTAGTGCTTTTACCCTTAAGTATTTGGATAACATGGCGGGCCATGAAGGAAACAACATTTGGGCAAGGCAATGCGATAAGCCGCGGTTTCATTAAACTTGCACGATTGTTTAAACGGAAACCGAAGGAGGTTATGGTATGAAGATTTTGCAATTGTGTTTGAAGCCACCATTGCCTGCGCGTGATGGGGGATGTATTGCCATGAACAACATCACGCAGGGGTTGTTGCAGGCGGGGCATCGTGTGAAGGTGCTAACCATATTCACGCACAAACACGATTTAAACCCAGAGCTGATGCCTGCCGACTATTTGGAAAGCACAGAAATCGAGGGCGTTTTTATTGATACGAAACTAAATGCTGTGGATGCTTATTCGAGCATCATTACTTCTGATTCATACAACATCAGTCGTTTTTTTAGCACTGATTTCGATATTCGATTGGCAAAGCTTCTGCGCAAAGAGGACTTCGATATTATCCATTTGGAGAGTTTGTTTATGACTCCCTATGTGAGCACGATTCGTCGGTTATGTACCACGCCCATTGTATTGCGCTCACATAATATTGAATATGTGATTTGGGAAAAAATTGCCGCGGGCACAAAGAACCCGATACGACGTTTCTATCTCAATTATCTCACACGCAAATTGAAGCAGTACGAATTGAGTATGCTCAATGGGGTAAGTGGCATTGCATCTATCAGTGATGAAGATCGCAGACGCATGCTGGCATTGGGCATGAAGAAGCCTATTCGCACCATTCCCTTCGGAATCAATTTGGCCGACTATCCATTTGAATCGAATGCTCATTCAGAATTGGCATTGTTCCATTTGGGAGCAATGGATTGGGGGCCGAATTTGGAAGGTATTCTGTGGTTTTTGAAATCCATATGGCCTCGGGTTCATGAGAAGTATCCCGATCTCAAATTGTATCTCGCGGGTCGCAATATGTCGGACGAAATCAAACGTTTGAATTTTCCGAATGTCGTAGTTGTGGGTGAAGTGGAGCATGCCATTCAATTCATGCAGTCAAAGGCCATCATGGTTGTGCCGCTGCTGAGTGCGGGTGGTATTCGTGTGAAGATTATTGAAGGCCTTGCTCTGGGCAGAGCTGTCATTTCTACTACCCTCGGAGCTGAGGGTTTGGATTGTGAGGATCGTAAAAATATTATGCTCGCCGACAGACCCGATGAGTGGCTTAAGGCCGTTGATGAATTAATGACCAATCCTGCTCTTGTGGAAAGTTTGGGTAGCCAAGGTCGCACTCATGCAACCGCTCAGTTCGACAATGGTGAAATCACCGACGAGCTGGTTAATTTCTATAAAGAATTGCGCAAGGGATGAAAGTGTTTATGCTGGTGAGTCGTGTGCCTTGGCCGCTCGAGAAGGGCGACAAGCTGCGGGCTTATCATCAGTTGCGATGCTTGGCGAAGCACCATGAAGTTCATCTCTATTGTCTTTCCGATGTCGCCGTGCAAGCGGAGGCCATTCGTCAGCTAAAACTCATTACACCGCATGTGCATGTGTTTAGATTGAATCCATTGTTGATTGCGTTGCGCATGGTGCTGGCTTTCTTTTCATCCAAGCCATTTCAAGTACATTATTTCTATCAGCACTGGGTTGCACGCAAGATTGGTCGAGCCATCGAAGCATTGCAGCCGGATCATATCTACTGCCAGTTGGTGCGTTGTAGCGAGTATGTGAAGCACTTTCACAGCTACAAAAAAACAATTGATTACATGGATGCTTTAAGCGCCGGTCAGCAGCGACGATTGTTGCGTGCGCCCTGGTTCATGAAGCCTTTCGTGCGTGAGGAAGCTAAGCGCTTGCGCGGCTATGAGCATTTGATTTTCGACTACTTCGAGTATCATAGTATTATTAGTCGGCAGGATCAACAGCTCATTTATCATCCCGGTCGCGAGCGCATACAAATCATCCCTAATGGCATTGATGCTGATTTCTTTTCGGCGGATGGATCCATCGTGAAAAAGTATGACGTGGTTTTTACCGGCAACATGAGTTATCCTCCCAACGTGGAAGGCGCTCAGCGTTTGGTGAATGATATTTTGCCATTGATCTTGAAAGTAAAGCCGGATGCGCGGGTGTTGATCGCCGGCGCCAATCCATCGAATACTGTTCGCGCTCTTGCATCATCGCACGTGGAGGTGAGCGGGTGGCTCGACGACATTCGGGATGCGTATAATGAGTCGGTAATCTTTGTGGCGCCCATGCTTTCAGGTAGTGGTATGCAAAACAAATTGCTGGAAGCGATGTGCATGCAGTTGCCTTGCGTAACCACCACCTTGGCAGCGAATGCGCTTGGAGCAAAGCACGGAGCCGAATTATTTATTGCCGATAGTGACGAAGAAATTTCAAAGCAAGTTGTAGAGCTTTTGGCTAATGCAGAGCTTGTGAAATCGATGGGTGCAAGCGCTCGTGAATTTGTTGCACAGGGCTTTCAATGGGATGCAACTGTAAAGCTCCTCACTTCGCCTTGGCATGCATAATTTTCTGATGGATTAATCCAAGTCCGTTACTATTTTCGAAAACACCAATTACGATTCACATGCGCTTTCTGACTTTGTTTCTTATTAGTCTTATTTGCTCCGTGCAAGTTGTATTTGCACAGCCCACACAGCGACGTTTCAATGGCTGTCATCATACGCACAACAAGCAAGGCAAGATGCGTCAGCTCACAGCACAAGAGAAGGTGCTTCTCAACGAGAGTATAGCTCGGAGCGACACGTTTGATATCGTGAAGTACACCATCGATCTGGATGTTACCAATTACAATAGTCATTCGATCAAGGCCACTACAGCTATAGACGTCACTCCGCGTATGGCCGGACAATCGGATATTCGATTCGACTTGTATAGCCTAGTTGTTGATTCGGTTGAACGAGATTCATCCAACTTACTCTTCGACTATGATGGAAATATTTTGACCGTTCATTTGCCTGAGACGATTGCGCTGGGCGATACTGCTTCAATACTTGTGCACTACCATGGTACACCTTATCAGGATCCGGTTTGGGGTGGTTTTTATTTCCAAAGCAGCTATATCTATAATCTTGGTATTGGGCTCAGCACTATTCCTCCGAATTTCGGTAAGGTATGGTATCCGTGTTTCGATTCATTCGTGGAGCGTGCGGCATATGAGTATCATGTGAAAAGCGCGGGCGCATACCGGGCACATTGTCAAGGAACTTTTTTGGGTGAAACTCAACTGGCGGGTGACACGGTTATTCGATCATTTGAATTCACACAACCGATACCCACGCATTTGAGTGCAATAGCCGTGGCGGCATACCAAGATCATGATTACGTGCATACAGGAGCATTTGGAGATGTACCAGTGCGACTAACCGCTAAATCGGCTAACATGGGCGCTATGCAGGGCGCAATGGTGAATGTGGGAGGTGCTATTGATGCATTGGAATATTGGTACGGTCAGTATGCTTGGGAACGCGTGGGCTATGTGCTCACTACCGATGGCGCGTTGGAAATTCCAACCAACATCGCCTATCCCGATTTTATGGTAAATGAGTCGATCATCAATAACAACAATTTGTTGTCGCACGAGCTAGGGCATCATTGGTGGGGCGATGTGGTGACACCGCATATCCACAACGACATGTGGCTCAAGGAAGGGCCCGCAGAATACAGCGCTCATTTGCTTACCGAATGGTTGTATGGCAATGCTGATTTTGTTGATCAAGTGAAGACGAATCAGTTGGATGTGTTGCGCAATGCGCATATCGATGACGGGGACTTCTATGCGCTTTCGCCCATGCCAGATTCAGTTATATATGGCACACACACGTATTATAAAGGCGCATCGGTGATGCACAATTTGCGCGCTTACATGGGCGATGAGTTATATCGCACCGCCATGACGGCGATGCAAATCAATCATCAATTTGAAGATGTTACACCGGAACAATTTCGCGATTACCTTGAAGCTGCATCTGGACTTGACTTGCATAATTTCTTTGATGATCAGGTTTTTCAGCCGGGCTATAGTGTGTTTGTGGTTGATTCATTTTCGGCGGTTCAAGGTGATGTCCATTACTTGGTTGATCTGCACATTCAGCAGAAGTTGCGCGAGTGTCCTCAGTTCTATCAGCATGTGCCATTGGATGTTACTTTGATTTCGGCAAACAATGAAAGGGAAGAGTTTTCTATTGATGCCAATGGTCAATTCACAACTGCACAGGTTGTATGCAGTTTTGAACCTGCGATGGTTGTGCTCAATGGTCATAATAAACTCAATCAAGCACGCATGGATCATGAGTTTATGGTATACACCAGTCAGACGTTGTATCCTGTGCTGCCTTATGTCGATTTTCGTTTTACGCGCGAGAACGTGGTTGATTCCAGTCTGATTCGCATTGAGCATATTTGGGCAGCTCCTGATCAGTTGCCATTGGGTGATGGCATTTTTGAAATCTCAAATACGCATTACTATACCGTTGATGGATTGTGGGATGAACAGGATGTGTATAGCGGTCGCATCTATTACAACGGATCATCGGCTACCGATCTTGATTATGCGCTATACAACGCAGGTGAGGAGCAAGCTGTATTGCTGTATCGTAAGGATTCATCGGAGCCTTGGCGCGTGTATCCTGATTTTACTTTGGGTGTTGGTTCGTTGAACAATGGCGATGGGAATTTTGTGGTAGACACGCTGCTTCGTGGACAATACGCGTTCGCCAATGGTGATATAAGTGCTGCTTTGAAACCGGAGGTGTCTTCGGGAAATATGACCTTGAATGCATTTCCAAATCCAGCGCAAGATGTGTTGAACGTTAGTGGTTCATTCGAATCGCAGGAAGTTGCTTTGTTTGACATCTATAGTGCCGGCGGTCGATTGATTCAGCGCTCATCAGGAACAGTGAATCGCACGTTTCACAAATCGCTCGATGTGTCAGCGCTTTCCGATGGTGTATATGTGCTCAAGGTTTATTTGCCCAGCGGACAATCCCTCGGAGAATCACAGTTTTCAGTTGTTCGCTAAGAATTAGCGTATCACTACGAACTGACCGCTTTTGGTTCCTTCCTGAAGTTTGCCGCAGGTAATCTTGTAATAAAGTTCGTAGTAATACGTGCCATCGGCGGCGTCTTTCACCGACCAATAATTGCCGGATCCGGTTGTGCTATCGAACACTTTCTTTCCCCATCTGTCGAAGATGGTGAGCTTGTAATCTTCAAGCACGGATGGCAGCAACAGACTCGGTGAATTGCGTAAGTATGGCCTCCAGGTGTCGTTGTCGGAATCGCCATTGGGAGTAATCACATTGGGAAAGCGAATCTGGGATAAGTCGATAAATCCGGCTTCCGATTCTCCAATTTCAATCTGTGCTTCGCTCGTGCAACCGCTTGTTGGATCTGTTACTATAATGCGATAAACTCCTGCGGCTGTAATAGTAGGGTTGTACGCAGTGCTGAGAATTGGGCTATAGCTACCGTCCGCATTTTGGTACGACCAATTGACCGAGGTCTCTTGGGTGGGCTCCACAACCACACCTGTTATTTCAACATTTGTGGATGAGCATGAGAGCGAGTCTTGGGCAGGAATAGCAAGGATGCTGATGTCGTGGTTGGGTATTTCTATGTTTTGCAAAATGGCGCAATTCAGCGCATCGTTGATGATAATTTGGTAATTGCCCGGAGTCAGATTTTCTGCCGAAAGGGTATCCTGAAGAACACCATTGAGCAAGAGCTGAAATGGATTTGTGCCTCCTTGCATATTGGATAGACTTAGGCTTCCGCCTTGTCCGTTGCAAGCGGTTTCAATGGCTGCATCAAAAGTGATTGGCGTGGTGAACACAATTTCAAAAACTGCATTCAGGGCTTGATTGCCGCAGGCGTCTTGCACGTTGCCACTCACGTCGGAAACGGACAGCGTGTAAGTGCCACCCACCAAAATCGATTCGTTGAATAGGATGGTGAAGCCTGTGTCGAATGTGCTGCCGGGTTGATCGGGTAGAATGCTTATGCAGGTGTAATCGCCTCCTGGGCCTGTTAGCGAGAAATCAGAAGTGTCAACCGAGCTCACAACAATCGGTTCAGAGAATTGAATATGCGCCTGGTTGTTGCTGCAGGTGGTTGTTGCTTCTAGGATATAGGGCTGTTGGTCGTCGTAGATTTCTGCGCTACTTCCGGTAAAATCGATGGTGTATCCTTCGAGGCTATTCGACCAGTTCATGACTACCAATGCGAAGGTTTGTCCAACTTGCACCGGAAGGTCTGCATTGAAAGCCGGGCCATTGAGGTCGCCAGGTCCATTGCTACTGCCTGATCCGCCATTCGCCGTGGAAACGCCCGTAGGGCCGCTAAGGCCAAGCACACCATACGAGTTGCATTCCACTTCGGGTGAAGAGCCGTCTTGTGATACAATGCCGGCGCAGCCGCCATTGGTAATTTCGAACATGCCCCAGTCATAATCGTCGGCTGAATTGTTGGGCGTAAGAATAAAACTCAGATCACCCGGTTGAGTAACGGTGAAGGTGTACCAGAGGCTCATGGTTTCATTGCCTTGATTGCAAGCGCCCGTGTATTCGAAAATGTTTCCATTGCCCGGAGGAGCAGAGTCTTCGGTGTAAATACCTCCACACAATGGAATAGATCCTTCACAATCGCCAGTGCTGGTTTGAGCTAGTGCACGAGTTGTTGCGCAAAGGCAGAATACAAGTAGGAAGGTAAATTTCATGGTAGTAGGGATGTATGGACGAATATAATAGGAATTGCTTTTCAGCAGAATTGGAATGTATAGAACCAAAAAGCCCCGCACGCTTGCAGGGCTTTTAGGCTTAAACTGAAAAACTAAAAACTATTGTAAGTTATCCACTTACGATATCAAATTTATGTAACGCGATTGTGGATCGTAAAAATGGTTATTCACATTTTACTCACTTCATGCCGCGCTCTTTTTTTATCTGCTCATAGGCTTCTTGCACTTTGAGAAATTTCTCATTGGCCGACTTCTCATGCTGTTCGCCGAGGCCACGCACTTTATCCGGATGGTATTTCATTGCCATCTTGCGGTAAGCTTTTTTCACTTCATCATCGGCGGATGATTGTTCTATTTCCAAAATCTTATAAGCGCTCTCAGAGTCCTTGTAATACATGGCTTTGAGCGACTCATAATCTTTTTCATTGAGACCGAGGTATTGAGCAATTTGAGCAATTACATGCATTTCCGACTTGTCTACTTGACCATCAGCTTGTGCAATACCGAAGAGGTAATACATCAGCTGCAGACGCATCGGGTGTTCCATGTAATATCTGATTTGCTCGCATACTTCGCGCAGCGGAATTTCCTTTCCGAGAATTTCTTTGAGCACACCAATTTGTTGTGCCGCCATAGCACTTCCAAATTGCTTGGTGTAGAATTCACGAATGAAATCGAGTTCTGACTTGAGCAGTTTGTTGTCGGCTTTCATAACTGCGGCCGATAGCACGAGCAGCGCTGAAGCGAAGTCGCCCGACTGTGTTTGGTGTCGATACTGAGTATGTGTGCGCTGTTGTTGTGGATTGGATTGCACACCCGCAAACGATTTGTCATCGGCCATAGCACCTATCGCAAAGCCGATGATACCGCCGATAGGTCCACCCATAGCCCATCCTAAGGCTCCACCAATCCATTTTCCAAAACTCATTGATTCAACTATTTTTTCTGATTACTGCTTTTTCTGATTTTTTGCTTGCGCTTGAATGGTGCAACCTACCAAGATCCACCGGCACCTCCGCCGCCAAAACCTCCGCCGCCGAATCCACCAAAACCTCCGCCTCCGCCTCCGAAGCCTCCACGACCACTGCTAAAGTTGTTGTAGTAGCCGCGGTGCGAACGCGAGGCTGCGCTCATCAATGCCCATGCGGCCCAGAAGCCAATGCCGTTGGTTTGCGCGTAGCGCCTCGATTGAAAAATTTTACCGGCGAAGACTCCGGCGAATAGAAGAAGGGCGAGAAGGATGATTACTCCTTTTCCGGATTTTTTTTTTCCGTTTTTATGTTTCGCCGCATACGCATCTGAATTGTATTCGCCTCTGGCTAATTCCATGAGCGTTTGGCAGCCTGCGCTTATACCTTGTGCGTAATCATTTTGCTTGAAGGAAGGGATGACATCGAAGTCGATAATTTGTTTTGCGGTGATATCGGGTATGGCGCCTTCAAGTCCGCGACCCACTGCAATGAAAACTTGGCCATTGCTTTCCATGGTTTTGGGCTTCACCAAGAATATGATTCCATTGTCTTCTTTGGCCTGTCCAACTCCCCACATTTCTCCGAGTTCAATAGCGAATTGCGACTTCTCCATGCCACACAAATCAGGCACTATAACTACCGCAATTTGATTGCTCGTGCTGTCGCTGAAAGCAGCGAGAAAATCATTGAGTTGGTTTTCGTCGGCGTCGTTGAGTATGTTGGCTACATCGTAAACAAGCTTGTTCTCTTTTGTTGGAAAGCACTCTTGGCCTGCTTTTGTTTCCTGCGCTTTCAAGTTGAAAGCACTTAGCATTATGGTAAGCAGGAAGAATGACGTTCGTAACAAAATCATTGGATGTTGTGTGTAGTAACCGTGTTCGACAATTCATTGCGATCACCTTCACGGTATGGGAAGTAAGTACTCAGTTTGTTGCCGATGGCAGCTATGGCATCGCAGAGGCCTTGCTCATAGTTGCCAAGTGCAAATTGACGAATCATTTCATCTTTGGTTGCTGTCCAGGTTTCTTGGTGCAAATGCGCGTGTATGCCTGCATCGCCAATGATGGCAAGCTTGCGGTCTTTGAATGCGACATAAATCAATACTCCATTGCGTTCGGCAGTTTGGTGCATCTCTAATTTTTCAAAGATGAATGACGCGCGATCCAGGGGATCTTCGTTGCAGTTTTCTTCTAAGTGCACGCGCAGTTCTGCGGATGTTCCGCGCTCGGCATCAGCAATGGCTTGCTCGATGCGGCGATGAAGTTCGAGGGTGTTGATCGACATGATGCTTTAGAATTTGACCACTGGCGCTTCGTCGGCACCTTCTTTCGCTTCAAACATTTCGCGCACTTTGAAGTTGTCTTCTTCCGATGCGACAAGACTCAAGCCCATCCGTTTGAATGTGCCGCGGATGTGTGCGTTGTATGTTTTTACCGCTTCATTGTAACGGTTACGCTCGGTGTTGATGCGGTTTTCTGTACCCTCGAGTTGAGTTTGCAGATTGGCGAAATTTTGCGTCGATTGTACGGTAGGGTAGTTCTCGGTCATAAAGCCACGGAAGCCGCGATAGGTATTCATGAGCACCATGTCACTTTGCTGCAACTCGGCCGGTGATGATGCGTTCTTCACGCGCTGACTTTGCTCGGCAACTAAATTGCCTACGCTGTCGGTGTAGTGGCGAATTCCCCCGCGTGCCTCAGTAACGCCTACTAAGATTTCACGTTCGTTTTCTGCCGCTGCGCGAACAGTTTCTACAAGGTTTCCAATCAAATCGGCGCGACGCTGATAGGCGCTTTGCACATTGCCCCAAGTTTCATTCACGGTTTCTTGATTCTTTACGGCGTTGTCGCGCACTCCGGCTGCATAGAGGTAGAAGAAGCCGAAACCGATAACGATGCTACCAACCAAAATGAGAATTGCGATAGTGAGTTTATTCATTGTTGTGTTTTAATGATACGAATATAAATAACGAGCGCCGCCGCAGTCAATCGCAGTGCCATGGCCTTTTGGCTGACATACTGACATAAATTGAAAAAGAAATTTGCGATGAGCCTTGTGCGTTCGGCACAGTTGTCCGAATTTGCGACAAATGATCTACGCGATAACCGATATTGAAACTACGGGCAGTCATGCCTCAGGAAATAGTGTTATCGAAATCGCGGTGGTGCTATTTGACGGTGAGCGCATCACGGGTGAGTTCAGTTCACTGATTGATCCTGGTGTTCCGGTGCCTCGATTCATCACAGCGCTTACGGGTATTTCAACAGAGATGTTGGAGGGTGCGCCCACGTTTGATCAGGTTGCGGATCAGCTCGAAGAGATATTTGAAGGAGCCATTTTCGTGGCCCACAATGCAGGGTTCGATCATTCTTTTTTGCGGGCAGAGTTTGCTGCTATCGGTCGCAACTGGAATCCTCCACGTTTGTGCACGGTGCGCATGGCGCGTAAGGCTTTTCCCGGTCAGAAGTCCTATGGCTTGAACAGCATCTGCAGTTGGATGGGGTTGGTGAATGAGCAAGCGCATAGAGCGCTAAGTGATGCACGCGTAGCCACGGAGATTCTCGTGCGATCGCTGCCACTAATGTCGCCCGGTGAAATGCAAAAGATGCTGGCGCGAAATAGTGGTGTGGTGTTTCTTCCGCCGAATTTATCGGAAGGAGTGTTTCATAGTTTACCCGAAGCACCTGGCGTTTATTATATGATGAATGACAAGGGGAAGCCTATTTATATCGGCAAGGCGATCAATATCAAGAAACGCGTGCGACAGCACTTTGCAACACATACAGAAAGTTCGCGCAATCAGGTATTCATGCGCGATGTTGTGGATATCGGTTTTGAACTTACGGGCAATGAGCTGATCGCTTTGCTGCTTGAAGATGCGGAGATACGAAAGCATTGGCCTGAGCAGAATAGTGCGCAGAAACGCAAGACTACACGAACCGCGATTATTTCTTATCATGATCACAGCGGCTTCAGGAGGCTGGCTTTTCAGACAGGCAGTAAGTCGGTGGGCGCAGTGAAAACATTTGCTTCTGTGCAAACTGCCCGCACCTGGTTGCATGACATGGCGGCTGCATTTGATCTCGACCAGCGGTTGCTCGGATTGAGCATGTTTGATGCGAGTCGAAACTTGCCCTCACCGGATGAGCACAACAGTGCTTTAGAGTTGGCACTTGCTGATTTTTTATCACGCGATGCTTCGTATATCATCGCCGCGAATGGACGGTCAGAGGGAGAGTTTGGCTATGTGCTTGTTGAGCGTGGAGTGCTGAAGGGCTATGCTTTTTTGCAAGATCAAATTCAAACGGCCGATGATTTATTATTTCATCTCAAGCCACTTCAGCATTCGGAAAACACAAGTTCCATTTTGGAGGCGTTTATTCAGGCGCGATGGGGATATCGGCGCATCGA
>CANHPZ010000029.1 GCA_947462725.1 Flavobacteriales bacterium
CTTAATCTCTGAATCAAGTTCTTCAAAATCGAGAGCGGGAAAGGATACGTTGTTGCGTCGTATCTCCGAAAACTCATGCACACGTTGCAACTCATCACGCAACTTGCGGTGATCGCGCAAGGGCTGCAAATCGATCATGCGCAAACGCGAGGTCGGCTGAGCACAATAATCATGAAGCATGAGCCGAATTAAATCGAACTCCAAATCCTTCACCGCCTGTTCGTCAAAATGCATCATGAATTTTCGAGCGAAGCTGTAAGCGTATTCGCATGTGAACCAACAACTGAAGCGTCGGCCTTGTTCACGTATTTATTTACTCCGACAACGATTCGCGTGCCTTCATTCAACTCCGTCAACATGCGTTGGCGATGCGCTTCTGCCGCCGATTGCCACACCTCGCGGAAAGAAGCCTGCCCCTTGGTTGCATAAATAGCATCCCATTGCTGAAACAACTGCCATGCAGCATGAATCAATTTTCCGGTTAAGCTTTCGATGTAGTGCGCACCATTTGCCGCTGTGCGAAATTGCTCAAAGTAACTTTCCTCCGTAAGCAACTGCTGGATGTTGCGCGACCAGCGCAAAGCCGCATCATCATCGTTGGAACTCCAGCTGTTGTAGGGTTCAATCAGCATACCATTGACACCGCCGACAATAGCACTCATAGCCTGTGTGGTTGCGCGCAGCAAATTGTTGTGTGCATCCTTTGCCGTTTGTGTATACCGCGAGGTGGATGCTTGAATGTGCGTATGCACAGAGCAATCGTATTGCGGTTGATACTGTTCTATGATTGATTTCCAAGCCCAACGAAAAGCGCGGTACTTGGCTATTTCAGTAAAATAAGAACTCCCCGTAGAAAAGTTGAATTGAAGCAGGGCCGACGCCTCATCGATGCTCAATCCGGCATCCATACAGCGCACTAGCACAGCATGTCCTTCTGTGAGCGCATAGGCAATCTCCTGCATGGCGCTGCCACCGCTATCGTGCACATGCCGAACATCTACAGCTAATCCGCGAAACAACGTAAAGTTATTCTTCACGAAAGTTACCCACCACTTAAAATCATCATCTGAAAAAGTGCTGCTATCAGCTGCAAATGAACCACGCAGCTGCTTGCTATTCAACTGATGCTTCTCGCACCATTGCAGGATATGCTCGGAAGTATTCTTCCAATCGTGACTCTGTTCTATGTGCAAGGAGATATACTGCAATAACACGCCTTCGAGCATGGCATAAAAATCACTTTCCTCTGCCGGTGCCGTGAACATTACAAGCGCATTGGAACCGCCCATGAGCGATTCAAGCGCTCGCGCATTCCATTGCTTGGCGCTATTGGCAGCTATGCGTTGAACCATTTCCCATTGAGCCGGCAGCTCCATAGCAAAACTCTCATCGCTTGCCAAGACATAAGACTCCGCAACTAGACCTTCATCCATGGTCCAGTTCAGAGATTCCATGGATTTCTCTCCCAATTCCTTAGTCACCAATCGCTGCCAATCCTGTATAGTGGATGGTGCGAATTCATCAAAGTTCAATGTGCTCATGTGTGCTCTAAAATCAGGGCTTGTAGTATTTCATCGCCTCCGGCATAAAGGCTTTCAGATCTTGAATACGCGTCTCATCGCTGGGATGCGTGCTCAGCAATTGCGGTGGTGCCTGTCCGCCCATTTCACTCATTCGTGTCCAAAAGGCAATGGCAGATTGCGGATCGTATCCGGCCATAGCCATAAACACCAATCCCAATTTATCGGCCTCCGACTCGTGATTGCGGCTATAAGCCAACATGCCCAGCGTTGATCCCAATCCATAGGACTGTAGGAACACATTCTGCGTTTCTGCTTGCTTCTCTGAAAGCGCAACGCTTAAGGCCACGCCGCCAAGCTGAACGGCCAAACCTTGACTCATCCGCTCATTACCATGGCGAGCAATCGCGTGTGCTATCTCATGACCCATCACTACCGCAAGACTCTTTTCATCTTTGGTTACAGGCAGAATTCCGGTATACACCACCACCTTGCCACCGGGCATACACCAGGCGTTCACGGTGTTTTCATTCACCACATTGAACTCCCACGCAAATCCGTCAATGCGCTTGGACTGACCATTATCTGCCAGGTATTTCACCACAGCATCTTTGATGCGATTACCCACACGTCTTACAACAATGACATCCTTGTGCGTATCCGGCAGCACTTGATTGGTGTCTAAAAATTCATCATAAGCCTGCAACGACATGCTTATCATTTCGTTTTCGCTAATCAGGTGCAACTGCTTACGACCACTGATGGGCACGGTATCGCATGACTGAAAAACCAATAAGACCATAGCCGTGATGGCGCTGATGAATGTGTATCGATTCATTTTAAAATTGAGATTCTTCTTTTTGTTTGTTCTTTATCAGCACCTGGCATTGCTTGGCTGAAAATGTTTGTGTAATTCGCGGAGCTAAGCACTCAGCAGTGCGCTGTTACCTGCCCTTCTCGCATCCTAATCACTGCTCACCATTCATTACTCACTAGTCAAAAGTCACTTCCTACTGTATCTCTGCGGTTAGCCCACGCTCCAGCAGGGCCGTGCACATGGGTTCTAGCTCCTCCCATGTTCCGTTTTTCACAGCACACCTTCCTTTGTAATGAACGATGACTGTGCATTGTTCAGCCTGCAGCAACTCGTGGCCGCACACTTCCATGAGGGCATCGATTACAAAATCAAACGAGTGAACATCATCATTAAAAAGTACGAGCTTATTGCCGTCGGCAAGCAACGCATCTTCCAGTAAAACTTCTTCGAGTTCGGTAAATGTTGACATAGCAGTTATAGGTTCAACAAAAATACGCTTGAGGCAGCATTTACAAGCCGAATGGATGCCGCAAATTGAATTACATTTGAACACCTAATCGCACGTATGAAAAAAGTATTGTTACTCGCATTATTACTGCCTGTTGCAGCATTTGCACAAGTGGATAAAAAGGCCTCATGGGAGGATAAATTCAAACAGCTCGGTCCAGAGCTGGCAACGCCCAATGATCAGCGCACGGCTAGCGGTGCACCCGGCAATGCATACTGGCAGCAACGTGCGGATTATAACATGAACATCTCTATAGATGATTCAACTCAAACCTTGTATGGAGAGGAAGTGATTACTTACTTCAACAATTCGCCCGACGCGCTTCCCTATCTATGGATGCAACTCGACCAAAACGCCTTTGCCAAAAACAGCGATAGCTATCTCGTGGAGCAAATGAAGATTGAGGAAAGTGTAAGCTACAACGACCTTGTTGATCTCAACCCTTGGTATGACGGCGGCTTCAAACTGGACTATGTGCAAGACATGTTCGGCAAGGGCATTCCGCACGTGATCAACAAAACGATGATGCGCATTGATTTGCCTCAACCTCTGAAGCCGAACGGCACCTTCACATTCAAAATAAAGTGGTATTACAACATCAACGACCGCATTCGCTTGGGCGGAAGAAGTGGCTATGAATACTTCGAAGAGGATGGAAACTACCTCTACACTATGGCGCAATTCTTTCCGCGCATGGTAGTGTATTGCGACAACCAAGGCTGGCAACACAAGCAGTTCTTAGGCATGGGTGAATTCACTTTGAATTTTGGAAACTACGATGTAAACATCACGGTGCCTTCCGACCACGTTGTGGCCTCAACCGGAGTGTTGCAAAACCCGAAGGAAGTCCTTACCTCGGAGGAAATGAAACGATTCCTGCAAGCCCAAAACAGCAATGAGCCTGTGCTTATTGTCACTCAAGCCGAAGCAGAGTACAAAGAAAAAAACAAGGAAATCAAAAAGACCAAAACGTGGCGCTTCAAAGCAGAAAATGTCAGAGACTTCGCTTTTGCCAACTCACGCAAGTTTATATGGGATGCCCAAGCGGTCGAAATCGGTTCCAAAAAGCCGTTGGCCATGTCGTTCTACCCGAAAGAAGGCAACCCACTTTGGGGGCAATTCAGCACACGCATTGTTGCACACACCTTGCGCAGCTACAGCAAATACACCATCGACTATCCTTATCCCGTAGCGATTTCTGTTCACACCAAATGGATGGGCATGGAATATCCGATGATATGCTTCAATGGTGGCAGACCGGAAAAAGATGGCACCTACGATCAAGGAACGCGCGATGGTATGATATCCGTAATTATTCACGAAGTCGGTCACAACTTCTTCCCTATGATCATCAACAGCGATGAACGTCAATGGACATGGATGGACGAAGGTCTCAACACGTTCGTGCAGTATTTGGCGGAAAAAGAATACGACCGCAACTACCCTACCCGCCGCGGACCTGCGCGCAACATAGTGGACTATATGCGCGGTGACAAAAGCAAGATGAGTCCCATCATGACCAATAGCGAGAGCATCTATCAGTTTGGAAATAACGCCTACGGCAAGCCAGCTACAGCGCTGAATATTCTGCGAGAAACAGTAATGGGACGCGAGCTGTTCGATTACGCTTTCAAAGAATACTGCCGTCGTTGGGCCTTCCGTCATCCTACGCCCGATGATTTCTTCCGCACCATGGAAGACGCTAGCGCAGTGGATTTGGATTGGTTTTGGAGAGGCTGGTTCTATGGCACCGACCACTGCGACATGAATTTAAAGGAAGTGAAAATCTTCCGACTCAACACGCACAATCCGGAAATCGAAAAGGCACTTGACAGTGCCAAAAAAACTGCGCAACCTGCAGACATTTCATTGCAGAGAGATGCAGAAGAAAAGCTTCCAACCGAAGTAGATGGCGACACAGATATGCGCGACTTCTATACGAGTTATGACCCTTACCAAGTGACAGCCCTAGACTCGATTGAGTACGACGATTACAAGAGCAAACTCAACGACAAAGAGAAGGCTATGCTTGCTAAGAAAATGCTGTACTACCAAGTTACCATAGAGAACAAAGGAGGGCTAATCATGCCTCTCATTTTCGAGCTCGAGTTCAAAGATGGCACCAAGCGTCGGATCAACATTCCCGCAGAAATCTGGAAGCGCAGTGAAGCCGAAGTGACCAAAGTATTTGCCTGCGAGCAAGAAGTTGCTTCTATCATTCTCGACCCGCAATTGGAAACCGCAGATGTTGACCTCACCAACAACATGTGGCCACAACGTGTGATACCTACTCGATTTGAACTATTCAAAGAGAGTCAAGGACGCTCACGCGAAAACCAAATGCAGCGTGCCAAGCGAGAGGCAGAGCTTCCCAAGAAGTAAGCACAGGAATCAGATAAGAAGTAATACCAGCGCTAGCACGCTGAGCCCAACTCCTACCCAGTTGTAGCGCGTTAGCTTCTCTTTGAATATGAGCACCGCGGTAATTGCCGACACAAGTACAACGCCCAGATTGTTGACCGGCAACAATGCCGACTTCTGCATCATGCCCGAATCATAGGCCAGCACCAGGAATATGATGGAGCCATAATTGACGGCCCCCAAAACGAGTCCGCCCGCCACATCCCGCCAGGTGATAGTAACAGTGCCCCTGCTTAAACCATATCCGAGGTACGCCGTTCCACACAACCCGGCCATGAAAAATGAGAGGCATGAATAAAGCTTGAGTTCGTCGTCGTTGGCGGGTAATGAAGAAAAATAAGCTATCCCAAAGTCAACCCCGGTGCTACCCAACAAAATGAGTGCTGGCAATGCGAAGGAAAGAATGTGCAACTTGCGTCCATCGGGCTTCAAGGATGAAAAATAGACCCCTGACATGGCAACCAAAATCGCTACACCTTTGGTTAATGTCATGCGCTCATTGGGATCCACCCACACAAACAATAGCACAGCCAAAGCCAACGACATTTTTGATGCGATGGTGGTTACCGAAACACCTATGATTCTCGCAGTAGTGCCAGTCAGATTAAAAACCAAAATAAAGAGAACACCTAACGCCAATCCACCGGTAGTCCAAAGCGGCCACGCCGATGCTCCATCGATTGCGTGCGACAAGTCGGGCACGAAGAGAATCCCGATGGTGAAAGCCATGTAATAGTTGACCACAATTGCCGGAAGCGTTTGCACACCGAAACGATCAAATAACTTGAACAAAAAGAAAATCGCTGCATTCGCGAGAATGCTCATGAGTAGAAAGAACATGGCGCAATGATAGGAATCAATCAGCCTTGATTCCGATAGAAGTGGATCACATCGCTGCCGCGTGTCATTGTCTCTGTAAGGCGCCCCTTCAAAACGGGAGCAGCCAAGCCATCCTCAAATGTGGGCGAACCAGTTATAACACGCGCCTCATCCCACAATCCTGAATCAATAAACGAATGCAACACCTTTGCGCCGCCCTCTACAAATACCGATTGAATATTGCGAGCGTGCAGTGTTTGAAGTACTTCCGAAAGGTCATGCACATCCGCGCATTGAAGCCACTCTGTATCGCCAATTTTATTCGACAAGTGATTATTTAAAATGAGTGTTGGCGCCAATTGATCCAAAACCGCTGATCCCTCAGGCAATTGAGCATCTTGAGTTAAGACTATTCGCAAAGGGCTTGTGCCGGAAACTTCACGCACGGTCAGCAGTGGATTGTCGTTGATCACAGTGTTGCGGCCAACCAATACAGCCGACTCTTCAGATCGCCATTGATGAACGAGCAACTTTGTTTCCGGACCGCTAATCCATCGCACGCCCTTCTCTCCGCAATTGCGCACAACGTCCATAAAGCCATCGCTTGTTTGAGCCCACTTCAAAATGACGTAGGGCCTCTTCTTCTCTTGGAAGCAAAAGAATCGTCGATTCATTTCGCGACAGGCTTCGTGTTCGATGTTTTCTTCCACTTCAACACCTGCCTCGCGAAGGCGTTGCGCACCTCGACCATTCACCAATGGGAAAGGATCCATTGCCCCAATAACCACTCGAGGAATTCCGAACTTCACAATTAAATCAGCGCATGGTGGGGTTTTACCATAATGCGCGCATGGCTCCAATGTGACATAGAGCGTAGACTCCTTCAGCATTTCAGGATTTTGCACAGAAGCAATGGCATTCACCTCCGCATGTGCATCACCAAATTTCGCATGATAACCCTCTCCGATCACCACTCCATCGTGCGTAATGACACAACCGACCAAGGGATTGGGCGCCACATGACCCACACCCTTCAAGGCAAGGGTAATTGCTCGCTGCATCATAGCCCTATCAAAATCTGCTGAAGTCAATTCAATTGAGTCGTTATTCATCATTGGTTGGACAAATTTCTTACATACTGCTCAACTCTCTGCATGACGAACGCTAACCTTTTTTTGATCCAAGGCAATAAAAGCAGAACGTTGTGGTTATACCGACAAATTAAAGCCGATGAACGATTTTACACTTGATGATTTATTGGAGTTTACGCAAATGGAAGAAGAGTTGATTAACGGGATGTTCCCGAAAGAAATCGAAGACCAATGCGAACCCTCGAACGACACTGTGAATACACTCCTGGCATATAGTAAAGCCTTGAGCATCCGTAAGAGCCGGTCGATGAACAATTTTCGTTTGGTCTTAAACTAGAAAAAGGGTTGAAGAAACCCAACATTGAAAGTCCCGCCTCGAGCGGGATTTTCTTTGCCCTTAATTTTCTCTAAAGAAAAAGGCCCGCCAATGGGCGAGCCTCTTCCAACAACAATAATCAACAATTATAACATGGGCATTTCCATCTGATGCTTCTCAATCAGCTTTCGCAAATTGATTAAAGCATAGCGCATACGCCCCAAAGCGGTATTGATACTGATATCAAGCTGATCTGCGATTTCCTTGAAGCTCATATCGTAATACAAACGCATCATGACGATTTCCTTTTGCTCGTCGGGCAGTTGATTGAGCAACTTTTTGGTGTCCTGACGTACCTCAGCCTTCACTTGAGACTCTTCAGAGTTTTTCTCTTCGGTGCTGATATAATCGAATGGATTGTACTCGTCGCGCTCGCGAGTCATCGGCATCTTCTTCACATGGCGGAAGTAGTCGATGCAGAGATTGTGTGCAATACGCATGACCCATGCGCTAAACTTACCCTCTTCATTGTAATTCCCTTCCTTCAGCGCGTGTATTGCACGTACAAAGGTGTCTTGGAAAATATCCTCAGCTGCTGCACGATTGCGAACCAGCATCATGATTTTACCGAAAACACGCGACTTGTAGCGCTTGAGTAATTCGTTAAAGGCTGCTTCTTTTCCGTTGTGGTAAGCTTCCACCAACTGTCGGTCTGACATGAGTTGAATACGCATAATTCCTCCTCTTTTTTAGGTTCGTAATACAGATGAACAAAGAGTAGAATTTTTCTATAGCGTATTCTTTTAGTGTTGGTATGGGGTGGTCAACGCGACCACGTTTTCATTTATTGTTTCAATCGGAAAAAAAATCCGAGCGATGTACAAATGTAAATTCATTTTCTAAAAATCCAACCGTCTCAGCAAAATTTTATTCGCTTCTTGTAAAGTGGAACATGATTCGAATGTTTTGTCCATCACGCGGGCCTTCTATATAGACCTGCATTTCATCAGGAGATAAAAACTCATATCCTATTTTCTTAGGAAAATCATGAGTAAGATTGATAAATTCTACTGTTCGGTCGCTCTGTTTGGCAAGCGTGAAGGGCACTATCTCAGGAGAAGCCCCTTCTAAAACCTTGGCAGAATAGGTCCAAACACCATTTACTTTATGAATTTCCAAAGTCTCAATAAACGTGGTGTCGCCCGATTCCAAAACAAAACCTTTTCCCACGAATGCATCATCATTATGCAATGCCCACTCCTCAAATTGCGCCGATTCAGACTCAGCATATACCCATCGACCAACCAAGCGATTGAAATCAAAGTGATCCTTGCTTGCACTAATAGCACAACCATCCAACATAATTGCGAGAATAAACGCGAAAATGCTAAGTCTAACAAGGACCTTCATGAAGTCAAAAATAAGTATTCACATATAAATCCAATCGGAAAAGCTGATACGATCGCCACGGTGCAACCTACTTTAAATTTGTAAGGTCATTGTACCATCGCAATAGACATACTCTATGAACCGCAAAATCGCACTGCTCTTACTTTCCCTTTGGAGTCTCGTCGCTTCAAGCCAAGTTGTAGTGAATGAATTTTGTGTTGCCAATTACACGGATTGGGATCAAGGCGGCGATTTCGAAGATTGGGTCGAGCTCTATAATTCGTCTGCTGCCAATGTCAATTTGGGGGGATTCTGGCTAAGCAACGACATCACCAATCCTCAGAAATGGGCTATTCCGACGGGCACTACAATTAATGCCGGTAGCTATCTGATAGTTCTTCTCTCCGGCACAGGCAACTACGACCCGAATCAATTCGGCTATTTAAACACGAGTTTCCGCATAACGCAAACCAATGGCGAAGACCTGGTGTTCTCGAATGCCAGCGGAACTATTCTGGAAACTTTTGATATGGCCACACTAGGGGCTTTCCAAGCCAACCACTCCTATGGTCGCATTGCAGATGGAGCAGCTGCATTTGGAATTTTCACTGATCCTACACAGAATGCAGCCAACGCCGGTGCTTATTACAATGGTTATGCTAGCACACCAATCCTGACAGAAATAGCCGGTTATAAAAATGGGCCGATCAATGTGGGAATTGCCGCAGCTGCAGGGGAAAGCATCTACTACACCATGGATGGCACAGAACCGACTAATGCATCAACGCCCTATACCGGACCAGTGGCAATAAGCGCAACCACAAGCCTAAGAGCCATAGCCTATTCTGCTGACCCGACCCTTCTCCCCAGCTACATAGAAACCAACACCTATTTTTTTGGGGCAGACACTCATGACGTCATGATGGTGAATGTATCAGGCGGAACACTTTCCGACGGGTCATGGAGTAGTGGCGAATTCACACACATAGAATTCTTCACGCCCAATGGCACCTTCATTACGGAAGCCACCGGCGATAGCAATGAACATGGAAACGACTCCAACGGATATCCACAGCGCGGCTTCGACTACATTACCAGAGATGCTTTGGGATACGATAACGAAGTTCAACAACCGCTATTCTCCTCGAGCAATCGACAAGGTTACGAGCGGCTCATCTTCAAAGCTGCCGCCAACGACAATTATCCCAGCTCCGGGGGAGCGCATATTCGCGACGCATACGTGCATCGACTTTCAGAATTAGGAGATTTACATCTCGATGAGCGCAAGGTTGAAATGTGCGTTTTATATATCAACGGCCAGTACTGGGGTGTATATGACATGAGAGAAAAAGTTGACGACACTGACTACACCAAGTTTTACTACAACCAATCCGCAGGGTTTGTAGACTTCATCAAAACTTGGGGCAGCACTTGGAATGAATATGGCAGCAATACCGATTGGAATGCACTCGTAAGTTTCATCACCACCAATGACATGAGTATAGCGGCCAATTACGATTACGTGCTTACCCAATACAATCACCTTAGCTTGATTGATTACTTCATTCTTAATGGATATGTGGTTTGCACCGATTGGCTCAATTGGAATACAGCGTGGTGGCGCGGCCGAAACCCAAATGGCGATGCCAGAAGATGGCGATATGCTCTTTGGGATAATGATGCAACTTTCGGTCATTATGTGAACTATACAGGCGTGCCCTCAACACAACCTGATGCCGACCCCTGTCAAATCGATGGCATGGGTGATGTTGGTGGTCAAGGACACATCCCCGTGCTCAACGCACTGTTCAACAACGAAGACTTTTTTGCTGATTATATGCAGCGCTACGCGACGTTATCCAACACCATTTTTTCATGTGACCGCATGATAGAAGTGCTCGACAGTATGGTGGCTGTATTCGAAACTGAAATGCCCCGTCATTGTATTCGCTGGGGCGGAACAGTAGCCGAATGGCAAAGCAATGTGCAGCAAATGCGCGATTTCATTCTGGCCCGATGCAACAATGAAATCATAGCCGGAGTTGAGGGCTGCTACGACGTTACCGGCTATACCGTAACGCTTCAAATCGATGGAGAAGGCTCGTTCGAGATGGAAGGCCTGAATTTCAACAACGCCAATTTACCATTTACAGGAACCTACTTTGCCGACCTTCCGCTTGACCTATTTGCGGCAACAGATGGCCAAACATGTGGCAATTTTGCCGGTTGGGAAATAACCGCTGGCACAGGAACAATTGCTGACCCGAATAGCGACAGCACCACCTTTACCCTATCCGGTGATATCACTTTGGTGGCTCATTTTGTTGAGCCATCCAGCGGTCCTATCAGCTTAACGATTGACAATGATATCGCTGGTGCGGGTGTAATCACATTGGATGGCTTGTCCCTGTCATCACTTCCCTCCACAAGCACACATTCGCCAGGTGATACGCTCAGCATCAGTGTTACCGCCAATGAGTGGTATGTGTTTAATCATTGGGAAGCCCTCCATTCTGCTATCGAACCCGCAGATGATGCGCTTGAAATCACCATTCACCCTTGCATCACAGATACACTCGTTGCCCTATTCGACTATACGGAACACTACACGGTAGACATTCTGCCTAGCCCGAATGGTGGGGGATTTATCGTGCTGAATGGCGATACACTTCCAACCCAAGGCACTTCACTTGTGCTCGAAGCAGACAACATCTACAGCCTAACTGCTGTGGCCGATAACCAGTGGTCAGCTTTCTCTTATTGGCAGCTCAATGGCAATGCAATTTCACCCGGCATCACTTCACCTACAGTGCTGCTCGAACTTATTGAAAACGGAACACTAACTGCTGTATTTACGGTTATACCGCATCACACCGTTACCGTAATAGTTGAGCCGGCAGAAGCCGGTGTTGTGACATTCGAAGAAGAATTCAACAGTGGTATTCCGTACCGAACCTCCAACACCATTACGGTTGAATTAGAAGGAAACAAACCCTTGCTATTTGAAGCTATGCCCACTGCATACATCGATTTCAATCATTGGAAATCGAGGCACAACGCCATCAACGGAGATCCAAGTTTTACTGCGGTCCACTTTGCATTTCAATCGTCTGACACCATTACAGCTTACTTCATGCCGCAGCCATTTGCTGTCTATTTACCGAATAGTTTTAGCCCAAACGGCGATGGAATCAACGACGTATTCCAGGTAATGGGCAATGCGCTCGACATTGAAGTGTTCGACCTTGTAATTTTCGATCGTTGGGGACAATCCGTATTTCACAGCAACGATTTAAAAACCGTTTGGCAAGGAGAATTCAATGGAGGTCAGTATTACGTCGGCAATTCATATTATCAATACCGATTGAAAGTCAAATCCGTTTTCGATACGGAGATTCAAGAGCGCAGCGGATCCATTCAAGTCATCCGCTGATTGAGATATATCAACCTAGTCTGTTCTGCTTTGGCCTTTTCTTCCATTCCCAATGGAGTTGTTGATAAAGTAATGTAAAAACTTGAAAGACTCTTGAGGTCGCTCCTAACTTTGACGATAAGGAGTGCGTTTAAACTTTTGTATATTTATTCGACACTTACCTAGCGAAAGAACTTATGAGTATGGAAGCCAAATTCTCTCCTCAAGTGAGAGACGTAATTCAGTATAGCCGCGAAGAAGCATTGCGCTTAGGACACAGCTACATCGGTGTTGAACATTTATTGTTGGGCTTGATTCGCGAAGGCGAAAGCCTAGCGGTTAAAATGCTCCTAAACCTGGATGTCGATTTGAGCCGTTTGCGCAAAATGATTGAAGGCTCAATCAAAAGCTCATCGGCAATGGCTGCCAACTTCAACTCACCGGGGCAAATTCCGCTAGTGAAACAAGCTGAAAGAATCTTAAAAATCACATACCTCGAAGCGAAGGCTTACAAAGCGTCGCTCGTGGGAACAGAACATCTATTACTATCTATCATGAAGGACCAGGACAATGTAGCCACCAAGCAATTGCTTGCACTTGGCGTAGACTACCAGGCCGTCAAAGACGAACTGGACAACATCGGTGGCGGAATTTCCAAGGAGGATCTGCCCAAATCAGAATTACCGGGAGCATCGGACGATGACGATGACGAACGCGGAATGTCGGGCAGCATCCAAAAGAAGCCAGGTGACAGCAAAAGCAAAACACCTGTACTCGACAACTTCGGACGTGACCTCACCAAGATGGCCGAAGACGGCAAGCTGGATCCGATTGTTGGTCGTGAAAAAGAAATCGAGCGTGTTTCACAAATCCTTTCACGCCGCAAGAAGAATAACCCTATTCTCATCGGTGAACCTGGTGTAGGTAAATCAGCTATCGCTGAAGGTCTGGCATTGCGCATCATTCAAAAGAAAGTTTCACGCGTGCTCTTCAATAAGCGTATCGTAACGCTTGACATCGCCTCACTTGTGGCCGGCACGAAATACCGTGGCCAATTCGAAGAGCGCATGAAAGCCGTGATGAATGAATTGGAAAAATCACCCGACGTGATTCTTTTCATTGATGAAATTCACACCATAGTTGGAGCCGGCGGCGCGAGCGGATCGCTCGATGCCAGCAACATGTTTAAACCTGCTTTAGCTCGTGGCGAAATTCAATGCATTGGTGCAACGACACTCGATGAGTACCGTCAGTACATCGAGAAGGATGGTGCTTTGGAACGCCGTTTCCAAAAAGTAGTAGTTGATCCAACCACTATTGATGAGTCTATCCAGATTTTGAATAATATCAAAGACAAATACGAGGAGCATCACAGTGTAACATACACACCTGAGGCCATCGAATCGTGTGTGAAATTGACCGCACGCTACATCACCGATCGTCATTTACCCGATAAGGCCATTGACGCGTTGGATGAAGTTGGCTCTCGCGTTCACTTGAACAACATCAACGTGCCGAAAGAAGTCATCGACATCGAAAAGGCAATTGAAGAGGTTAAAGAAGATAAGAATCGCGTTGTACGCAGCCAGAAGTATGAAGAAGCGGCCAAACTTCGCGATCGCGAAAAGCAACTTCAAGAAAAACTTGAAACGGCTAAGAAGAAATGGGAAGAAGATACCAAGAGCCATCGTGTTACAGTAACTGAAGCCAATGTAGAAGAAGTGGTAGCTATGATGACAGGCATTCCTGTGACGCGTGTAGCTGAAAAGGAAAGTGGACGTTTAGCGAAGATGGATCAGGAGCTAGAAGGCACTGTGATTGGTCAAGAAAACGCTATCAAGAAAGTAGTGAAAGCCATCAAGCGTAACCGTGCAGGATTGAAAGATCCGAATCGTCCGATTGGTTCATTTATTTTCCTCGGCCCTACCGGTGTAGGTAAAACTCAATTGGCTAAAGAACTTGCTAAATACCTGTTCGACTCTGAAGATGCTTTGATTCGCATCGACATGAGTGAATACATGGAGAAGTTTGCTGTGTCACGCCTCATCGGAGCACCTCCAGGATACATTGGCTACGAAGAGGGTGGTCAGTTGACGGAGAAAGTTCGTCGTCGCCCCTACTCCATTGTGCTGTTGGATGAGATTGAAAAAGCCCACCCGGATGTATTCAATTTGATGCTCCAGTGTTTGGATGATGGTCAGATGACCGATAGCCTGGGTCGCAAGATTGACTTCAAGAACACGATCATAATTATGACCAGTAACATTGGTGCTCGTCAATTACAAGATTTTGGAACAGGCGTAGGTTTCGGCACTTCTGCCAAATCAGCACAGGAAGAGCAAGAGAGAAAAGGGGTTATCGAGAATGCTCTCAAAAAAACTTTTGCTCCCGAGTTCATCAATCGTATCGACGACCTCATCATCTTCAATGCACTCAAAAAGGAAGACATACATCAAATTATCGATATCGAGTTGAGCAAACTCTTCCACCGTGTAACCTCTTTGGGCTATACCATCAAGCTTACTGACGTAGCCAAAGATTACATTGCAGATAAAGGTTACGATGAGAAATATGGTGCGCGTCCTTTGCGTCGTGCTATTCAGAAATACCTCGAAGATCCAATCGCGGAAGAAATTATCACGGCTCATTTGAAGTCGGGAGATACTTTGTTGGTGGATTACGACGGTAAAGAAGACCGCATGACTATGAAGGTTGAAAAAGCCAAAGCAACGAAAGAGAGCAAGGCCAAAGGCAACACTGAAGCACCTTCAGCTGAAGAATAATCTACAGATTAGAGCACATAAAAAAACCCGCTGAATAAGCGGGTTTTTTGTTGCTCTATAATCGTTGATTGATTTTACACATTGAATCGGAAGTGCATTACATCACCATCCTTCACAACGTACTCCTTTCCTTCTACACCTAATTTTCCTGCTTCCTTCACGGCAGCCTCTGATTTGTATTGGATGTAATCATCGAATCGGATTACTTCAGCACGGATGAAGCCTTTTTCAAAATCTGTGTGTATCACTGCTGCAGCTTTCGGCGCTGTATCTCCCTTGTGTATAGTCCATGCGCGCACTTCCTTCACTCCGGCTGTGAAATACGTTTGAAGATTGAGGAGCTTGTATGCAGCACGAATCAATTTAGCCACACCAGGCTCATCCAGACCTAAATCGCCGAGGAATACTTGACGCTCCTCAAACGTCTCCAACTCTGAAATATCGGCTTCAATAGCTGCACCCAATACAATGATTTCCGCGTTTTCGTCCTTCACTGCCTCGCGCACGCGCGCCACGTGAGCATTGCCATTAACGACAGACGATTCCTCAACATTACACACATACAACACAGGCTTGCTCGTGAGCAATTGCAAATCATCCAGCAACTTCGACTCTTCTTCATTCGCCGGAGTGACTGTGCGAGCGCTTTTCCCCTGCTCCAATGCTTCCTTGATACGCGTCATGTAATCGAAATCACGCTTAGCGTCTTTATCGCCACTTTTCGCAGCGCGCATGACTTTGGCAATTCGACCTTCAATAGACTCCAGGTCTTTTAATTGTAATTCAATATCGATAATTTCTTTATCTCTCACGGGATCCACGCTTCCATCAACGTGCACCACATTGCCATCTTCAAAGCAACGCAGCACGTGAATGATGGCATCTGTTTCGCGGATGTTGGCCAGAAATTTATTTCCCAAACCTTCGCCCTTGCTTGCGCCCTTTACTAATCCCGCGATATCCACGATTTCAATCGTAGTGGGTACTACACGTTCGGGGTTAACAATTTCTGCAAGCTGATTGAGTCGCTCATCCGGAACAGTAATCGTTCCGACATTCGGCTCAATGGTGCAGAAAGGAAAATTTGCTGCTTGCGCTTTTGCGTTAGACAAGCAGTTGAACAAGGTTGATTTACCGACGTTGGGTAGCCCAACGATTCCACATTTTAATGACATATCTCTTGGTTTTGCGGCCGCGAAAATACGACATCCCACTTTTTCACATTCAGTCAACACCAAACGATAACGCTATGTGGTCGCGATACCTTAGCGCCGCAATCCATCATCATTATGACAATTCAAGAACTCGAATCAACCGCATCTCAAGTGAGACGCGATATTGTACGCATGGTACACGCCGTGAACAGTGGTCATCCAGGAGGATCCATGGGCTGTACAGACTACTTTGTAGCCCTGTACTTCCGTATTCTCAAGCATCAACCCACTAACTGGCAAATGGATGGCATCGGTGACGACCTTTTCTTCTTGAGCAACGGTCATATTTCGCCGGTCTGGTATAGTGTGCTGGCTCGCTCAGGCTATTTCCCTGTTAGTGAATTGAGCACTTTCCGCAAACTGAATACACGCTTGCAAGGACACCCCACTACGCACGAGGGTTTACCTGGTGTGCGCATGGCCAGCGGTTCATTAGGCCAAGGACTTTCTGTAGCAATCGGCGCGGCTCAATCCAAAAAACTAAATGGAGATAAACAGCTTGTCTATTCACTTCATGGCGATGGTGAGTTGCAAGAAGGCCAGATTTGGGAAGCAGCGATGTATGCGGCACACCATAAAATTGACAATCTTATTTCGACCATTGATGTGAACGGACAGCAAATCGACGGTCCAACAGAAAAAGTAATGAGTCTGGGAAATTTGCGCAGCAAATGGGAAGCATTTGGATGGCATGTGATGGAAACCAATGGCAATGTGATGTCGGATTTACTCAACACATTAGAGCTGGCGAAATCTGCAACAGGCCAGGGAAAACCCATTATGATTCTGATGACAACCTCCATGGGTAAAGGTGTTGACTTTATGGAAGGCACCCACAAATGGCACGGCGTAGCGCCCAACGATGCTGAGTTGGCGTTGGCACTTGGACAATTGACTGAAACACTTGGTGATTATTAATTCTCAAAAAAATTCTTATGCTCGATTTTACCATTCAAGGTTCTAACGATACACGCAGCGGCTTCGGAGAAGGCTTGCTTGAAGCGGGAAAAAACAATCCGAAAGTTGTGGGCCTGTGCGCCGACCTTATCGGTTCGCTGAAAATGGATGCTTTCATGAAGGCATTTCCTGAACGTTTCTTTCAAGTAGGAATTGCTGAAGCGAATATGATGGGCGTTGCTGCCGGAATGACTATCGGTGGGTACATTCCGTTCACCGGCACATTCGCCAACTTTTCGACAGGACGTGTTTATGATCAAATTCGTCAGAGCATCGCCTATAGCGATAAGAATGTAAAAATTTGCGCCTCTCACGCAGGATTAACCTTGGGTGAAGATGGAGCAACGCATCAAATTCTTGAAGACATTGGAATGATGTCGATGCTGCC
>CANHPZ010000030.1 GCA_947462725.1 Flavobacteriales bacterium
ACAGACACCCGGATATTCCAACAACCCAGCGGGAATTGACACCCCATCACTCCACACCTATTCACTGTACCCCAATCCGGCGAAGAACAGCATCCGAGTGCAAGGCATTACCCACGGCCGCATTTGCGATGCACTTGGGCATGTAGTGATGTGTTGCATCAGCGATGGGCAGTACGATGTATCCAATTTGAAAGCCGGCATCTTCACGCTTATGGATGGTGCGAAAACTATTCGTTTTTGTGTCATAGAAAATTGACCGGGCAAGTAACAATAGGTTACTCATAATGCATGACTTTTTTCACTTGCGCTGCAAATGCAGGGGGCTACTTTTGGCCATACAAAAAATCATTTTATGAAAAAACTCTACACGCTTATCGCTATTATTTGCCTGGGCACAAGCCTTGCGGCGCAAACAATTCCTAACGGAGGATTCGAAAACTGGAACAACACCAACGGCTACCCTGAACCCGACAATTGGGCAACGTTCAACGTATTGTCGCTTTTCGTAGGGACAGAATACGGCGTTACACAAGAAACTCCCGGAGTAGTTGGCAACTCATATTGCAGACTTACCTGCACCGATGATGGCACCGGCGCCCCATTTCCGGCTGTTGCCATGACAGGAACAATAAACCTGGTAACCGGAACCGGTGCAGCAGGGTTTCCCGTGAATAGCATTCCTACATTTCTTTCAGGTAGCTACCGCTCCTCGATTAATGGCGATGACATCTCCGGTGTTATTTGCTATTTCACCAAATGGAATGCTGCGAATGGAGTGAGCGATACTCTTGCACTGGGACAAACTCAATTCTTCACAACACAAAGCAGCTGGGCGAACTTCGACGCTCCTATTTATCCTATTCTGAACGGGGTGCCAGACTCTTGCACAATTGTTTTGATTTCCGGTGCTGGCAATGCGCCTGAAATCGGAAACTACATGGATATTGACGATCTTCATTTCAGCAGCTCATCGAGCGTGAGTGAAGCCGATGCAAGTCCATTCCATATGTTTCCAAATCCGGCTACCAACATGCTGAACCTCGACTTGAGTCGTTTGCACAGCAATGCTGATGTTACCATCTACTCGGGCAGCGGAGCGTTGGTTCGTCGCGAGCAATTGAAAAACGCTATGAACATGATGGACATAAGCGACCTTTCATCAGGACTCTACACGATTCAGATTTACGACGGCTCAAAGCGCTGGTCGCAATTACTGATTAAGCAAGACTAATTATTTTTTTTTGAATGATAGAAAGAGCCTCGAGTCATCGGGGCTTTTTTTATTGTACAGCCCACCATTGAAATGGCGGGCTATCAAGGTAAGGAGACGTTGCATCGTATGTCATTACAATGGATCTTCAGCCCACCATTTCAATGGTGGGTTTGGAATAAAGGGAAACACTCACATAGCCCACCATTTCAATGGTGGGCTCTTTGAGCGCACAGGCCTGCGCGCATCGCTATATTTGCGCGCTCCATGAATTTAGCCGCACACATTGAATCGCCGCTCTATCGCACCATTCAGCGCGAAGCTGAGGCATTGGGCATTGAGGTATACATTATCGGGGGATTCGTGCGCGACATCTTGCTGAATCGCCCCAACACCGACATCGATTTGGTGGCCAACACACGCGGACTTGAATTGGCGCAAGCTTGCGCCCGCGCGCTAGGTGTGAGAAAGGTCGACATTTTCAAAACCTATGGCACTGCGCATTTTCGATTCAAAGACCTGGACATTGAATTTGTGAATGCGCGCAAAGAATCCTATTCCAGCGACTCACGCAAACCATCGGTTGAACAAGGCACGTTGGAAGACGATCAAAACCGTCGTGACTTTACGATAAACGCCCTTGCCATTTCCATGCAAGCGCATAATTATGGCGATGTCATTGATCCGTTTGATGGTATTGCTGATTTGGAAAACAAAATCCTGCGCACGCCACTTGATCCAAACATCACGTACAGCGATGACCCGCTGCGCATGATGCGCGCAGTGCGTTTCGCCAACCAATTACACTTTCGCATAGAAGAGGATTCGTTTCAAGCCATCAAACGAAATTGTGAGCGACTCAGCATTGTATCGATGGAGCGCATCACAACGGAGCTCAATAAAATCATTATGTGCAACAAGCCATCCGTTGGTTTCAAGTTGCTTTTTGATACCGGTCTGCTGCATCGCTTCTTTCCTGAAATGGTGAAACTCCATGGCATCGAAAAAAGAAATGGTATAGCACACAAAGACAATTTCTACCACACGCTGCAAGTGCTCGACAACATTTGTGAGAGCACCGACAATTTGTGGTTGCGTTGGTCTGCCATCATGCACGACATCGCTAAGCCACCCACAAAGCGTTTTGAAGAAGAAATTGGGTGGACTTTTCATGGGCACGAAGATGTTGGCGCGCGCTGGGTACCTAAGATTTTTGCGCGACTTAAGCTTCCTCTCGATCACCAAATGAAATACGTACAGAAATTGGTGCTACTTCATTTGCGTCCGATTGCCCTCACGAAAGAAGCTATTTCAGATAGCGCCATACGCCGATTGTTATTTGAGGCCGGCGACGACATCGACGATCTCATGAAACTTTGTCGCGCCGATATCACTTCAAAGAACGAAGCCAAGGTGCAGCGCTATTTGGCCAACTACGAAATTGTTGTAGAGAAGTTGGTGGAGCTCGAAGAGAAAGATCGCGTGCGCAATTTCCAACCGCCGATAACAGGCGAAGACATCATGCGCATTTTTGCGCTTGCACCCGGCCGTGAAATCGGCATCATCAAGAACGCCATTAAAGAAGCCATTCTCGATGGCATCATTCACAACGATTACAACGAAGCCTATCAGCTCATGTTGGCAGAAGCGAACAAGATGGGTTTGCAGCCTGCAATAGGCGAATAGAAAATCGAGTAGATTGTTGTGCCTGATGTTATCTTCGCACAACACTCCCTATTCCATGAAAAAAATTTTTACCATTTGTGCCCTGCTCTGCAGCGTATATGCTTTTGCCCAACCCGCCAACGACCTGCCGTGCAACGCCATCAATATTATTGTTGACGACCCTGCAATCGACGGCACCAATATCAGCGCGACATCCGATGCCAACGAAGTTATTCCTCCCGCTGCATTTGGCGTTTTTACTTGCGTCAACTCGTGGTGCGGCGATGACTTGCTCGTTCAAAATTCGGTGTGGTATAGCTTCATTGCTCCAACATCAGGCGCTGTAACCATCAGCACGTGCAACTCAGGCTCTGCGCTTGATAGTCAGATTGCACTTTGGAGTGCAAGTGACTGCAACGACTACAGCACATACTCGCCAATAGCGGCCAACGATGACATCGCGGGAACATGCTCCAATCCGTATGCGTCATCCATAGAAGTTGACGGCCTGACATCGGGAGCAACATACCTCATTCAAGTGGATGGATACACGGGCGAATCATCACCCTTCCTCATTTCTGTGAACACATCTATTGCCACTGCATTGGTCAACTTCGTTCACGCGAGCGCAGATCCCGCCGCACAGTATGTCGATGTGCGTGTGAATGGCGAAATGCTGATCGACAACTTCAGCTTCCTCACCTGTTCAGGTCTTTTGCAGTTGGCCGCATCAAGCGATCAAATCATCACACTGCATGACTCATCGAGCGCAGATGCTGCTAATCCGCTGCTCAGCTATACCACCCAATTGAATCCACAACTCAATTATGAATTCGTAATCACAGGCCAACTTGCAACCAATGGGTTTTCTCCTGCCCGTCCTTTAGACCTGATTATGTTTGAAGGAATGCAGCTCTTCGCCACGCAAGAGGGATCCATTCCTGTGCATTTCATACATGCGGTGAGCGACGCGCCATCAGCAGATTTCATCAACGCAGAACAAGGATCAACGCTTGTAAACGACATCAGTTATGGCAACTTCAATGCTGAAGGATATGTGCAACTCAGCGAGAATTTTACGCTGGCTATTCAAGATTCCAGCGGTACATCGGTTGGACTTAGCTACTGCTTGCCCGCCGGAATGGTAGCAGGATATGGCATTGGATACAGCGTAATAGCCATTGGGTTTCTCAACCCTTCGTTGAATTCCAACGGATCACCTCTTCAATTTTATAGTGTCGATTGGACATCGGGAAGTTTGATTCCACTCGATGCGGGGTCTTGCCTATTCCCATCCAACGACGGCATCTGCACCGCAAGCGAACTGATTGTGAATGATGCGCCAACAACCGCAGACAATGCCTTCGCAACGATTCAAGCCAACGAAACTTCCCCCATCAACCTGCCCGGCAGCGATCCTGAAAGCGATTGCTCCCTAGCTTGGTGCGATGGCTCGCTCGACAATACTCTTTGGTTCAACTTCACTGCTCCGGCATCCGGTAGTGTGCTCATCAGCACGTGCTTCGGTGGCATCGACACACAGGTAGCGCTTTGCACAGTAGGCAATTGCACCGACTTCGCAACAGTAACCTTTCTCGGCGCCAACGACGACATGGTAAACACTTGCGCAGCCAATGCTTACGCGTCTGAAATAATGACTAGCGGTCTCACACCCGGCGAAACTTATTACATCCAAACCGATGGCTTTGACGGAGAGCTTGGCACTTTTCAAATTCAGGTAACATCCATTGAGATTGGCATCGATGAAGAATCGCTCGGCACGATTGCCGTTTATCCCAATCCGGCCAATGATTTCATCACTATTCCAGTAATCCCTTCGTCTTCACCTATTCGTATCATGAATGCATTGGGTGCTGAAGTGCTTCACGCGGCGCAAGGAAAGCAACGCATTGATGTAAGTGCACTGGATGCGGGCGTATACTTTGTACAAGTTGAATTGAACGGACAGCTTACTTCTGCGCGATTCATCAAACAATAAATTTCAGATTGAATTCACATCAGAGAAGACCTGCTGCGGCGGGTCTTTTCTTTTACAAGCTCCACGAGGCCTTCGGAGCATCGCTCCATGCTCCGCGATGACCGGCAAGCCATTGCTGATATCCGCAAATGCCGATCATGGCGGCATTATCGGTGCAATAGGAAAACGGCGGAATGAATGCTTGCCAATTGCGCTCGGCGCACAGGGAAATCAATTTAGCGCGCAATGCAGAGTTGGCAGAAACTCCACCGGCAAGAGCCAATTGAGTAACCCCATGCTGCGCAGCGGCTGCAGCATATCGCGCTAGCAAATACTCTGTAACCACATGCTGATAAGAAGCGCAAATGTGATTCAACTCGCGCTCGATAAACGCTGCATCATTCGCTTTCTGATCGCGCAAGAAATAGAGCAGATTCGTTTTCAATCCGCTGAAGCTGTAGTTGAAACCTCCAATCTGCGGAATGGTAAATCGATACTTCAGCGCATCGCCTTGCGTTGCCAGTTTATCAATATGCGGTCCTCCGGGATAAGGCAACCCCATCACCTTGGCGGCCTTGTCGAGTGCCTCTCCGGCAGCATCATCAATGGTTTCTCCTATCACCTCCATATCCAGTGCGGAGCGCACCAATACAATTTGTGTATGACCACCACTTACCGTCAAGCACAAAAAGGGAAATGATGGAACCGCTTGATCATCGCTCTCACGGATGAAGTGTGCCAGGATGTGAGCACGCATGTGATGCACCGGAATTAGCGGTATATCCAATGCCATGGCCATGCTTTTCGCAAACGACGAACCGACGTGCAGCGCGCCCATAAGACCGGGACCTTGTGTGTAGGCAATAGCCGTGAGTTGCTCTTTAGCCACTCCTGCCTCTGATAATGCCTGATCTACAACAGGAACTATGTTTTGCTGATGCGCGCGACTGGCCAGCTCCGGCACAACGCCACCATATTTCTCATGCACCTTTTGCGTAGCTATAATGTTGCTCAGTACACGATCGTTGTGTAACACCGCTGCTGATGTTTCATCACAACTCGACTCAATAGCTAAAATGTAAGAATCAACCATCATGGCGCAGCTGTGCTATCGGCTAAAATCATCAACCGATCAAAACCTTCCGTTGAGGCGCTTTGCAGCATTTCCTGCTTGCCATAGAACATGAACGATTCAATCTTCGAAGTTTCATTGTTGTTGTAATACTCCATGGCGCGTTCCAAGCCCATAATCATGAACGCCTCGCTAAACACCTCTGCCTCCACTAGTGATGGCGCATGAATCGCGACATAAACAATTTCATTATCCACGGGATATCCATAGGTCGGATCAATCATAGACATTTTATCCATGGCCGTTCGGCAAGCAAATGCTCCGCGCTGCAAACGGATGTATTGATCAGAAGAATCCATTCCAATGCCGATAGGAATCACGCTCAATGTATCCACCGTCGAGCCTTCACTCAGCACACTTTGACCATACTTGATTCGGAATTGCGACACCTTCCGATCACGCAGCCACTGTGCTATCTGATCGAGTGCTGCTGCAGCGGATATGGTTGTGAAATCAAGTTCAACACGCGCATCACGCTTTCTGATTTGCGACTCTTTGTAGGTGTAACCATCGGTAGTGGTCTCATTCAAATCAATCAATATTTCACCGCTCTGCGAATGATCGAATCCCACAAAATCGAACAACGAATCAAGATTGGGTTCCAACTCGCCTCGGCTTTTCGTAACCATCCACGCGCGCTTCATGGGTGTAACCGTGGGGTCATAATACTGCATGGTTTGTCTGTGCAGGTCTTTGGCAATGTCGTATACCAAGCCAAATGCGCGTGTGCTGTCGTCAAATACAAAGACACTATCATCGCTGGCAAACGCATTGATTTTCGAAATCAGAGATTTTGGATCCAATCCATTGAGCAGCGATTCGTACACATGAATAATAGAATCGAACTGCGATTGAAAGTCGGTTGAATCGTCCACGACATCAATATGATAGGGCTTACTGAACAACACACCCGAATAATAGCGACCCACCAGAGGTTTCGGCTCCGGCTTGCTCTTGCAGGATGCTACACCGAGCAGAACAACCAATGCTAATAACAGATAACGCATTCCTTTGGGCATGGCACAAATTTACTTCGCAAAACCAGTTTACATCACGGGCATCCATTGAGTTACTACAAAATATCCAAAAGTACTTGGCGCAACACCTCTCTAAGCCCGACTTTCGTAGCATGCGACTATCGTTAGCTTCATTGCTCTCGCTGCTTTCTCTTGTGATTCATGCGCAAGATGTCATGCGCAATGCCGTTTTTCGTGATGATGTGCACACGATTCAGTGCTATCCTGCCGACAACAAACTGGGCTATCCGCTCATCGCGCTGCACAGCGGAGAGCAGCTCGAATTTCATTTCGATCTTTTTGCAGAAGATTTTGAATCGCTGCGCTTTGGTGTGATACACTGCGATCACAACTGGAAGCCATCAGCACTTGATTATGCGCAATATGTGCGCGGATTTCAAACCGATCAAATCAACACCATTGAAGTCGGATTCAACACGCTTTTCGACTTCATTCACTACAGCTTTTCCTACCCCACCGATATGAGTCAGCCGCTGATATCGGGCAATTATGCTATGGTTGTTTATTCCGGCATGGACATGAATGACACCTCGCAGTGGGTAGCCACTTTTCGATTTCTGATCTACGAACAAATGGCAACCATTCGCCCGAATCTGCATTCCAGCAGCATTGTGGCGCAGCGATACACCCATCAGGAAATTGACTTTGACTTAGCACACGCGGGATTCCCTATCAATGACCCGATGCGAGACATCAACGCACTCATCATTCAAAACTTCGATTGGAAGCGGACCAGTGATTTTCTGAAACCCATATTCATTCAGCCCGATTTGCTCACCTTCGATTATTTCGGCGGAGAAAACACGTTTGAAGGATGCGCAGAATGGCGCTTTTTCGAAGTGAAAGATTTGCGCTATCAAAGTTCACAAGTGGAACACATCGCTCAACTCGACGATGGCTATCACGTTTACTTGCGCCCGTGTGTGCCCGAGGGAAAACGCGCCTATAGCAGCTGGCAAGACATCAACGGAAATTTTCTGGTGAAGAACGACCAAGGCGGCGACGACAATCTAGAAGCCGATTATGTGTGGGTCCATTTCATCCTCAACATGCCTGAAATTTCAGATGCTTCTATTTTCATTGAAGGTGCCTTCAACTCATTTGGCAAACTCGATGCATGCACCTACGACCGCGGCCTAGGCGCATATACCGCGAAACTCTTGTTAAAACAAGGCTACTACAACTACCGATTTGTGCTGCGCGATTTATACAACAGCGCCGACAACATCCGCGTAACTGAAGGCTCACATGCCGGCACCAAAAACGTGTATCACGTGATCATGTACATGTATGATCGGAATGTGGGAGCAGATAGAATTGTAGCAGTGACTAGTGACTAATTTGTCACTAGTCATTAGTCATTATTGAAATTCTATTCCATTCGTTCCAATACCTGCAGTAAACGACTTCAGCGGAGCGCCTGTTGCGCTATAGACATACACCGTTGAAGGATTGGTGAAATCTGAAATGGATGCGCACCACAATTGACCCGTTGAAGGCTGAATGCGGAGTGCTGTGCGCGCTTCACCAATGATGAGGTCGCCCGGGAAATCCGCGTTCACGAAATCGAATCGATACACGCCGTTGTTCTCGTAGTAAAGCACCTGACCATCGGGAGAAATTTCAAGCTGTGTTGGATGATCGCCCGGCAAGCCTACTGGAATGGATGAAACCACCGCATGCGCAGCGACATCGATGCGATATAACTTCGCAAGCGAATGACCTACCACGGCCCAATTGGCATCATAGAATGTTTCACCCGCGCAAAGCACCCACGCATAGCCGAGTTGATCGAATACAATGTCGCTCGGACGATGACCCACAAACACTGTATCGATCACATTGTGACTGGCAGCGTTCACAATGGTGATGGTGCTGTCGAGCGTCCATCCGCCTTCGTTGCACACCCACACATCATTGCCGTATACGCCCATACGCTGAGGCCCCTTGCCCACCGCAATGCTCGATTCAATTTGGTTGGAAGCCAAATCAACCACTTCAATCGTTCCGTCGGTTGATCCGTTGCTGACAAACGCTTTGTTGTTTCCAGCCGATACCATGAAGCGCGGATAGCTCAAACCACTGATTGCGCCCGCATGTTTCATCGTTACCATATCCACCACTTCTACTTTTTGAGAATTGTTGAGCACCGCATAACCGCGATCACCAATGACAGTGAAGCTCTGTAACACATCACCCAGTTCAACCTGATTCTGCGCGTAATACACATCATTGGTAACTGTTCCGTCTTCGGCTACGTGCGTGATGGATGCATTGTTTTGCAAAAAGGAACCTTCATTCACTACGAATGCACCTGTGGAATATCCGGTGTCTGCAGGCGGGTTATCTACGATAACATCATCAGGCTTGCAAGCGTTGAGCAACAGCAGTGACCCGAAAGAAAAGAGAATTGCAAGATTTTTCATCATTCTATTTGTTTTTAATCCAAGGTGATTATTTCCCTTGGTTCATTTTTTTTGTTGGATTGAAAAGAAAACTCTAGGCCTGCGCGCAACACGCGTCCGGGCATGGCATAGAGTCGCAGTGTTTCGTAAGCGACATCAAACACATTATCGACACCGCATGAGAGTTGTACCTGCGCTCCATGAATTTTCAATGAAGCGCTGTACCACACGTTGCACAAACCATAGGCGGCCAATGCACGATGAGGCGTATTCATTTCATCCGTGAAGCGTTCACTTACGCATCGATAGCCCAGCGTGATGGCATGCACACCATGCTCCACAGTTACGCCCTGATAACCGGTAAAGCGCGGCGTATAGATCATTCGGCGTTGTGTGTGCGCTGAAGTAGAATCCAACCAAAACACATCGTTCATATTCCAACGCGTTTCCAATTTCCATTTCGTGCGATCATAATCCGTTCTATGCTCACACGCCGCATGCAACTCCACACCTTGCGTTTGAACCTTGCGGTAATTCACAGGGGTCCATACCGAACCTTCGGCCGGCACCCACTGTATCCAATCGCTCACACGCGATGCATACACAGCGGGTTCTATGCGCCACACGGTGCGTGTCTCTCTTCCCAACAACAACAGGATGCCGGCGCGACCATGATAGCCCAACTCAGGTCTCAAGAGCGGATTTCCGCCGGGCATCCAAAACAGTTCGTTCATATCAGGCAATCGGAATCGACGCGCAAGATTGAACTGCGGAGCCATGGCCCACGCCTTGCGATCGAGCTTATAACCGTAATTACCCTGCGCCGACCATCCCTCGCTGCCGAAGCGACGATCAAACGAGCCATTGACATCCAGCTCATGACGCTTCTTGAAATAATGCGACTGCAGTGCGTATTGCGCCCATGTCTTGCGTATTTGTCCATCTGTGTAATTGGTATTCGCCACATGCACCAGCGCCTCACTAACGGTAGACTTCAGCATCCAACTTGGTGTGACTCTCCATTGCAAAGAGCCACGCGCCCATACCATCTGAGAGCCGATGCGCGAATCGATTGCGTAAGGCTCATCCAAATAGTGCAGTTTCTCCTGAGTGTAGGCCAATTGCGCATCTGCCGAAAGTTTGGCACTCCACCAACGGTATTCGAGCATCGTGCGCAAGTTATCATCAGCCTGTGAGGCCGTGCCTTGCACATTCGTACCCATCACGGTAGGCAGCTCCATCGACTTGGATTGCCACCAACTACGAGCGGCCAAAAGTCTGTTGCCTCGCTTGTATTCCAGATCAAGATGACTGCCCGCAAACGATCCTTGCTGATGCTTTTGCCACATCACCGGCTTATCGATTTGATAGCGGTCGACGTAACTGTAACGGTTCTGCATTTCCTGTTGAAATGCGCGCACTTGTGTTGAAAGCACACCACCGCGCAATGCTTGCGAAACCTTCGCTTCGGCACCAATGAGTCGATTGCGCATGGAATTGTAACCGCTTATGATGCGCGCTGAACTTCCTTCTTCCAACGCCTCATTGCGCAAATCGATGGTGAGGCCCATGCCGCATTGCATACCTTCGGAAAGCGACGGCGTTTCATACAACCGCACCTGATCAAAAAAGAACAAAGGCATGAGCGACATATCACAGGTACCCAACGTCACCGAGTTGATCGGCAACCCATGCCAGGTAAGTACGGCATGATCGGAAGAGAGTCCGTGGTAGCGCAGTGAACTCGCAGCACCTGCCGCGCCTGCAACCAGTTGATGCGCTATGCCGTGTGCATCGAGAAATGAACCGACGTCACCGCCAATCCACTGCCGGCGTTGCAACGGCGTAATCACCGATGAAGGTTTCCAAATGGAACCCGCGCGCGCAATGATCACCACATCTTCTGTTTGGTGATAACCTGAAATGGTGTCGGTTTGCTGCGCACAGGCGCACCACGACCACACAATTCCTGCTATGAGGATTACGAGTTTATTCATCTTCGCTGCGCCTCTTCCCGGGCACTTATATCGGCAACGCCGACACTAGCATGCTACAGGCAGGTCTTCTGACTTGCATCCCCTCGTCGGCCTTCCCAATTCAATTAGAATCAGTGGACTTGAATGACTCGGTGCTTTGGATGCTCACAGCTGCGGGTACAGTTTCGGTTTCTCACCGAATTCCCTTTTCATTCTTCGCTTAGGAAGAAACCAATAGCGGCGCAAATGTACACTACAGCATCCATCCACAGCGAGTATATTTGAGCAATCAAAATTCAAAATCGATCATGAACGCCCTGCGCATAGGCTTGTTGCAATGCATGTGTATAATACTCTGCATGATGGCAAGCGTGTACGTGCATGCTCAACTCAGCCCCGCCGATTCTACGCAGCTTGCTCAGATCAAAACATATTGCAGTTTGAGCAACCAGCAAGCCACTGCAATTGATTCCCTCTTTAAGCATTGCAGCGCCTCGTGCGTGCTCATCGACAAAGAGACGAACCGCATATCGCGGTCATCGATTTCGGATGAGGAAAAATCACGTTCACAATCTGAATTGCGCACAGAAAAAAAGAACCTCCGTGAATCACGCGATATGGCTGCGCAATTTCTGCTCACACCGCAGCAACGTGCCATCTACGACGAAAAAATCAAACCCGCAGCGCCGGCTATACTGCACATGGGCATGAATCACGACCGGGCCAACTGCAACGTGTGCGTCAAATAAAGTTTATTCACTTCATGAAATTTCTACAACTCTCAGTAATCCTCTGCGCATGCATAGCATGGGGATGTAAGTCGAAAAAAAACGCGACAGATATCGTTACATGTCCTGCGCTCGACACTACTGTATACAACGCTGTCAATCCATTTATTGGCACCGGTGGTCATGGCCACACCTACCCCGGCGCTACTTCGCCATTTGGCATGGTGCAACTATCGCCCGACACGCGTCTTGAGGGATGGGATGGCTGCAGCGGATATCACTACAGCGACGAATACATCTACGGATTTTCGCATACGCATTTGCAAGGAACAGGTGTACCCGACTATTGCGACATTCTATTCATGCCCACGAACCACCGCATCAAAGTGGCTGAAAAATGGAGCGACGCCTATAAGAGTAAATTCAACCATGCCAGTGAAGTTGCTCAGCCGGGCTATTACAAAGTGCGTCTCGAGGATTACGCCATTGACGCAGAGTTCACAACCACCGAGCGCACAGGCATTCATCGCTACACCTTCGCGCCGGGTGATTCATGCCGTATGTTTTTGGACTTCATGCATCGCGATTATTTGAAACAATACGACTACCACATCATCGGCGACACTGCTATCTCGGGCTACCGCATTTCGAAAGGCTGGGCCGAAGAACAGCACACTTACTTCTACGCTGTGTTCTCCAAACCTTTCCGCGATTTCACTCAACTCGATGTGACCTACACCGAAGACCGTGATGGCAAAAAAGTAAGCGTGCTCGAACAGGTGCAAGTGTTCTCGATGTTGTTTGACCCGACGTCTGAAATCATCGTGAAAGTCGGAATCAGCGGAGTCGATGAAGCCGGTGCGAAAAACAATCTGTATACAGAAGCACCGCATTGGAACTTCAATCAATACCGCAACAACGCAAAGACCAAGTGGACAGAGCACCTCAACAAAGCGCCTCTCGCTGATACCGATCCGGAGGTGCGAGCCAACTACTTCACGGCGCTCTATCACTGCTATACCGTGCCCAATATTTGGAGTGATGTGGATAGCAGGTATCGCGGCGAAGACAAAAAAATTCACACCGCCAATGGCTACACACGCTACACCGTGTTTTCGCTTTGGGACACGTTTCGCGCATATCACCCGCTTATGGCCCAGCTTGAGCCACGGCGCACACGCGACTGGATCGTCACCTTCCTTGAAATATTCAAAGAGCGTGGCGAATTGCCCGTATGGGAATTGGCCGGTAATGAAACCTATTGCATGATTGGCTATCACAGCGTGCCTGTGATTTATGACGCCTATATGCGCGGCATTCGCGACTTCGATCAGGAACTTGCGTTGAAGGCCATGGGCGTGAGCGCAACCGGTCCGCAAGAAGAGAAAAAACGCTACGCTGAATTGGGATATGTGCCTGCCAATGAATTTAGCGAAAGCGTTTCCAAAACACTGGAATTTGCCTACGACGATTGGTGCATTGCGCAGTTTGCCGCAAAGCTCGGCCAACTTGAAACCTATCAAACATTCATCAAGCGAAGCCAAAGTTGGAAGCACCTATTCGACCCCACCAGTGGCTTCATGCGCCCACGACGCAATGGAGGTTTCCCTGAACCCTTCGATCCATATCAAGTCGATTTCAATTATACCGAAGCCAACGCCTGGCAGTACTCGCTGTTTGTGCCTCACGATGTGGAAACGCTCATCGAATATCATGGCGGTAAAGAAGCGTTTGAAAAATGGCTCGATCAACTCTTCTCTGCTTCCAGCCAAACATCGGGTCGCGAACAAGCCGACATCACCGGACTCATCGGTCAGTATGCGCATGGCAACGAGCCGAGCCATCACACAGCGTTCCTCTACAACTTCATCGGCAAGCCCGAAAAAGCAAAAGCAATGGTCGACCGAATTTGTCGTGAGCAATACCACAACACGCCCGATGGACTCTGCGGCAATGAAGACTGCGGACAGATGTCGGCTTGGTATGTTTGGGCTAAAAACAATGTCTATCCTTTTCTACCCGGAACGAATAATATGCTCGCCATTGATAGCAAGGCTCGCTTCCATTCACAGCCTTTGATTGCTAGCCGCGTAAGCGATTTTCTCATTCAACCCATGCCGGTAATATCAGGACCGCAGCTACCTTTTCGCGACAGCACACAAATCACGCTGAGCACAATTAAAGGTGTTGGCAGCTATAAGATACATCTTGAGCCACCGCGTGGTTCGCGCCGCCCCATTAAGATTATGGAATTGCTTGATGGAGAAACCAAGCGCATCATGATTTACGATGAAACGCATGTAGCCGCATTTTCAGCATTGACCGGAGAAAAATTGTGCACCGCAGATTTCTATCGCAGAAATTCAGATCGCAGCATGGTTTCAATTACACCCTATAACAACCAATACACGGGTGGTGGTGATGAAGCCCTCATCGACGGCATGCGCGGTGGTGCAGATTTCCGCACAGGATCATGGCAAGGATGGCAAGGACAAAACATGGAATGCATCATTGACTTGGGCGCCGAGCAAGCCATCACCACTATCGGACTGTCATGTTTGCAAGAAACAAAATCGTGGATCTGGTTTCCCTCGCGCATTGAGATCATGCTCTCGCATGACGGAAAAACATTTGCACCCGCGGGAGCTATCGACATCACCGAATACCAGAAGGATGCTACACCTTCGACAAGAGAATTCAAGCGTGACCTGCGCGGCAGTGCACGCTATGTGAAAGTCATTGCCAAGCCGGCATTTGAAACCATCCCAAGTTGGCACCTAGGCTCGGGAGGCAAGCCTTGGATTTTTGTGGATGAAATTCTGCTGAATTAGGGGTGAGGGATTAGGGGTGAGGGGTAAAGTGTTTGCAGTGATTCTTAATCCTTCACCCCTAACCCCTAACCCCTATTCAAATTTGCTTTTGCTGTTTTGATCATGGTCGTCAGCATCCGCATCAATTCATCTCCATCCCGACGCAATTGGCAATAAGTAGTTTCATCTATAGAATGGCTATCACGTAACAAGTCAATCCAATAGATTGATTCGTTGCATTCCTTCTGTGCTATCGCAAGTTTGTGAATGAAATCAGCACGACTCTCTGCATGCTGAGCTTCACGATACAATGCCCCTACAGCAGTACCCGAGCGCGTAAGTTGCTTTGACATGATGTACTCTTTACGATCGGTCATTACGCATCGGCATACCTCAATGACATTCAAAGCGAAAGCATAGCTTTTGGTTGCAAATGGATTTTTCATGAGCAAATATTTGCAGCTCATTACCGAAATCCCTATTCCCAGATTATGCCATAATATTCTAACTTCGTCTCCCCCTAACCCCTAACCCCTAACCCCTAACCCCTAACCCCTAACCCCTTGCCCCAAGACCCCCTATTATCGCTCGGCCTCGCGCAAACCACCCTCTACCCTTTCGCACTCGAAGTGGAGCGCGCCCAAGGTGTGTTCATTTACACCACAGATGGCAAGCGCTACTTCGACCTCATCTCGGGCATTGGCGTGAGCAACGTGGGACATGGACATCCGCACATCAAAGCAGCATTGCACGAGCAAATCGAAAAGCACTTGCACGTGATGGTGTATGGCGAGTATTTGCAAGCGTCGCAAACGCGCGCAGCACAAGCGCTCACTTCGGTGCTACCCGAATCACTTAACTGCTGCTATTTCGTCAACAGTGGCGCGGAAGCCATTGAAGCGGCACTCAAACTCGCCAAGCGCATCACCGGGCGTACTCAGCTCATTGCCTGCAAAGGCGCCTACCACGGCAACACGCATGGCAGCATGAGCGTGAGTCACAACGAAAAAAAGAAATCTGCATTCCGTCCATTGCTGCCCGATGTGCATTTCATCGCTTTCAACGCGATGCACGATTTAGAAAACATCACCACACAAACAGCATGCGTGATCGTCGAAACGATCCAAGGCGATGCGGGTGTGCGCATTCCTGATGTAGCGTGGATGAAAGCACTGCGCAAGAAGTGCGACGAAACATGCACCATGCTCATCCTTGATGAGATCCAATGCGGCATGGGTCGCGCCGGTTCACTCTTCGCTTTCGAACAAATGGAAATTGTGCCCGACATCCTCGTGCTCGGAAAAGCGCTGGGCGGCGGACTTCCCGTTGGTTGTGTGGTGGCATCACGTGAGTTCATGCGCCTGTTTACACACGAACCCATGCTCGGACACATCAGCACATTCGCCGGACATCCGCTCGTGTGCGCTGCCGTAGCCGCCAACCTGGAGGTTTTCCAACAAGAAAATATCGTAAGCGACGTGGAACGCAAAGGCCAACGCATGGCCAACTTCCTACGCCAATTCGAGGCTGTCAAAGAAGTGCGACAGCGCGGACTCTTCTTCGCCATCGACCTCGAGAGTGAAGATGTTGTGCGTCGAGTGGTAGAGCATTGTATGGCACACGGTGTCATCACCTTTTGGTTTCTCTCGTGCCCGTGGTCGTTTCGCATTGCACCACCGCTTACCATCACGGATGCGGAGATCGATGAAGCGCTGGCAGTGATTGGTCAGGCGCTTCAGAGCGTATAAGGATTGTAGGATTGTAGGATTATAGGATAGTAGGATTGTAGCAGGCCTATCTTCAACCTCAACCTTCAACCTTCAACCTTCAACCTTCAACTTTCAACCTTCAACTTTCAACCTTCCACCATCTTTCGATATATTGCGAATCATTCACCACATTATGGAAAAAAGACAGCTGCGTTTTTGGGAAATCTGGAACAT
>CANHPZ010000031.1 GCA_947462725.1 Flavobacteriales bacterium
CATGAACAAGGTTGGGTTGATGTGATTACCGATGATTTGAATGTGCTCTGTGATGCAGTGCGCAAGGCCATGGCAGAAAACACCATCACCTCATTTGCCTACATCGGCAACATCGTGGATGTATGGGAAAAGTTGGATACAGAAGGCATCGAAGTGCATTTGGGAAGTGATCAAACTTCGTTGCACAATCCGTGGGCAGGTGGTTACTATCCTGCAGGCATTTCGTATGAAGAGAGCAACCGCATGATGGCTGAGCAACCGGAGGAGTTTAAGCAGCTGGTGCAGGCAACTCTGCGCAAGCATGCTGCGGCGGTAAACAAACATGCCGCGAAGGGCATGTACTTCTTCGATTATGGCAATGCGTTTTTATTGGAGTCATCACGCGCGGGTGCTGATGTAATGGCAAGTGCAGAACAGAAAAGCGGTCGCAAGCCGCGTGAGTTTAGATACCCGAGTTATGTTCAGGATATTCTCGGTCCGATGTGTTTCGACTACGGATTCGGTCCGTTCCGTTGGGTGTGTTGCAGCGGCAAGCCCGAGGATTTGGAGCGCACCGACCGCATTGCGGAGCGTGTGTTGAGTGAGATGATGGCCGTTGCGCCGGCAGAAATACAGCAGCAGATGGCGGATAATATTCGTTGGATTCAGGAAGCAGGACGCAACAAACTCGTTGTCGGTTCGCAGGCGCGAATACTATATGCCGATGCTGAAGGACGCATGCGCATTGCGAAAGCATTCAACGACGCCATTGCGAATGGCGAAATTGAAACTGTGGTGTTGGGCCGCGATCATCACGATGTGTCGGGCACCGATTCACCGTACAGAGAAACCTCCAATATCTACGACGGCTCGCGCTTCACCGCCGACATGGCCGTGCACAACTTCGTGGGTGATGCGTTTCGCGGCGCTACATGGGTGAGTTTGCACAACGGTGGAGGTGTGGGTTGGGGCGAGGTGATAAACGGCGGCTTCGGCATGTTGCTCGATGGCAGCGCCGACAGCGAACGCCGATTGAAGAGTATGTTGCACTGGGATGTCAACAACGGAATTGCACGCCGTGCCTGGGCCCGCAACGACGAGGCCCGCTTTGCCATCGAGCGCGCCATGCAAGCCGAGCCGCGTTTGAAGGTGACCATGCCGAATGAGGTGAGCGGCGAATTGCTATAGGAAGATTCCTTCGATTTGATGTGGTCTAGGACGCGCTGCAGCGCGTCTTCTTCTCGGTTGCCTTTGGAATGCGGCTTTCATAAACCCAAGAATCCAGCAATCTTAAAATCCAGCACCCTATCATTAACACCCAGGAAACTTTTTTTCACAAAATCGTTTCCATAGGTGTTTGTTGCTACCTATATTCGCGGCCGGAAAAATTGACCATGTCGCGCCCACAACAAATTATAGATTCTGCTACTTCGCTCTTCATGCAATTGGGCATCAAGAGCGTGAACATGGACGATATGGCCCGTCATCTGGGCATGTCGAAAAAGACTATTTACTTACATTTTAAGGATAAGGAAGACCTGGTAAAGAAGGCTGTGCGCTCGTTTTGCAAACATGAGGACACGCAGATGGAAGAAATCTGTTCGCGCGGACTGAATGCAATTGAAGAGATGCTTGAAATCAGCAAATGGGTGATGAGCGTGCTCAACAATGTGCATCCATCGGTGATGTATGATTTGGAGAAGTATTACCCGGAGATAGCGAAAAGCCTGAAGTCTTCTCGTCATAAAATGGTGTATGAATCCATGCACAACAATCTGCTCAATGGTCAAAAGCAAGGCTTGTATCGCAAAGACATCAACGCAGATATCATCGTGAAGCTGTATATCGCACGCATGGATGCTGTGTTTAATCAGTTGCTTTTTCCGATGAAGGACTATAAAGTGCTCGACATTTATCTCGAGAATTTCAAGTATCACATAAGAGGAGTCGCGAGCCCAAAAGGACACGAGTTCCTTGAGCAACAAATGAAAAAAAGTAAGAAATAACCGAACCGCTATGTATAGGACACTATTGATTTTACTGTTTGTAGGCCTAATTTCTGAGGCATGGTCTCAAGAGGGTTTCACATTGAAGCAGGCGCAGGACTATGCAATCAAAAATGCCTTCTCCGTGAAGAGCACACAATACGATGCATTGGTTGCGAAACTAACAAGCGACGCTTTGTTAGGCACAGGACTGCCGCAAATCAGTGGTAGTATTCAATACAGCAATTACATTGACCTTCCTACTTCTTTGGTGCCTGCTCAGTTTTTTGGTGGAAAACCAGGTGAATTCGCGAAGTTGAAGTTTGGTGTTCCTCAAAACATGAATGCAGGCATATCTGCCACACAATTGCTGTTCAATGGTACTTGGTTAGTTGGGTTGGAAGCATCGAAGGCGTATGCCGAACTGCAGAAGAAGAATACGACTCGAGCAGAGGTGGAAATTAAGAACGCGGTAGCACAGGCCTATTGCATTGCGCTTATATCAGAGAAGAATTTGCAGATGATTGTGGCAAGTCGTGAAGTTATGGCCAAGATGCTTTCCGACACGAAGCAACTCAATGATAACGGCTTTGTCGAAATACAGGATGTAGAGCAGTTGCAACTCAATTTGAACAACCTCGACATTCGCCGCATAGATGCAGAGCAGCAAGTTTTACTTACTAAAGATGTGTTGAAGTTCACGATGGGAATGCCGCTTGATCAAGGCATTGTTTTGTCGGAGAACCTTGAGGAGATGGCCAACGCCAATTCACTGGAGTTGTTGAATACCGTTTTTGATCCAATGTCTAATATTGATATTCAAGTAGCCAAAGAGGGCATGCATATGCGCGCGCTGAATGTGAAAGCGGAGAAATCGAAGCTACTTCCTACTGCAGCTGCTTTCTACAACATGCAGACTCAAGCGCAGCGCAATGAGTTCAATTTTCAAGACGCCAATGAGCCTTGGTTTCCGATTCAGCTCTGGGGTTTGCAATTGAGCGTTCCAATTTTTTCCGGATTCAGCAAATCGAAAAACATTGAGATTGCGAAAGTGCAATTGCAGCAAACGACTGACATGGTGAGCTATTCAATGCAGGCTAAGCAATTGGAATACAACAAGGCTTCCGGTACATACCGCACGGCATTCGAAACATTCCAGTCTTCGAAGGCAAGCTTGGATTTGTCGGAGCGTATTCTCACCAAGACGCGCATCAAATACAATGAAGGTATGTCGTCGAGTTTTGAGATTGCACAAATCCAGTCGCAGAATCTTCTGGCGCAAGGTCAGTACATCGGCGCTATGATGAACCTGATGAACGCACGCATTGCGCTATTGAAGGCGCTTAACCAACTATAGAAAAACCATTCATTCGAAATAAACAATCATTATGATACGAGTAATTTCCCTCACCCTCCTCATGGTGCTCATGTTGACTTCATGCGGCAGTAAGGATAAAAAAGCCCAGCTGGAATCGCTCAAGGAGCAGCACGCAGCTATTACCGAACAAATCAAAGCATTGGAAGCTGAGATTGCGAGCACCGACACTACTGCGAAGGTTGTTAAGATTAAGGACGTCGTAGTAACCGAAATGATACCATCGATGTATCGTCACTACATCGATGTGCAGGGTATGGTTGATGCTTCGGAAAGCGTGAACATTGTGCCGCTCATGAGTGGTCGTGTTACGCGTATTTTCGTAAAGGAGGGCGACGCGGTGAAGGTGGGTCAAGTGCTTGCAGAGCTGGACTATGATCTTTACACCAAGCAGTTGAATTCATTGCAGCCACAGCTCACGCTTGCTAAGGATCTTTATGAGCGTCAGCAGCGTTTGTGGGATCAGAAGATTGGTTCTGAGTTGCAAGTGCTTCAAGCGAAAACACAGAAGGAGTCCCTTGAAAAGCAAATGGAAACCATTCGTGAAACCATTAACATGAATATCATCAAGGCGCCGATTTCAGGTACAGTAGATTTGATTTCGGTTAAGGTTGGACAGCTTGCCAGCCCAATGGCCATGGAGCCTTCTTTCCGAGTAGTGAATTTGGCCGGATTGAAAGTGAAGGGAGAAATCGCAGAGTCTTATGCTGCGAAGGTGAACAAGGGTAATGCTGTGATGATACACTTTCCGGATTTGAATGTGAGCGTAGATGCTAAGATTACGTTTGTCGAACGCGTGATTGATCCAATGACACGCACCTTCACAACAGAAGCTGCTCTCACCGGCGACAATAGCACGTATCACCCCAATATGGTTGCCATCTTGAAAGTGATTGATTACGAAAACGCAGAGGCGATTACACTCCCGGTGAACACAATTCAAAGCGTGGGCACTGAACAGTTTGTTTATGTGGCAACACTGGAAGCCGGTCAGACGATTGCTCGTAAGCGTTTGGTAACGGTTGGCACATCCTACAATGGCCAAGCTGAAATTATCAGTGGTTTGTCGGCTGCTGATAAAGTGGTTACATCCGGTCAGCTCGAATTGGTTGATGGAATGGCTATTCGTTTTTAATCTCTAATTACCTCAGACATGTCTAATCCATTCAAAGAGTTTAAGCCAACGAGTTGGGCCATCGACAACAAGACTACAATCTACTTGTTGACGATTTTCATTACGTTGTTTGGTTTGCTCGCATACAAGAACATTCCGAAGGAGCGTTTTCCGGACATCGTAATTCCAACGATGTACGTTCAGACCATTTATCCCGGCACTGCGCCGAAGGATATGGAAAACTTGGTCACCAAGCCTATCGAGAAACAGATCAAGTCGATTGCCGGAGTGAAGAAAGTAACCAGCACTTCTGTGCAGAGTTATTCTGCTGTAGTGGTTGAGTTCAATACCGACGTTGAAGTCGCACAGGCGAAGCAGAAAGTGAAGGACGCGGTAGATAAGTCTAAGCCAGATTTACCTACCGATCTTCCTGATGATCCTACGGTGCAAGAAATCGAATTCTCCGAAATGCCGATACTCTTTGTGAACATCGCGGGAGATTACGATTTGGCTACATTGAAGCGCTACGCCGAGTCTCTGGAAGATCGCATCGAAGCCATGAAGGAGATTACGCGTGTTGATGTTGTAGGTGCTCTGGATCGCCAGATACAAGTCAATCTCGACATGTACAAGATGCAGGCAGCGAAGGTTACCAGCTACGATATAATGCAAGCTGTGCGCAATGAAAACGTAACCATTCCCGGTGGCAATGTCACCATGGATGACATGCAGCGATCGCTGAGCGTTACAGGAGAATTCAAAGACATTTCTGTTATTCAGAATTTGGTGATTCGCTCGATGTCCGGAGCGCAGGTTTATTTGAAAGACATCGCGGAAGTCAAAGACGGTTTCAAGGAGCAAGAGAGTTATGCGCGTTTGGATCATAAGAACGTAATCACTTTGAATGTGATAAAGCGAAGCGGTATGAACTTGATTGAGTCTTCAGACAAAATCAAGGAGATTATTGCTGACATGAAAAAGACAGAATTCCCTGATCAGCTTTCTATTGAAGTAACCGGAGATATGTCGCGCGAGACGCGCATCACGTTGCACGATTTGATCAATACGATTATTATCGGTTTCATATTGGTGACGATTATTTTGATGTTTTTCATGGGTGCCACCAACGCTCTATTCGTTGCGCTTTCTGTGCCGCTATCGATGTTTATCGCATTCATTGTTTTGCCTTGGTTAGGCTTTACCATGAATATGATTGTGTTGTTTGCTTTCTTGTTGGGTCTTGGTATTGTGGTGGATGATGCTATTGTGGTGGTTGAGAATACGCACCGCATTTATGACAACGGTAAGGTTCCTATTAAGGAGGCTGCCAAGCGCGCGGCAGGGGAAATTTTCTTACCTGTATTATCAGGAACAGCTACCACGTTGGCGCCTTTTGTGCCGCTGGCATTTTGGGGAGGCGTTATTGGTAGGTTCATGAGCTATTTGCCAATTACGCTCATCATTACACTTACTGCATCTCTTGTTGTGGCGTACATCATCAACCCGGTATTCGCTGTTGACTTCATGCAACATGAAGGCCATGCCGACAAGGCGAAGAAGCGCAAGCGCACGATGATTATTGCGTTCATTATTTTGGCTTTGGCTCTTGTGTTTTATATCAGTGGATCGTTTGGAATGGGAAATCTGATGATTGCCGCATTGATAATCCATCTGCTCTATCAGTTCGTGTTGGAAGGGGCTATCAGACATTTTCAGCAGAAGATGTGGCCTGCTGTTCAGCGGAAGTATGGTAATTTTTTGGAGTGGGCGCTGAAGCGTCCGCGCACCGTGTTTTTCAGCACCGTGGCATTGTTGTTTGTTGTTTTATTCATTACAGCGGCGAGAAGTCCAAAGATTGTGTTCTTCCCTAAATCGGAACCCAACTTTGTTTATGTGTATGGTACATTGCCTGTGGGCACCAATCCTGCAGCAACAGATTCCGTTGCTCACATTATTGAAGAGCGCGTGTATAGTGTAATCGGAGAAAACAATCCGATTGTAGAATCAGTGATTACTAATGTTGCAGTGGGCGCCAATGAGTCGCGCGATGACCGCAGTCCATATTCACACAAGGCGAAAGTTGGAGTAGCATTCGTTGAGTTTGCGCAACGCCACGGCGAAAGCACGGGAGAGTATTTGGAGAAAATACGCGAAGCCACAAAGGGTATTCCGGGTGTTGAGATTGCGGTGGATCAGGAGCAAAACGGACCACCCACAGCGAAGCCCATTAATATTGAGATCAGCGGTGAGAAATTTGAGGATCTCATCACCACCTCAATAGGCTTGAAGCGCTATCTTGATTCATTGAGCATTCCCGGTGTTGAAGAAATCAAATCAGATTTGCAGCTCAACAAGCCTGAAGTAGTGATTGAGATTGATCGCGAACGTGCCAATCGAGAAGGAATATCTACGGCGCAAATTGGAAGCGAAATCAATTTGGCAGTATTGGGTCGTGAAGTGTCGCGCTTCCGTGATGCGAATGATGATTATCCAATTGTGTTGCGCTATGAAGTAGATCAGCGCAACAGTGTAGAAAAGCTTCAGAATCTCGTGATTACTTATCGCGACATGAACATGGGCGGAAGGATGCGCCAGGTGCCGCTTTCGGCTTTTGCAAATGTGAAGTACACTTCAACCTATTCGGGTATTCGCAGAAAGAATCACAAGCGTGTTGTCACATTGTCGTCGAATGTGCTGAGTGGATTCAACCCGAACCAAGTTGTAGCGAAGATCCAACAAGAAGCTTCCAGCTACGAAGGCGTTCCGAAGGGTGTGTTGGTGAACCTCACGGGTGAAGGGGAAGAGCAGGCCGAAACCGGAGCGTTCCTGGGTAAAGCATTGGGCATTTCGCTGGGATTGATTTTGCTGATTCTCATTACCCAATTCAACAGTATTGGACGCACTGTAATTATCATATCCGAAATTCTCTTCAGTGTCATTGGCGTGTTGATGGGCCAAGCAATTTTCGATATGGAGTTCTCGATAGTAATGACCGGAGTAGGAATTGTGGCGCTTGCCGGTATTGTTGTGCGGAATGGAATTTTGCTGGTAGAATTCACGGACATCTTGCGCGAGCGTGGAAGCAATTTGCATGACGCGATTGTTGAAGCGGGTCGTGTGCGAATGACCCCTGTATTACTTACGGCCACGGCCACCATACTTGGAATGATCCCACTCGCGATTGGATTCAACATTGATTTCGTCACGATGTTTACAGAACTTGATCCGAAAATTTATTTCGGTGGTGATAGTGTTGCCTTTTGGGGCCCGCTGTCATGGACCATTGTATTTGGTTTGACGTTCGCAACGTTTATCACCCTCATACTTGTGCCGGTGATGTATCACATGAGCGAACAAACCAAAGCACGCTTGGGAAGATGGATGAAGAAGGAGCAAAGCATGTAATAGTGCGATGCAAAAAAAACCCGCGCTTTACAGTGCGGGTTTTTTTTTATTTCGTAATGAACATGCGACTTATCGCGCGCTCCTAATCCATTGGTAATCGAGTGTGCGTTGGTTGAGATTACCACCCATTACTTTGATTGTTACTTTATCGCCCATGTGTATTTCCAATCGTTGGCGCTGTGCGCGTATGATATACTTATCTGCATCAAACTCATAATGATCGTCGGTGAGGTTGCGCAAGGAAACCATGCCTTCGCTTTTCGTTTCACCTACTTCAACATAGAAGCCCCAACTGGTAAGTCCGGATACAATGCCTTCGAAGATTTTACCTTCATGATTAAGCATGTATTCGACTTGTTTGTATTTGATGCTCGCACGCTCGGCTTCAGATGCACGTTTCTCCATGAGAGAGCTGTGTTTGCATTTCACTTCATAGTCGTTAGGATTTACACTTGTACCACCATCGAGATAGTGTTGCAACAGACGATGCGCCATTACATCTGGGTAGCGGCGAATAGGAGAGGTGAAGTGCGAGTAGTAGTCGAATGCAAGTCCGAAGTGTCCGATGTTGTTGGTCGAGTATTCGGCTTTGGCCATTGTGCGAATAGCCATGTTTTTAATTATGTCTTCTTCGGCGTGTCCATGCACCTGATCCATAAGCGATTTGATGAGCACGGTTGGACTCATCGTGGCTTGCTTTGGGATTGCGTATCCCAGATGTTTGATGAATGTTTTGAGTTGCAGGAGTTTGCCATCATCAGGCGAGTCATGGATGCGATACACATAGGTGCGCTCGTGTCCGTTGACTTTATTCTTGCCAATGAATTCACCCACTTTGCGGTTGGCTAGCAACATGAACTCTTCAATCAGCTGATTGGAATCCTTCATCACCTTGATGGTGACACCGATTGGTTTCCCTACTTCATCCAATTTGAATTTGACTTCTTCTGTATTGAAATCGATGGCTCCTGACTTGAAACGCAGGGCTCGCATTTTTTTTGCGAGTGCATCGAGGTGTGTTATTTCGTCAGCGAAATCACCTTTTCCTGTTTCGATTACTTCTTGTGCTTCTTCGTAGGTGAACCTGCGATCGGAGTAAATCACCGTTCTGCCAAACCATGACGATTTGAGGTTCGCATCATCATCGAGTTCGAATACCGCAGAGAAGCAAAGCTTTTCTTCTTTAGGACGGAGCGAACAAAGCTCATTTGACAATCGCTCGGGCAACATCGGAATAGTGCGATCCACCAAATACACGGAAGTTGCTCTCAGATAGGCTTCTTTTTCCAGAATGGTATCTGGCTTCATGTAGTGCGAAACGTCTGCGATATGCACGCCTACTTCGGTGAGGCCATTCTCGAGTTTGCGGTAGGAGAGTGCATCATCGAAGTCTTTCGCATCGAATGGATCAATGGTGAATGTGCTAATCTTGCGGAAGTCGCGACGTTTAGCAATCTCATCCTCGGTGATTGCGGTGGGTATTTTCTCAGAATCAGCAATGACGTCTTCTGGAAATTCATGGGGTAATCCAAACTCCGCGATGATGGCGTGCATTTCCACTTGGTGCGATCCCGGCTTGCCGAGCACTTTCACGATTTTGCCAAATGGTTTGCGATCGGGTTTCGTCCATTCGGTTATTTCGGCAATTACTTTTTCGCCATGCTTCGCCCCGCTATAGAGTTCTTTAGGGATGTAGAAGTCGACATGTATGCGCTGATCGGACGGCACGAAGAACGCGTGGTCTTTGCTCATTTCAATAATACCCACATAGTTTTTGCGTCCGCGCTCAACTACACGCACAACGCGGGCTTCAGGCCTGCGGGCTTTAGGGTTGAATTGAATTTCGACCGTATCACCCCAAAGAGCGAACCCTGTATTGCCTTTGGCAATTTCAATGTCATCTTTCTGACCCGGAACACTCACGAAACCGCGTCCGAATTTGGTGATTTGTATAACCCCTTCGATACTGGTTTGCTGTGCTTCGGTGAGTTGAAACTTACCGTGTTCTATTTCCTTGAGTTTACCGTTGTCGGTTTCTGTGCGTAGCAATTCATAGATGAGCGTGCGCACACCGGAGTCTTTGATACCGAGCTCAGCAGCCACTTGTTTGTGGTTGAGCGGTTTCTTCGGTTGACGCTGAAAGATGTCGAGTATTTCGCGGCGCAGGTCACGTTTGAAATCGCCTGCCTTGCGTATTTGTTTTTTCAAGAGTGGAAAACGTTTTGCACGAATATATTGTTTAATGCAGTGAGAGAAAGCTAGCAGACGTCATGTTTTGAACACCGGGCCCTCGGCTGCGCTCGGGCCCCGTCCTCGGCTGCGCTCGGGCACCGTACTCAGCTCTAGCCGAAGAGCGACCTCAAACGCATCTGCGAGACGGTCACCGAGCGAAGCCGAGGTGTATTTTTGCACCATGGCCGCTAATCCAAATAAAGTAATGCTGGGCTTGCGTTTGCCCACCGACCCGCGTTGGGTCAATATCGTTGACAAGGACATTGAAGAGATTCTCACCGATCATGCCTACTGCGAACAGAAGGCTGCGAGCAATGCGATAAGTTGTATTGTGAAGTTTCCCGAATACCCGGATGTGGTGGATGAGATGGTGCGCATTTGCAACGAGGAAATGACGCATTTCGGTATGGTGCACGATGAATTGAAGAAGCGTGGATTGAAGTTGGGTCGCGAGCGCAAGGATCCATATGTGCGTGACCTCATGGATTTCATTTTGTCGAAGGGTGGAAGTCCGGAGTCACAGTTTGTCGACCGCATGTTGTTTGCCGCCATGATTGAAGCACGCAGCTGTGAGCGGTTCCGTTTGTTGAGCGAGGAAATCAGTGATCTTGATTTGCGCGAATTCTATCGTTCATTGATGGAAAGCGAAGCAGAACACTACGCGACGTTCATAGGCTTTGCACGCAAGTATGCGGGTGCTATTGATGTGGATAAACGCTGGAAGGAGTTTCTCGATTTCGAGGCCACGCTTATGGGGAAGTATGGGAAATCAAAGACAATGCATGGGTAATTAGGACGGGCGAAGGGCGAGGAACGAAGGAAGAAGTGAAGTGTGCTCTTGGATTTTCATAAGTCACCACTCACAAATTACTAATGACTAGTGACTAGTGACTAGTGTTGGGTAATCACTCAATACAGTAGTTGTTGCGATTTTTAAAGTCGAACTTTCATGATGTAGTCGTCCATCACAAAGCCATTGCCGATATCCAGCACCAATTCGCGGTCTATGGTGAATCCTTGTTTGAGATAAAAATGTTGAGCGATGTTCTTCTTGTTTACTTGAAGTTCAATGGCATTTCCGCCTTCGGTGGCCACCAGTTGTTTGACTCTGTTGAGCAATGCCTGACCAATGCCGCGGCCTTGCAATATGGAGTAGACGTAGAGTTTATGCAACTTGTAAAGTGAACCTTCGACTTGGGAAAAAGAAGCAAAACCTTCAATTCTGGCGTTGTTTTCATGTACGAGAAACATGCACCCTTCCTCGTTGATTTGTTTTCGCAATGAATCATCAGTGTACATCATGTCTAGCATGTAGGCAATTTGCTCTTGCGAAATCATCTCACGATAGGCTATGGGCCATACTTCATAAACGACTTCACGTATCCCCGCAAAGTCGGATTCAACGGCTACACGAATGATTGGCTTATCCGAACTATTGATCATTTTGTTCTGTATTAATTGCGACATACTGCGTTGCATCGTCACCCCGCTTGTCGCGCACCTCACCCCTAACCCCACATTCCTATTCCCTGAGCTCAATCCTAAACGTTGTCCCCTTGCCGGCTTCGCTCCATTTCACATAGATGCGCCCGTCGTGGTATTGTTTGATGATTCGTTTTACGAGTGAAAGGCCAAGGCCCCAGCCACGCTTTTTGGTTGTGAACCCGGGCTCAAATACCGTTTTCCATTGGTGCTTAGGTATTCCTTTTCCTGTGTCGGTGATATCGATGCATACACGATTGTTTTCGCGACGCAGATCGATCGTCAGTTTGCCTATGCCTTCCATAGCGTCGATGGCATTCTTAACTAGGTTTTCGATTACCCAGCTGAATAGCGGTTTGTTGAGATGCGCAGTTAATAATTCATCCTCGCTGTTGATGGTGATAGTCACCTTTTTTGAAACCCGACTATCGAGATAAGCAATCATTTCGCGCAGCGTTTCTGTCATATTCGCTTCGGTCAGTTCAGGCACCGAACCAATTTTCGAGAAGCGATCGGTAATGGTATTGAGACGGTCAATGTCTTTGTTGAGTTCTTCTAGTGAAGATTTATCGACACCTTGTGTTTCGAGCAGCGCGCTCCAGGCCATGAGCGATGACAGCGGTGTTCCGAGTTGATGCGCTGTTTCTTTAGCCATACCAACCCATACCTGATTTTGTTCCGCTTTTCTGAACGTAGAGAAGATGAGATAGGATGACAGCAGAAACACGCCGATGAGAATTAGCTGCAGCACAGGAAACATTTGCAGCTGCTTGAGCACAGCAGAGTCCTCATAAAAGATGTATTGCTTTCCTTGTCCGGGAAGAACTACTTCGATGGGCGCATTAACGGCGCGCATCTCAGCCAGTTTTGTCTTCATGCTTTCGCGTGAATTGAATGCGAGCGTATCGATGTTGCCTTTTTTGAGAATGATTGTCTGCGTGCTATCGGTAACAACCACCGGCACCGATGCGGAGTTGATGACCGTTTCGGAAATGAACGAGTTGATGAGGTCATTCATCGTTCCTTGCAGTTGCGTGAATAGACGGCTGTCGTCGTAGTAAATTTTTTGACCTACTTCGGCGAGCACTATGGGGTCGTTTTTCGATTTGGCGGCGGTCAGCAGCGAGTCGATATAAAGTGTATCAGTGGCCACACGTTCAAGGTTGGCGCTGGCTGTGAGCTTTCCTTTGTCGTCGTATATAAGAACAGGTATAGTAGTGTTGTTGGAAATGAAATCGAGAATGAACGTGAAGTCCATATTCTCCGGTGGATCGTTGATGATATAATACGCGTTGCCCAGCAGGTCGACGCGTTTGCGTTCTTCCGTTTTGAGTTCCTCGAAAAGTTTTTGGGTGAATACTACCAATTCAGCTCTGCGCTTGATGGCCTCACTCCAGAGTTCCACTTTTTGTCGTTCTTCCTCGCGGATGCGCTGGGCGATGTGGTTGCTATACCACAGGGTAATAATTACAATGACCGAAGCCAGCGCGAGCAGAAAGATTTTCCAGCGTTGTTTGGTACTGTAGAGGTTCATAGGAGGGAGTCAGTCGCGAAGGTAATGCTTCCCTTTGCTTTTTCAGAGGGTGCCTTTCTCGATTAGCCCAGGCTCGGGACACGCTGCAGCGCGTCACTATCCTTTGTTTTTCAGATGGCGACTCTCACAATAAGCCAAGGGCTAGGAAGCGCTTCTGCGCGTCACTATCAATCGCTTTTTCAAGGGCAGCCTAAACCCATGAAAGGCAGCGCTTTAATGGATAGGCCCCAACATTTTCATGGAAAATCTTCAACTCTTTGTTGAAAAGTACTTGCAGTTTCGAAAAAGAGTGCTATTTTCGCACCCCGTTTTTCAGGAAAGAAAAGCGTTAGTTATCAAAGGCAATGGATACTTTAAGTTACAAGACAATCTCCGGCAACAAGGAAACTGCCAATAAGCAGTGGTTGCTGGTTGATGCTGAAGGAAAGAACCTCGGTCGTATTTGCAGCGAGATTGCATACGTACTCCGTGGTAAGCATAAGACTAATTTCACTCCTCACGCCGACTGTGGCGACAACGTTGTGGTGATTAATGCGTCTAAGGTTGCCCTCTCCGGCAACAAGTGGGATGAAAAACAATACATCCGTTACACGGGCTATCCCGGTGGTCAGCGCTTTGCAACACCCAAAGAAATGATGGCCAAGCATCCAACAGCGATGATTGAAATGGGTGTACGTGGTATGCTGCCAAAGAACCGTTTGGGTCGTGCAGTCTATCGCAACCTATTTGTATATTCCGGCACTGAGCACGATCAAACCGCTCAGCAACCAAAACCACACATTATTACCCGCTAAGATTAAACGTCAATGACTGCTTATATCAATACTTCAGGACGCCGTAAGACCGCAGTAGCTCGAATTTACCTCAGCGAAGGCGCGGGAGATTTTACTGTCAACGGTAAAGACTACAAAGATTACTTCCCAACACTCGTGTTGCAGTACAAAGTGCATCAGTCGTTCAAAGTGACTGATACCGATGGCAAGTATCATTTCAAAGCCAACATCGATGGTGGTGGCATTACAGGTCAGGCTGAAGCATTGCGTTTGGCAATCAGTAAGGCTTTGATAGAGATCAATCCGGAGTGGAAAAGCTCATTGCGCACAGAAGGATTGACCACACGTGACCCTCGTATGGTTGAACGTAAGAAGTTCGGTCAGAAGAAGGCACGTAAGCGCTTCCAGTTCTCTAAGCGTTAATCGCTTTGGAGAATGCAGCATAGCCTTAAGGGGCTATGTAGCCTTGTGGAAGGCTTGTTTAGCATCCAAATCTGTTGGACTACTGAGGGGCCGAAGGGCTCGCGCACCGAGGAAACAAAGTGCGGTTTGTCACCAAGTGATGAATCATCAGGCTACCAGCGGATTGGTTTTAGAGAACGTAAACAAGTATTATTCTTTTATAAATGGCAAAAGTTACATTTGACGAATTGCTGGATGCAGGTGTGCATTTTGGTCACCTCAGCCGCAAGTGGAATCCAAACATGGCCCCTTACATCTTCGGAGAGAAGAAGGGCATCCACATCATTGATTTGAACAAAACCGTAGTGAAGCTTGATGAAGCTTCTGCTGCGTTGAAGCAAATCGCAAAATCAGGCAAGAAGATTCTCTTCGTTGCTACTAAGAAACAAGCAAAAGATATCGTATCTGAAAAGGTAAGTGCTATCGGAATGCCTTTCGTTACTGAGCGCTGGCCCGGTGGTATGTTGACCAATTTCGTTACAATCCGCAAGGCTGTTCGCAAGATGTCTTCTATCGAGAAGATGGAGCAGGACGGTACAGCAGCTACCCTCAGCAAGCGCGAGCGTCTGCAGTTGGATCGCACACTTCAGAAGATGATGAAGACGTTGGGTTCTATTGCCGACATGAATCGTGTTCCAGCTGCGGTTTTCGTAGTTGACATCATGAAGGAACACATTGCTGTTGCAGAAGCTAAGCGTCTTGGTATCCCTGTATTTGCAATGGTTGATACCAACAGCGATCCACGCAAAGTTGACTTCGCTATCCCATCTAACGACGACGCTACCAAGAGTATCGCAAAAGTTCTCGATGTAGTAATCGAAGGCATTGCAGAAGGGTTGGCTGAGCGTAAGACAGACAAGGATAAGGAAGGTAACGAAGAAGCTAAAGGCAAGAAGTCTAAAGCGGAAGCGTAATTCTCTTACTGAACATCCTTAACGTGAAGTTCACGTCTGTTTGGGGTTGACTTCAAACAGGCACAACACATTTGTCAAATCATTCAAAAAATTATATCATGAATATTACAGCTGCAGACGTAAACAAACTCCGCCAGATTTCAGGCGCGGGAATGATGGACTGCAAAAAAGCCCTAACAGAGGCTGAAGGAGATTTCGATGCTGCTATCGATTTGCTTCGTAAGAAGGGTCAGAAAGTTGCCGCTAATCGTGGCGACCGTGATGCAACCGAAGGTGTTATTCTCGCTAAGCTTGCCGATGGTGGTAAGCGCGGTGTAATGATCGCCCTCAACTGCGAAACAGATTTCGTAGCGAAGAACGCTGATTTCGTTGCAGTGGCAAGTCACATCTTGGAAACAGCAATTGCCAACAAACCATCTTCATTGGAGGATTTGAAAGCATTGAACTACACCGGAACGGATTTGACTATCGGCGATAAAATCGTTGAAGAGATTGGTAAAATCGGTGAGAAAATCGAGATCACACATTACAGTGTGGTGAACGCAGAACAAGTATATGCTTACAATCACCCGGGCAACAAACTCGCTGCTGTTGTTGGCTTTAACAAGGTAACTCCAGACGATATGGCAAAGGATGTAGCTATGCAAGTAGCTGCAATGGCACCGGTAAGTGTTGACGAGAGTTCAGTTCCTGAAGAGGTAAAGCAGAAGGAAATCGAAATCGGTAAAGAGCAAGCCATCAACGAAGGCAAGCCAGCTGAAATGGCTGAGAAGATTGCTATGGGTCGTTTGAACAAGTTCTTCAAGGAAAGCACCTTGTTGAACCAAGAGTTCATCAAGGACAACAAGCTTTCAGTTGCTCAGTACTTGAAGACTGCGGACAAAGATTTGACCGTAACAGAATTCAACCGTTGCGCTTTGGCGTAATCGTTTTGCTAATGAATATGAGAGGCCGTTCCGATAGGAGCGGCCTTTTTTGTGTCGGCTATTATTGTCGGTTTATCATTTAATTCCTGGCATCAGGGCGTAGTTTAGCGACATGAAAAAACTGTCTACACTCATCTGCTTGATCACCTCCACAATTGGCTTTGCTCAAATCAATACATTCCACGATTTCAGCGCCCCAACCATTTTGGGTGACACCATCTCTATGGCGCAGTATGCAGGCAAGAAATTGTTGATTGTGAACACAGCTTCCTATTGTCAGTACACGCATCAGTTCACCGATTTGCAACAGTTGGATTCTACCTATGAAAGTTACAATTTCGAGGTGATTGGATTTCCTAGCAATGATTTCGGAAGTCAGGACCCTGGTACCAATGGTGAGATTCTGGATTTCTGCTCATCAACGTATGGCGTTACCTTCCAAATGATGTCGCGTGTTTCAATCGCAGCGACTGATACATGTGATATATACAAGTGGCTTCAGCGAGGCGATTTGAATGGAGTTTCGGATGCTTCTGTGACCTGGAACTTCCACAAGTTCTGCATCGATGAGCAGGGAAATTGGATTATGCATTTTCCCTCTGAGACCTCGCCCAACGACCCACAAATTATTGATTGGATAGTTGGCGC